>JAFQPR010000090.1 GCA_017411605.1 Clostridia bacterium | reverse complement strand
TCGGTCACGAACGACGCTTTCTGCTCTAAATCCGTTCGCCCCAAGGTTCTGATCTCATTAAGAATTCGCAAATCGTGTAATTACAACCGTGCTTTACCGATTTATCATTGATATGCCTGAATTCTTAATGAGACAGCCCCGGCTATGAATACGAAACGACTCCGCTCCTTCGCGAGATAGGGCTCGGCAGCCTTGAAGGAAAACAGATAGGCCTCGAGCGGGCGGAATTTCTCGCCTCTCTTAAGGACGGCTATTCGTCTATCGGCGGGGAAAGCGTTGCCGAATTCCGCGAGAGGATAGAGAGCTTCTTAAAGCTTGTGGCGTGCTCGCAGTATGAAAACATCGCCGCATTTTCGCACGGCGGATTCCTCACCAGCGCGCTGAGCGTTATCTTCGGCGTTGATATCCCAAAAAAGAAGGTTCATTGCGGAAACTGCGCGACGCTGGTGCTTGAGCTTAAGGACGGCGCGTGGAGAATGGTCGGCTGGATAAACGTATGATTCCGGACTTACGTATTTCGGCTTAAAATATTAAAAAATATTGCTATTTTAAAAAAACTGTGGTACAATAGAACAAAACGGCAAAGAGCCGTAAAAAAGGAGATTTTATTATGGGTAAGCAATACGGTCATTACATACCCGGCAGCTCGGATTTTTGCATAACCGAGGCTGATATTCCGAGAAACTGGTATAACTATTTCTGGAATGATAATTATATTACGTATACGTCGCAGGTATGCGCAGGCGAGAGCTTCCTTCAGGATAATCTCGGCAGGCGTATCAAGCTCGTGCATGACAGAGGCTTCTTTATAACCGAGGGCGAGGCAAGCTGGGGTATCGGCGGTCTTCCCGTTAACGAAAAGAGGGACGCTTACCACTGTGTACATAAGAGAGGTAAGAGCGAGCTCTATACCGAGAAGTGCGGTATTGCTTCTACCGTCAGCATCTTCGTTCCGAGAGAGCTTGCGTGCGAGCTCTGGAGCGTTAAGGTAAAGAACCTTACCGATAAGGAAAGAGAACTTACCGTACTTGCGTTCTGCGGAAGCGATTTTGACGCAGGATATGCAAGACAGGGCTATAACACCGAGACCTCGAAATACGACGAGGCGCGCGGACTTCTTTATATCGAAAAGGGCGCGAACTTCGGCGGCCGTGGCGTAAGAGCTCACGGCTTTATGGGCGTATCGGGCGGCTGCGACGGCTTTGCGGGCGCGTATAACGCGATAGTAGGTCCTTACGGCTCGTTCGCTTACCCCGATATTTTGAATAAGGGCGGCTGCAATAACACTATCGGCTGCGGCGAGAAGCTCGCTTACGCTATGGAGAAAAAGATAACTCTCGCTCCGGGTGAGGAGCGCGAGGTCGTATATATCGTCGGTATCGCGTTCTCGCTCGACGAGGCTGACCAGATGAAGAACAAGTGCGCAAATCCCGAGTTCTTCAACGAGGAGAGCAAAGCCGTTCTCGAGAAGTTCACTTCCGAGGTCGAGGCGGTAACTATCAATACTCCCGACGAGATGCTCAACAATATGTTCGAGTGGCTCAAGCATCAGTCAAACCTCGGCTCGCGCTGGGCAAGAGTAAGACACAACGGATACCGCGATATGACCAGCGATACCGACTGCCTTGCCTGCATCAATCCCACGCTTGCGCTCGAGCGACTTAAGAGAATTCTTTCTTATCAGTATTCCGACGGATACGCTCCGAGAACCTTTATTGACGGACAGATAAAGCCGAATAACTTCTCGGATAATACGGTATGGCTCAACTTCACCGCAATGTCGGTGCTCAAGGAGCTTGGCAAACGTGAAATTCTCGATATCGAGGTACCCTTCAATGATGGCACGGTCGGCACGATTTACGAGCATCTCAAGCGCTCGGTTGAGTTCCTTTATAACTTCAAGGGGCACCACGGACTCGTCAGAATATGGGGCGGTGACTGGAACGACTGCATGAACCTCGCAGGTATGGAGGGTAAGGGCGTTTCTATCTGGCTCTCTATCGCGTGGTACAGGGCAAACAAGTTCTTTGCCGAGATCGCAGAGATAAACGGCAAGCCCGATGACGTAAAGGCGGCGTTTGAGCGCGGTGAAGAGATGCGCGACCTTATCGAGGAGTTCGGCTGGGACGGCGAATATTATATCGACGCCATCAACGATAAGGGCGTGAAGATAGGCTCGAAGGAAAACGTTGAAGGAAAAATGTTCCTTATCCCGCAGATATGGTCCGTCTTCTCGGGCGTTTCGAGAACGGGCAGAGAGGTCGAGGCTATGGATGCCGTTGAAAAGTACCTCTCCGATCCTCTCGGTACGGTTATCTCGAGCCCCGCATATACTAAGTGGGACGGCGGCATAGGCAGCGTTACTACAAAGCACGCAGGTATCCACGAGAACGGCGGCGTATATCTTCATACGATAGCTTGGAAAATAGCGGCTGACGCTATGCTGGGCAGAGCTGACAGAGTTGAGGCTGATATCGAGTGCATCCTTCCTTTCCGTAACAAGGTCGTTGACGGAAGAGCAGAGCCCTATATTATGTGTAACTCCTACTTCGGCAAGCAGACGGGATACCGCTACGGAACACCCGGCCAGAGCTGGAGAACTGCTGCAGGTCAGTGGTTCCAGAAGAGTATGGTAAATTACGTGTTCGGTCTTCTTCCCGAAATGGAAGGTCTTTTTGTAAAGCCTTGCCTTCCTCCCTCCTGGAAGACCGCTTCGATAGATAAGAGCTTCCGCGGCACGAATTATCATATTACAATTGAAAACGGCGGCACCCGTGTTAAAAAGATACTTGTTAACGGCAAGGAGATAGAGGGAAATATCCTTCCTCTTGTCGGCGGCGATGCAGAAGTTCTCGTTGTAACCGAATGATCGGCTGAAAAAAGTATAATAAACAAAAAATCCACGCAGATGTGACACCCGGATTCGTTCCGCACTCTGCGTGGATTTTTTTGCATTTTATTTAAAATATGTAAACTAAAGATTTCAAATTGTGTATTTTTAGATTATTAACAAAGAGAAGAGCAACATAGTTATAAGGAAAGTGAAATTGAAGGCAGAGAATACGAGAAGATATCTTCCGCTTTTACCCGGATTGTGCTGCGCGTACTCGCGGAAGGTGATAAGGCTCGCGAGAGATGATATTATCGTACCGCATCCGCCAATGTTGACACCGAGCAGAAGCTCCTTATAATTATCCGTAAACTGCGAGAGCAGAATTGCCGTCGGAACGTTACTCATAAATTGGCAGGAAATCGCGCTGACTACGAGCGTGCTCTTGTCGAGAAGCATTGAAAACAGGTCGCGAACCGCATCTATTCTCGCCATATTTCCCGAGAAGATGAAAAAGAAAACAAAGGTCAAGAGCAGACCGTAGTCGACGTCGAGCAGGGCGCGTCTGTCCATCAAAAGAATTGCCACAGGTATGATGATAAGCGCGAAAACGTACGGTATAAATCTGAATACGCAGAGTATGGAGAATGCGAAAAGAACAAGATATACCGATACTCTGACGGGCGGCAGACGTCTTTCAACACCCGTTACCTCAAGCGGCTCGGGCTTTATGAATATAAGGCACGCGGCAGTTATCATCAGTATGGCTAAGAGGAAGCAGGGGAGCATTATCAGCATAAATTCGCCGTCGGGAATATTAAAGCGCGAGTAGAGATAAAGATTCTGCGGATTTCCGAATGGGGTAAGCATACCGCCGAGGTTTGCCGCTATGTTCTGCAGAATAAAGGTCACGCACATATACTTTTCCTTCTTTGAGCTGACGAGAACAAAGTAACCGAGCGGAAGAAAGGTGAGAAGCGCCATATCGTTTGCTATCAGCATCGAGCCGATAAAGGTGATGTAAACGAGAGCTAAGACCGCGAGCCTTGCGTTCTTAAAGCGCTTTATTATCTTTTCTGCGAGAGTGTAGAAAAATCTTACGTTACGAAGGGCGCACACCACGCACAGTACGGTGAAAAGGCAGGTGAGCGTTTTGAAATCGAAATACCCGATATATTCTTCGTCGGGCGGAACTATTATCATCGTTACCGCGGCAAGCGCCATTGCTATAAACATTACGGCGTTCGCCTTCATTATATGTATCAGTCTTTTCATTTTTTCCTCACAAAGGGTCTGCCCCAAGGTTTTCCGCTAACTATTATATTACTCGCGAATGAAAAAGTCAATATATATTTTATTGTTTTATATTTCGCTTATATTGCTTATATTTATTATTTATCTTGACTTTTGTCGGGTATATGTGCTAGGATTAACGCAGAGCGGCGGCGAAGCTTGATTATGCCGCCTTAAGAAGTGATTGGAGCTTTTTATGAAAAAAACAGATCTTTGCGGCAATGATTGGAAGCTTATCTTCGTTAAAAACAAAAAGTACGTCACCGACGGCGAGTGCTCGTCAACCGATGAGCTTATTCTCCGCGGCTACGACATAATAGATGCGACGGTACCCGGAAATCTTGAGATAGACCTTGAGCGCGCGGGGAAGATAGATGACCCCTTCTATGCGGGAAATCACGCGAAGAGAGATTGCGAATATCTGCACGCGTTTTATATAAAGGAATTCGAGTATAGCGGCGAGTATGCCGCGCCCGAGCTTGTATTCGAGGGGCTTGATACTATCGCCGAGATATATCTTAACGGCAAAAAGGTAGGCAGGACGGATAATATGTTTATCCCGCACTCCTTTGAGGTTAAATCCGCGCTGAAGCTCGGCAAAAACGAGCTTGCCGTTCATATCCGCCCTGCGGTAATTGAGGCGAGAAAATACGCCCATACCGCAAACGAGAGCTCTCAGCGTTATAACAGCGAGTCGATTTATATAAGAAAGGCTCCGCATATGTACGGCTGGGATATCATGCCGAGAATAGTTTCTCTCGGTATATGGAAGCCCGTTTACATAGTAGATAAGAAGCCCGAAAGAATAACCGAGTTCTTTATCTATACGACGAAATGCAACGAGAGCGAGGCGAAGCTCAGGTTCAATATTTCCTGCGTGATAGATAACGATGAATGCACCGATTATTCGTTCAGGATAAACGGCGCCTCGGGCGAGAGCGAGTTCTCATATGAGTGCCTGCTTTACCACACCTCGTATGACGGAGTTATATCGGTAAGCGCGCCGAAGCTCTGGTGGCCGAGATTTCGGGGAGAGCAGAATCTTTATTGTGTAACGGTGACGCTTCTTTATCGCGGCGAGGTTATTGATGAGTATAATACTACCCTCGGTATACGCACGGTGGAGCTTATCAGAACGTCGTATATAGACGGGGACGGGAACGGTGAGTTCTGCTACAAGGTCAACGGCAAGCGCATCTTCCTTATGGGTACGAATTGGGTGCCCGTCGATGCTCTTCATTCGAGGGACGCGGAAAGAATTCCCGCGATACTTCCGTTGCTGACGGACATAAACTGCAACGTTATAAGAATATGGGGCGGCAACGTTTACGAGAACGATATGCTCTACGATTTCTGCGACAGAGAGGGAATACTTATCTGGCAGGACTTCTGTATGGGCTGCGGTATATATCCGCAGGACAGTGAGTTTGCGTCGCGTCTTGCTACCGAGATAGAGTCGGTAGTTAAAAGACTTCGCCACCATCCATCTCTCCTTGTATGGGCGGGAGATAATGAGAACGACATAGCGATCTTCTGGAACCACCGTATGCCGAGAGATCCTAACGGCAACACGATAACGAGAGAGCTTATTCCGCGTATTTTACGTATGCACGACTTCACACGCCCCTACCTTCCGTCATCTCCGTATATAGACGAGGCTGCATACAAAAGCGGCATGAAGCCTACCGAGGATCACCTCTGGGGCCCGAGGGATTACTTCAAGGGTAACTTCTATAAAAATTCCGTATGCTGCTTCGCATCCGAAACGGGATATCACGCGTGCAACTCGCCCGACTCTGTGAAGAGATTTATTCCCGAGGCTTACGTATGGACGGCGGAGAATTCCGAGACCTGGCAAGGAATAGACAACGATATGTGGCGCTATCACGCGGCATCCCCCGAGCTTGACTCTCCGTATACGTACAGAATAAAGCTTATGGCTAAGCAGGTAAGCGTGTTATTCGGTAAGAGCGTGCCGAATACGCTCGCCGACTTCGCTAAGGCGAGTCAGATATCTCAGGCTGAGGCTAAAAAATACTTCATCGAGCGTTTTCGCGTCAGCAAGTGGAGAAGGACGGGGATTATCTGGTGGAACTTGATCGACGGATGGCCGCAGTTTTCCGACGCGGTCGTTGATTACTACGGAATAAAGAAGCTCGCGTACCATTATATCAAGCGCTCGCAGAATCCCGTGCTTCTCGCGTTTGACGAGCCGATTGGCGGAGAGGCAGAGCTTTGCGCGGTGAATGAATTTGCGGAAAACAAGACCTTGAAATATACCGTAACCGATTTGACGCGCGGTGAGAAGATTCTCTCGGGAGAGGTTACTGCTTTGGCAGAAAGTGCCACCCGTGTCGCAAAAATTCCCGTAAATGACGGTGAAAAGCGCTTCCTTTACATAGAATGGGAGCTTGACGGCAAGAAATACTCCAACCATTATATGACGAATATTATAGATATTGATTATAAAGAATACCTTGCTTATATTAAAAAGATAGGATACGATAGCTTTGAAGGCTTTTCAGAGGAGATTTGATATGAGCGAAAGAATACTTTTCGTAGATAAATGGCTTTTTCACGACGGGGAGATAGAAACCGAAAGGCCTGCGGTGAAGGGCCCCGTATACACAGAGGCAAAGACCGAAACCTACAGGCGCGGTCCCGCTTCGATAAATTACGATGATAAACCGAACGATTTTGGCGGACGCCCCGGGCATATGATAACTCACGAGAGATGGGATACCGTAAAGCTTCCGCACGATTATATCGTGAACTCGCCTATTACCGAGAGCGGAAACAATGCGCTCGGCTTCTATGAGTATCATCCCGCGTGGTACAGAAAGCATTTCAAAGCCAATGATGAGTGGCGCGGAAAGAGAGTCGAGCTTGAATTTCTCGGCGTATCCACCGAGTGCGATATATACCTCAACGGCGTGTATATGACGAGAAGTATGACTGCGTATACTCCTATCGTAGTTGATATTTCGGACTTTATAAAATTTGACGGCGCCGATAACGTTATCGCCGTTCACGTAACCTGCGAAACTATTGAAAACTGGTGGTATAACGGCGCGGGTATTACTCATAAGGTGTACCTTAACGTATCGGAGCAGCTTTCGGTCGCGCGCGACGGAGTTTTTCTCGCGCCGAAAAGGCTCGACGGGGATACGTGGGAGATTCCAACCTCGGTAGAGATAAGAAACGGAAATTATACGGCTTGCGCCGCGACGGTAACTACCGAGATACTCTCTGAGTCGGACGAGGTCATAGCATCCGCATCGGGTGAGCTTTCCGCGCCTGCCAGATGTAATGCGGAAATAAAGTATTCGATGACGTGTGAGTCACCGCAGCTTTGGGATATAGATTCGCCGAAGCTTTACCGCGCGAGAACGAGAGTATACTGCGGCGGCGAGCTTGCCGATGAGAGATATGATAAATTCGGGTTCAGAACTATTGAGTTTTATCCCGAAAGCGGATTCTTCCTTAACGGAAGAAGTCTTAAGCTCAACGGAATTTGCGGTCACGAGGACTTCGGTCTTACGGGAAAGGCAGTTCCCGATAACGTTATGCGCTATAAGGTGCGTATGATCAAGTCAATGGGAGTCAATGCATACCGCTGCGCGCACTCAATGCAGGACGAGGCAATGATGGACGCGTTTGACGAATACGGTATGCTCGTTATGGCGGAAACAAGGCATTTTTCCTCGACTCCCGCTCATATGGCGGAGCTTGCTGCCCTCGTAAGACGTGACAGAAACCGTCCATCCGTAATAATGTGGAGCGTAGGCAATGAGGAGCATTACTTTATAACCGACGAGGGCAGACGGATTGCACAGAATATGATATTCGAGGTCAAAAGACTCGACGGAACGCGCCCCGTTATGACGGCGAATGACAAAGCGCCCGAGCAGTGCACGGTCTATGATTGCTCCGACCTCGTTGCCGTTAACTACAATCCGCACCTTTACGATTATCTGCACGAAAAATTCCCGAATAAGCCTTTCTTCGTATCCGAGTGCTCGGCGGCAAGCGGAACGCGCGGTTGGTACTACGGTGACAGTCCGTCAAGAGGATACAGAGAGATGTATGACAGAGATACGAATAACTGGTTCCAAAGCCACGAAAACGTTTTTACTCACTTTAAAGAAAGACCGTGGATATTCGGCTGGTTCGTTTGGTCTGCGTTTGAGTATCTCGGCGAGGCGGTATGGCCGCGTCTTTGCTCGTGCTCAGGTGCTATCGACCTTTATCTTCAGCCGAAGGACTCTTATTATCAGTTAAAGACCTATTATTCGGCCGAGCCTACGGTGCATATTCTTCCGCATTGGAATATGGAAGAGGGCGACGTTGTCAAGGTTTTCGTTTACGATAACTGCGACTCGGTAGAGCTTTTCTTAAACGGCAAGAGTCTTGGTAGAGAAAAGACAGAAAAATACGTTCACCACGAGTGGCACGTTCCGTTTGAGGCGGGTAAGCTTACCTGCGTCGGATATGATGCCGACGGCAAAGCTATCGCCGAGTGCTGCCGTGAAACCACGGGCAAGCCCGTATCTCTTGCACTGAGGCTTGAAAACGGTGACGATCTCTCGGCTAACGGAGAGGATCTCGCTCTCGTTACCTGCTATATGGTGGATAGCGAGGGAAGAGAGGTTCCGGATGCCGAGGGTATGATATCATTTATCACGGATAGGGGTGTAACCGTAGTTGGTACGGGCTCGGACAATACAGACCACACGCCGCCCGCCTGCCCCGACAGACGTATGAGAGCGGGTAGAGTGCTCTGCGCTATCCTCCCCGAGCGACCGGGAAAAACAACACTTATAGCAAAGTGCTATGGACTTCGCTCGGCAAAGCTTGAAATCGACGTAAAACCCGATAAAAATCCCGTACCCGGAAGAGTTTATCCTAAGTACGAGATAAGAGGTTAAAACGGTTTATAAAACTGAAATAATAAAAGAGATAAATTTAATAACAAAAGAAAAACAGAGATATTGCAAACAAAAGTAGTCAATATCTCTGTTTTTTGCGAAAATTACACAAAATACCATATAAGATTAGCAGCATTAATCTGCGGAATGTTCATCCTTCACGTATTCAATGATGTCACTAAGGCTGCAATTCAAAGCTACGCATATGCGGTCTAAAATATAGCTATCATAGCGAATAACTCGATTTTTATAGTAGCGGTCTATCGTTTGAAATTTGACCTCTGTTCTCTTGGCTAATTCATATCGGGTAATGCCACATTTATCCAAGTATTTATCAATAATTAAACGTACCATAAGCACCCCTCCTTTGATATATATTTTATCGAATATATACCTAATTGACAATTTCTCTATTTTGGTATATACTTATATAAGTATATATTTATAAAAGAGGGTATATTCTATGAAAATATGTGTTGTTGGTTCAAGAAGTATTACAGATTTTGATTTAGCGCCTTATATTTCATCCGATGTTGATACTGTTATCAGTGGCGGAGCCGAAGGAGTTGACACTTTGGCAGAAAACTATGCAGACAGTCACCGACTTTCAAAAATAATTTTGCGTCCTCGATATGACTTGTTTGGAAGGTCAGCTCCGCTTAAGCGTAACGAGCAAATGGTTGAAATTGCGGATTTCGTACTGATTATATGGGATGGCACATCAAAAGGAGCAAAGTATACTCTGCAATATTGCAAAAAAGTAAATAAACCGTTTATACTTGTTGAAGTATGATTGTACTGTAAAATTGATATGAAAAAACCTCCTATGGTACTATTTTAATTCTACCATAGGAGGCTATTTTTTAGGTTGTCCGTTTTAAACGGACTTGTTCACAGTGCCCTTGCCGACTTTTATGCGGATTAAATAATTAAAGCTTTTTATTTTTTGCTTTTATATCTTTAACAATAAACGGAACGTGGAATGCGGTAAACAGAACGAATGCGACAGCGACGAGCGTAATAAAATAGACGTGCCAGCCGTTGTTAAGATTGAGCAATGGCAGATTGTCCATAGGCGGTCTTACAACGTAGAAGAAGTTTGTATCGTATACCTGAAGGGCGCTGTTTACCCAAAGCATAACGAAGAGCGCGGAGAAAAGAATTATCATATTGTTTTTATATGATTTAAGCCCGAGCTTCACCTGTTTGGTCATAAGCAGATAGAGGGCATACCAGATGATACCCGCGTGGTAGATGAAGCACTGATATGCGTACGGCTTTGCAAAGTTCACGCCGCTTGTGGGGATAAGGAGAGCCATTGTTCCACCAAGAATTGCTACGGGTACTATAAGGCTTTTGATTGTTTCGATCAGCTTTTCATTTTTCGCTACCGTAAGATAGAAGAAGAGGAAAATCAAAATCGAGCATAGGTGCAAGGGGAGAAATTGCGCGCCGAGAACTCCGCCGTCAAGATTATTATTTGAATCATAGATATTGTCAATGTGAGTAAATATCTTGCAAAGCTCGCTCGCAAGGCTGATACCCGCTACGATATATGTTGCGGTTTTGAATGAGAAGTTGAATTTTTTGGCTGCGAAAAGAAGTCCGCCGATAAGAACGGCGCAGAGTCCGAGCCAAAGAAAATGATTTGTTGAAAACATAATTAGCTCCTTTTATTTTTCTGTTTTTTAATTAACCGTGTTGTTTTTTTTGCTCGTTTTTGTATCGCAAGCTTTATAACGACAATCGAAAGTCGAAATTTCCCAAATTTCGACCGCAAATGCAAGATTTGCGAACAAATTTCGTGAGGTAAATTTGTCGATTTCTGTTGCAATGATATAGATACAAAAAGCCACTTGGGGCTTTTTGTTCGGCTAATTTATCAGCCACGAAAAGGCTTTTCCGCCTTTCGACATTCTATAATCATTATAAGTGAAAAGATACCGTAGCTTACGAAAAACGGAACTGCTATCTGTAGTATCATAAATATCAAGGGATAGATTTCGGGCGAAAGTTCGTATGCCCATTTTGAAATCTCAAGACCGAGAGGCTTTGAGATATACATAAGATTTGTACCGAGAAGCTTATTGTGAATATATGCACCGATACCGACCGCCGAGAGCGCAACGGCGTAATTTTTGAAGTGACGGATATCCGGCTTGTAGTAGCCGCTTCGCACGACGGTGATACCGACGTATATCATAAGTCCGTGGAAAATCATAGTGCGTAGGCACATAAAATGGTAGATAGGATAATTCGGAATGCAGGCGGATGGGTATGCGAAAAATGCCGAAGCTCCGATGATACCGCCGAAGAACAGAAATGCGAGCCCCGTGTTGCGCAGAGTATCGTTTTTTAAAACCGCAAGAACGGTTGAGTACATAAACAAAGAGCAAAAGTACAGCGGAATAAATTCTACCTCGTCAATTCCGTATGTAACGCCGACGAATATCATTTTAATTATTTCCGTGGATATAGTAAAGATGCTTGAGCCTATAAGCACGCGCTTAACACCGCGCCTTGATATGTTTTTTGAAAAGTAAAGCGCGAGCGCCACGCACGCAATAGTTACAGCGAGCGCTATAATATACGTGACAGACCACATACCGCAGGCTGTTGCCTTATTTCTGTAAGAAAACATTAATTACCTCGAATTTGTATTTCGGCTTTGGCTGTCCAAAGTCAGCGAGGTTTATTCTAGCATAAGTCCAAAAGAAAATCCATCCTTTGGTGAAACTATTAATAATAATTAATAATTTGTATTGGTATTAACTAAAAAGCCCAAAACTCACCTTAAATCGTGAGCTTTGAGCTTTTTTCTTTATTCAATTTTGAATGTGGAATCGTCAAGTCCGAAGTGCTTTACCAAAAATTTTGCAACTCCGTCTTCCTCGCAGGTGTATTCCGATATGCGGGGGACGAGCTTTTTGACCTCGTCCTTTGCGTTTTTCATTATAACGCCGACGCCTGCGCTCTGAAGCATTTCAACGTCGCCTACGTCGTCACCAAAGGCGACGATATCCTCCTCGGTATCACCGAACATTTTAACCAGCGCGGAGTTACCGAGAGCCTTCGTCGCGTTCGGGTGGCTGAATCTGTATGACGGGCCGCCAAAGTAGGAAACCGAGCGCAGACCGTACTTCTTTGCAAAGTGCTCGCTCTCGCCGGGCGTGAGCTTAAGGAGTATTTTCTCCGCAGGGAAATCAAATGAAAACGTTTTCGGGTCAACGAGCTTTACGTCAAAGCGGACGAAGCTCCCGTCATTCGTATAAAGATAGGTGTCAGACTGCACCGAAACGGATTTTCCTAGGGAGATAAGCTCGTCGGACAGAGCCTTTACCGTTTCTTTCGGGACCTCGCACCTGTAAATGTAATTGCCGTCCTTATCTATTATACCCGCGCCGCCGCAAAGAATTGAAAAGTCTGGGCGTATACTGTCGATAATGCGCTGCGCGTGAAGCTTGCTCCTCGCGGTGTTTACAACTATCCTGTGACCGAGCGCGCGAAGCCTTTCAAGGACGGATTTCGTGTAGTTGCTCACCTCTTTGTTGAAGGGTAACAGTGTGTCGTCAAGATCAAAAATTATATAGCTCATTTTGCTTTTCTGTATGCGCGTTTGGCGTTCTTCGTAATCGCGGTGATTTTGTCGATGACCTTATCACTTCTGTATCCCTTAGGCGCTCTGAAGCACCAATTTCCTCTGTCCGTCGAGGGGGTGTTCATTCTGCCGCGTTCGTTCGTGAGCTCAAGATAATCCTGAATGGGAATTACCGCAAGCTTGCCCTTGCTGTTCATGGCGAGTCTTATCAAAGCGGTGGTCGCGCTTTCGCCGCGCTCGCGCTTGCATTCGCGCAAAAATCGCGAACGGGTAGCACCTTCGAGGGCAGCCGCCCAGCTTCTTGTGCAATCCGAGTCGTGGCTCGCGGTGTATACTATGCAGTTGTCCGTCGTGTATGTCCTCGGCAGATACTCGTTGTTCTCCTCAAAGAACGCGAATTGCAAAAGCTTCATTCCGGGGAAGCCCGTGTATGATAGAAGCTCTCTTACGTCATCGGTTATAAAGCCGAGGTCCTCGGCTATGATCTTCCCCCCCGGGTAGACCTCCTTTATTTTATCAAAGAGCTCGCGCCCGGGTGCGCTTATCCATTCGCCCCGCTTTGCGTTTTCGTCACCGTAGGGAATTGAGTAGAAGCTCGCAAAGCCGCGGAAGTGGTCTATTCGAAGTATATCGTAAAGCTTGAACGCTCCTCCGACACGGCGACACCACCAATCAAAGCCGTTAGCCTTCATATGCTCCCAATTGTATATGGGATTTCCCCATAGCTGACCGTCCTCGGAGTACGCGTCGGGCGGGCATCCCGCAACGGTCGTGGGATCGTAGTTTTCGTCAAGTAGAAATTCCTCGGGTGAGCGCCAAACGTCCATACTGTCATGAGCGACGTATATCGGCATATCACCAATGATGAGTATACCGCGAGAGTGCGCGTAGGAGAGGAGCTTTTGCCACTCTGTCATAAACTCAAACTGCACCCAGCGCCAGAAGTCGCACTCGTCTGAAAGAGCTTTCGCGTTTTTCTTTGCGGCATTGTAATTTCTTTCGTCGACTTGCCACTCTCGCCACGAGCGATAGGAGTTTTTGACCTTAAGCGCCATAAAGAGCGCGTAGTCATCGATCCAATCCGCCTCGCGGCGTAAAAAGGCGCGATAGGCGGCGTCCGGTACAAATCTCGAGTATGCCGCGCGCAGAAGCTCGTACCTCGTATTAAAGAGCCAACCGTAGTCAACGGTAGCGGCAGAAAATTTTGCGGTTTTTAATTCTTCCTTCGTGATTAACCCGCGGGCGTGTAAGGTTTCGGGGTCTATGAAGTATGGGTTTCCCGCAAGGGATGCGGGGGATTGATAGGGGCTATCCCCATATGAGGTGGGGTTAAGAGGGAGAACCTGCCAGCACTTCTGGTGGCAGGATACTAAAAAATCAATAAATTCGTATGCTCCGCGCCCCATATTTCCGATACCGTAGGGGGAGGGGAGTGATGATAGCGGCATAAGTATACCCGCTGCTCTTTTAAATCCTAAACTGTATGTTTGTGAGTTCAATTTGCTTCTCCTCGGATTTGATGTTTATAATGTGCTTTTTATTTGGAATAACCGATAATGTAAATAATAGTTTGCTAATTCTGATTATTCAAACCAACTTTTTAAAGTTTTTGCAGTTTCTTTCAGGGTTTCTATGTGGTCGTCGTGCATAAACTCGAGCATATAATTTATCTCTTTTTCGGAGAGAAGCTCTATGTATTTCTGCCAATGGTCAGCGAGCGACTCCAGAGGCAGGCGTTCCTTTCTTTTCCACGAGAAAACGTGAACGCTTACGATATAAGGAAGCAGCGCGCGGATAGCATCGAGATTATATTCAAGCGGTCTGTGCTGATTCGGCTGCCAGAACATTTTAAGGTTATCCCGTCCGACGTCTTGTATAAACTGAAGCGCCGTGTGATACTCGTCCGTCAAGGTGTTCGGATGGCACTCAAGAGCAACGGTTATATCGTTCGCCATATCGCATATTCTTTTTGCGTCGGCAACTGCCGCCTCGTACTCGGCAGAGGAATACGTGTCACTCGGCTTGCCCTGTCCTGCCCATACTCGGATAACCTTCGTATCGAGTGCGCGAGCGGAGGCAAGTACCTTCTCAAAAAGCTCGGGCTCGCTTTTTCCTATTGCGTAGTATGAGCCGTATTCGGGGATAGAAATACCGTAAGCATCGGAGAGCGCTTTTACCGCATTTGCCACTTCCGTATCTCCGTGAGGCGAATGAACGTCGCCGCCCCACTCAACGGAGTCGAGCCCCGCAGCCTTTATGGCTTTAAGTATTTCCTCGGGGCTGTGCTTTCTGAAGGATATTGATACTAAACCTAATTTATTATTCATTTCGGCATCTCCGTTTATAAGTTTAACTTTTATACATCGTGCTTTCGGGTGCGCCCGAGCTGCTGCCTGTGCCGGAATCGTCGGGGAAGATCAGGCGGAAGAGCTCGCTTGCGAAAAGCTCGTGCATTTCTTTTAGCGGATGATTTATTCTATTTGCCAGAAGGAGTGTCGTATCCTCGGTTAAAGAAAGCTCCTTCCATTTAGAATAGCAATCGCAGACAGCAATACCCATATCCTCGGCAAGCTTTTTTGCGCTATAAATAAACAAGTCCATTTTGCCGCCGTTTTGCATATCCGCTGTCTTTTTTGCATAACTAAGATGCTTGGTCGGAGTATCGTCGGCTACGTACGTGTTGAGCATATTAGGCGTGAGAAAAATTGTATCAATGCCTCTATACTTACACTTTTCAAACATCTTACCGAGGGAGGAGAGGTAGTCATCGAGCTCACCATTTACGTCGTTAAGACCAAAACAGATTATAACAAGGTCGGGCGAATGAGAGAGTACTTGGTGCTCAAAACGCATAAGAGAACTTCTTGCATCGACTCCGCCAATACCCGAGTTGATGACGTTAACGGGAACGTAATTTTTCTTCGCGAGTATTTTATTCCGCAGTCTGTTCCAATAGACGGTATCGTAATTTATCTCGCCGTCGGCGACCGCTCCGTGAGTAACACTGTCACCAAAGGCAACTATCGTTATAGCCCCTTCGCGTTCAAGGTCGGCGCGCGACATATTGATCTTTTCTGAAATCTTCATAAATATCACCTTTTTAGTCGGATAAATGTATTTTATCATAAAGCGCCGCCAAAATCAACACACGCAGATAATTATTTTAAATATAATGGGATATGCGTGTTTAAATTTCTTGACAAGAAGACTGAAAAGTAGTAAAATTAAGTTATCTACATAGTTAAAAGGAGTTTTGACGTGTTCTATTATAATCTCGTTTCCGTAATTTGCCTCGGTCTTTTGCTTCTTGAGGCGCTTGCGGTTTTGATGAATATTCTTTTCAGTAAGCGCGCCGGGCGTATCGAATTCTTCCGCGGCTTTAAAAGAGGTAAGTACGCGCTTATAATGGTTATCGCGCTTCCTCTTTACTTCATCGGTCACGTTTACGGAGGCGCGGACTATCTGAAGGCGTTCTTCGCTTCGATAAACAATATCGTTCATCTTCTCGTTTTGAGATATGACGTTTCGAGCATAGAGGCGCTGATGCAAGAGAGCAATATCTATTCAGTTGCGGTCTATTCCTGCTTCGGACTCGTTGTTTTAAACGCGCTGTTTTTAACTATCTCTCTTACGGGGCAGTATTTATGGGAATACTTCCAGAAGCTCAAGCTTATCCTTATTCCGCGTGACAGACTTATCATCTGCGGATTTAACGACGGAAACAGAAAGCTTTATCTAGCCGATAAGAAGAGAAGTAAGATAATCGTTGACGATATAAAAAAGGACGATGCCGATAATCTTTACGTGGACAAGGTGTCATATATTTCGACGCCTGATTGCGCCGAGGTTTTGAAGAAATACGTTTTGCGCTCGTCAAAATCAAAAAGGAAATATATAATCGTTATCAACACCGCCTCCGATGAGAGAAATATACTAATCTGCCGCGCGCTTATAGACACCGTTTCCTCTTTTGGCGAGGATGTTCTCGGCAGTCTGTTCAAGACCCTCGGTATATACGTTTTCGGCGACCCGAAATACGAGGCTATTTACGAGGATATGATATCGAGCGGAAACGGCTGCTTCCACTACGTAAATAAGTATCAAAAGATTGCCGTTGACTTCATTGATAGGTACCCGTTGTCAAAATTTATGGATGAAAGACATATAGATTACGAGAGTGCGCTCGTCCGTCCCGAGGTGGATATCAACGTTATGCTCGTTGGCTTCGGCAGAGTAAACAGAGAGATATTTTTAACCTCTGTTGCAAACAATCAATTCTTAACACGCGGTGAGGGGGACCCCGAGCTGAAGCTTGTTCGATACCATATTTTTGACAGAGAAAAATCGGAAAACGATAAGAATTTAAATCACAGCTATTACAGATTCAAGCACGAATGCAAAAATCTTGACCCCGAGAAATATCTTCCTCTCCCGACTCTTCCCGCAGAGGAGATATTCCACCGCATCGATATAAACGATTTTGAGTTCTATGACAGTGTTTATTCGATAATAAAGGAGAACCCGAAATCGGTAAACTTCATCGTTATAGCGTTCAGCTCCGATCTTGAAAATATCGACCTTGCCGAAAAGCTCGTTAAAAAGCGAGAGGAATGGGGAGCTTCAAATCTCGTTATCTTCGTTAAGACAGCGGGCTTCAGAAAAAGCGATACGCTTATCGAAGAGGAAGGCTGCTTCTTCATCGGTAACGACGAGGACTCCGTCTATAATATCGACAATATAATGTCGGATAATATTCAGCTTATGGCAAGACGCCGTAACGAGGTCTATGATCTGGAATATGCGCTGAGCGAGAGCGGCATTACCGAGCCCGACGCAGAGTTCGTTATGAAGAATAAAGACCTCTCCGAAAAGAAGTGGCACTTAAAGAGCAGTATGGAGCGCGATTCAAGCCTGTTTGCCTGCCTTAGCATCAGATCGAAGCTCAATCTTCTCGGACTCGACTACGTTCCCGCGTCGGCAGACGGTGAAGCTCTTGAGTACGACGAGTACATAAAAATTTATGCGGGTGAGGATGCGCCGAACGTTGATAAGTATGCGCTGACCGTAGAGGGTAAGCCGACGGTGGCATACACCCTCGATTTCCCGAAATCAAGAAGGCGCAACCTTGCGGTACACGAGCACCAGAGATGGAACTCCTTTATGCTCAGCCGCGGTACCGTTCCCGCAACGCTTGAGGAGATTAAGAGCGAAACCGTGACTCTTCCCGACGGAAGGCGTAAATTCACCAACGGAAAGAGCTATAAAACCCGTAAGCACGGAAATCTTACCACCTTTGACGGTCTTGTCACCTTCCGCCGTATGGTAGCGGAGCGTGACGGAAGACCCGAGGCTGATTGCGACGTTATAAAGTATGACTATCAGCTTCTCGATGAGGCGTATTGGCTCTTGACCACCTCGGGGTATAAGATTATCAATATTCGTAAATAGGATATTACGAGGGTCTTAAGTGCATTATAGTGAAAAATATGCAGATTAAAATGTATTCGAATCGGTCTTTCTTCGCATATCCCAAAAAACTAAAATTCTAAACAAAATATCCGAATAAAATATCTAAATAAAATCCCTATACAGATTAAGTTGAATTATCGCATCTGTATAGGGATATTTTTTATTCAAATATTATCTCATCACCGGGCATTGTTAGCTTTTCAAATATGCCATCTTTCGCGTTTGCGTTTTTCTCAAACGGTGTGCCGAGAAGCTTCAGGCGAAGCTTGCCGCCTGCGTTTGATTTAACACGGATATATGTTATTTTGCCACATTTCCACTTTGCTCCAATAGAGAAATTACCTCGCGCGACAAGGCCCGAGAACTCACCGTCAGCCCACTCTACGGGGAGGGCGGGGAGAAGCTCTATGCAATCCGTGTGAGATGAGAGGAGCATTTCGCATACGCCTGCCGTGTAGCCGAAGTTTCCGTCTATCTGGAATGGCGGGTGAGTGTCCCATAGATTCTCCATTATGTTGTTTGACATAAACGACCTTATAAGGTCGAACGCCTTGTGCGGGGTTTTCGTTCTTGCCCAAAGGAGGAGTCTGTGCGCCGCCGCCCAACCTGTGGATTCATCTCCTCGTCCTGTGAGTGTGATCCTCGCGCCGCGCATCCACTCTTCGTTTGTGTCGGTTATGATGGTTCCGGGGTAAAGACCGACGAGGTGCGATACGTGGCGGTGGTGAGGATCGCCTATCGAGGAATAGGTCGTTTCCTCGCGGTACTCCTTGACCTGACCGTCATCGCCGATAAGCACCGGCTCGAGCCTCTCTATTTGACTCCTTATTGTTTCGAGAAGCGCGTCGTCTGCAATCCCGAGTATGTCTGCCGCCTCAAGCGTTCTTTTATAGTTTTCATATATCATCTGTTGGTCAAAAGCGCAACCAGAAGTGTGATAATGACTACCATTGTGTACATTTTCGGGAGAAGCGGACTCTTTTACGAGTAGCGCACCGTCTTTTTCTATAAGAATTTTCGAGAAGAAAACAGACATATCATAGAGAGCGGGATAAGCAAAATCGCGCAAGAAGTCAACGTCCCTTGTGTAATCGTAATAATCCCAGAATAGCAGAGAGGTGAACGCTCCCGTACCGGGTCCCGAATGGCTCACGCTTTCAAATCCGTCGATCTTGTATGCTCCGCATCCCGTGCCGATTATCCAGCCGTTTTCGCCGTCGGGGGACTTGCGCTCGGGATAGTTTTTCTCCATAAACGCATCGGCGTAGCGCTTAGCTCGCTTCATATATGCTTTTGCATAGTTTATATAAGGGATAAATAGCTCCGAGAGGGCGGCGGGGCCTGAGCACCAATAGTTCATCTGCACGTTGATATTGTGCCAATAGCCGCAGGACCACGGTGAGTCGCAATATGCGTTCCATATGCCCTGAAGGTGTGCGGGGAGTCTTGTCCTCGAGGATGCGATAAGCAGATATCTTCCGTATTGGAAGAGAAGAGTTTCAAGATATCTTGAGGTTTTGCCCGCTCTGTATGCTTCGAGGAGCTTATCCGTGTATTCTCCGCAGGCTTCGTTTCCTATTCTTATTTGAACTCTGCCGTATAGCGCGCGGTAATCCTCGAGGTGGCGTTCAAGGAGCTTTTCGTATCCGAGCTTTACCGCCGTGCTTATTGCTTTTTCAACCTCTTCCTTAGGGTGAGGGAAGCCGCTCAGCTTTTCCTTCGGGGCGTCCGATGAGAATACCTGCTCGTCAAGAATATAGTTCGTTGAAGCCGAAAACAGTATTGTGACGGAGTCTGCGTTCTTTACCGAGATTTCACCGCTTTTTGCAATAAGTGTACCCCCGTTAGCGATAATTTTGAGTATTCCCTCGTATAAAACGCCATAATACTCGAGCTCGCCCGATATACTGATCGTATCAATAGCGGCTGTAACCGTGCCGCGCTTTGCCATACCGTCGCCCTCTTCTATCGTATAGTCACCGAGAAATGGAATGGTAGGGGAAACGTCTAACGAAACCGAATTCTTTCTGTCAGCCTCAAGACGTATGACCATAACGCGGTCGGGGTGGGAGAGAAATATACTTCTTTTGAAGTGTATCCCCGAGTACGTGTAAGAAACCGAGCATATCGCGTCATCAAGCGAGAGCGACATTTCATAGTCCGACGCGCCCTCGTGACCGAAGTTTAGCATAAGCTCGGCAAAATTGTTCACTCCGCACGCGGCGCAGCCGTGGCGCTCGGCTTTCTGCCTTTGATAGTATTGTAGATTGGATAACGTGGGCTCGCTTATCTGGATGCGCTCAACTCCGAGTCTGCCAAATACGTTCGCGCCGAAAAATCCGTTTCCGAGCGGAAGGGAATAGCGTTCCCAGCTATCAGCCTTTTCATATCGCTTTGCTCCCGCGCCGTAATTTACGGCGCCTGCATATCTCGCGAAATCCCCGAGTATCGGGGCGGGACGGTTATATTTTAATTGCATTTTGTCTTGTATCATAATTCCGACCTCGCTTCCTTTTTTGATTTGATTTTATCACAGGAAGCAATGAAAGTCTATAATAATGAGATAAAAAAACATAATTATTTTCGTGCGGGCGAAAAGTTTTAGTTAGCTATTGACAACGACGACAAAATATGATAAACTTTAGAAAACAATTATTTTACGGAGGCGTATTATGGAACACATCAAGACTATTGAAACCAGAAACCTTTGCGACAGCGCGAAGAATGGCGGATGCGGTGAGTGCCAGACTTCTTGCCAGTCTGCTTGCAAGACCAGCTGCGGTATTGCTAACCAGAAGTGCGAAGGCAAAAAGGACAACAAGTAATCACGGCAACCCTTTAGTGCCATATTATGCCGCCTTTTCAGGCGGCATTATTTTTTGAAATAAATTGCCTGCGTTTATGCGGGCGGAACGGATAAACAAATGATACATCAGTATAAACTCGGCGGACTCAATATTGTGCTTGACGTATGCTCGGGCGCTATCCACGTTGTGGATGAGGTAGCTTACGATATTATAGAAAAGTATGAGAGCGAGTCTCGCGAGAATATTATAAACGAACTTAAAGAAAAATACTCGTCGCGTGAGGATATCACCGAGGGGGATATTGAGGAGTGCTACGCTCAGGTAACATCCCTTCGCGATGCGGGAAAGCTATTCGCTCCCGATACCTTTGAGCCTATGGCGGGTAAGCTTAAGGAGAAGACCGCCGGCGTTGTCAAGGCGCTCTGCCTTCATATAGCTCATACCTGCAACCTCAACTGCTCCTATTGCTTTGCGAGCCAGGGTAAGTATCACGGAGAGAGAGCGGTTATGAGCTTCGAGGTAGGTAAAAGAGCTCTCGATTTCCTTATTGAAAACTCGGGAACAAGACGCAACCTCGAGGTAGACTTCTTCGGCGGTGAGCCGCTTATGAATTTTGAGGTCGTAAAGCAGCTCGTTGCATACGCGAGAGAGGTTGAGGGGAAGTATAACAAAAACTTCCGCTTCACTCTCACCACCAACGGCGTGCTTATCGACGACGACGTTATAGATTTTGCAAACCGCGAGATGAGTAACGTAGTTCTCAGTCTTGACGGAAGAAAAGAGATACACGATGAGTTCAGAGTGGACTATGCGGGGAACGGAAGCTTTGATAAGATAGTTCCGAAGTTTCAAAAGCTCGTCGAGGCGCGCGGCGGTAAGGAATACTATATGCGCGGCACGTTTACTCACAGAAATCCCGACTTCCTCGAGGATATCAAGGTGATGCTCGACCTTGGATTTAATGAACTCAGTATGGAGCCCGTAGTCTGCGCACCCGGTGACCCCGCGGAGCTCACGGAGAGCGATATGGAGATAGTCAAGGAGCAGTACGAAAAGCTCGCTATGCTTATGCTTGAGCGTGAGCGCGAGGGCAGACCGTTCACCTTCTATCACTATATGATAGACCTCACGGGCGGTCCTTGCATCTATAAACGCATCTCGGGCTGCGGCTCGGGCACGGAATATATGGCTGTTACCCCTTGGGGAGATCTTTATCCCTGCCACCAGTTCGTGGGTGAGGAAAAATATAAGCTCGGTGATATATATAACGGCGTAACGAATAAAGCCGCTCAGTGCGAGTTTGCCGAGTGCAACGTTTACTCAAGAGAGGAATGCCGCGACTGCTGGGCAAGACTCTATTGCTCGGGCGGATGCGCCGCAAACGCATTCCACGCAACGGGCAGCGTTAAAGGCATTTACAAAAAAGGCTGCGAGCTCTTCAAGAAGAGAATGGAGTGCGCAATTATGCTTGCTATCGCGAAGCAGCTCGGTTGATATATGAAAACTCCTATCTATGATTTTGTTACCCGTTATGCGGAGTCGGGCGCATCGAGAATGCATATGCCCGGGCATAAGGGTATAGGTGAGATTGAAAGATTTGATATCACCGAGGTCTTCGGAGCGGACAGTCTATATGAGGCAAACGGTATCATTCGCGAGAGCGAGAAGTATGCGGGTGAGCTTTTCGGGGCGGACACGTTTTATTCTGCTGAGGGTTCGTCGCTCTCCATTCGCGCGATGATGTATCTTGTAAGTCTTTTTTCTAAGACAAACGGCAGACCGTGTAAGGTTTTGGCGGCGAGAAACGTTCATAAAAGCTTTGTTTATGCTGTGGGACTTCTGGATATTGACGTCGAGTGGCTTTTGCCAAACGAGAATGAGTCGTACCTCTCCTCGTCGCTTGACGGAGCTTTTGTCGAACGCGCTCTTCTGGCTATGGACGAGCCGCCTCTGGCAGTTTACGTAACATCTCCCGATTATCTCGGACGGACATTACCGATTGCCGATATTGCCGAGGTTTGCCACAGATACGGCACACTTTTGCTCGTCGATAATGCGCACGGGGCATACCTTAAGTTTTTAAATCCATCACGCCACCCGATAGATCTTGGCGCGGATATTTGCTGCGACTCGGCTCATAAGACACTTCCCGTATTGACGGGCGGTGCGTATCTTCATATAAGCCGAGCTGCTCCCGCGTACCTTTCCGAGAATGCCAAGCGCGCGCTTGCGCTCTTTGGCTCGACGAGCCCGTCTTATCTTATACTTGCTTCTCTTGACCGCGCCAATGCTTATATTGCCGGCGGATACAGAGAAAGACTTGCCGAATTTTCAGCAAAAGTCGACCGATTAAAGAGTGAGATTTTGAATAACGGGTACGCACTTTTCGGTGATGAACCCCTGAAATTAACGCTTCTTACCAAAAAATACGGATACCTTGGATATGAGCTTGCGGAAAGACTTATGCTTGACGGTATCGTTTGCGAGTTCTGCGATCCCGATCATCTTGTTCTCATGCTCACTCCCGAAAACACGGATGAGGATATCAGCAAGCTGAAACGCGTGCTTCTTAGTATTGAGAGGCGCGAGGAGATTGCAACGATGCCACCGAAGACCATAATGCCAATGAGAAAAGTATCGGTCAGAGAAGCGCTCCTTTCGGCGTGCGTCAGCGTTTCGCCAAGGGATGCCGCAGGACGAGTGCTTGCTTCGGTCACGGTAGGCTGCCCGCCCGCCGTTCCTATTATCATTTCGGGCGAAGTCATTGATGATGATTGTATCTCGGCATTTGAGTATTACGGGATAGACGAAGTCAATGTTATTTGTTAATATTATTATAAAGGAGAATAAATATGGGACGTAAAGCAGAACCTTCGGAGAAGAATATTTACTATCGCTCAAGAGAAAAAATCAAAGGACTTTCCAGAGAGCGCGCAGCAGAGAAGATCGGAATCAGCTCGACAACGCTCGGAAGAATAGAGCTCGGGCATATCGCGCCAAAGCCCGATGACGTTGTTGCTATGGTGGAGCTTTACGGTGAGCCTTCGCTTTATAATTATTACTGCTCCAACGACTGCAAGATAGGTATGGATTGCAGAATTGACGAGGTTAAGCCCGTTGGACTTGCCGAGGCTACGCTCGGTATCTTATCCTCTGTAAACGCTTTTAATAAATGGAAGGATAAATTCATTGATATAGCTATGGACGGCGACGTTGACGATGACGAGAAGGATGAATTTAAGGCTATTTGTAAGGCGCTCGGTGAGATATCGACTATGGTTGAAAGACTTAAGCTCACCGTTGAGACCTCGAGATTTTCGAAGGCGAAGAATACCTGAGCGCGAGCCAAAATCATTATCTTGGCGCTATTGAATAATTAAATACATAAAAAGCTGCAATCAAACTCAGAGTGGTCTGATTGCAGCTCTTTTTTATTATATTTTGTTGAAGTTTTTTATTTTTTAAAAGTTAATTGTTTAAACTTTCTCAATTCTGTTTAAACCTTTTTTGCTACCTTGAGTATTTCTTCCGTAAGCTTAACGCTCTTAAGACTTGATTCGGGAAGAACTCTTTCGGGCTCCTTGCCGTTTTTGATGCAGTCGATAAAGTAAGCTATCTCATCACCGTATCCGTCAGCGCCCGAGAGATTTATACCCGTATCCTCGCTGACCTCACCGACCTTAAGCTCAACCTCTTCGCCGTTTCTTGTGACCTTTCCTCCCCTTGATTCAACGTATCCGTTTTCGAATACCGCGAGATATTCCGCGTGGAAGGGAAGCTCGGCATTGTACCAGGCGCCGACAGTTTCTACAACGGCGCTGCCGTATGTGAACGTCGAGCTGACGAAATTCGAGTTATTTTTAAAGTCATAATAGGTTGCGCTGACCGAGTCGGGAGCGCCGAGAACGTACTGAACGAAGTCAATATCATGAATGGAAAGGTCTATTGCAACACCGCCGCTTTTTTCGGTATCGCGCATCCAGTTTTCCCACGACCACTTAGGCGTGGTTGAGAGTCTTTGCATCATCAGATGCTGAAGCTCGCCAAGCTCGCCCGACTCTATAACCGACTTGAGATAAACGTAGGGAGCCATAAAACGAACTACGTGCGCGACCATCAGAAGCTTTCCGCTCTTTTCTTTTGCTTCGATCATGCGCTCGGCATCGCGTGAGTTTATGCTCATTGGCTTTTCGCAAAGCACGTGATTGCCGAGACCGAGCGCGGCTATTGCCATATCCGCGTGCATATAGCTGGGCGTGCATATATCAACGAAGTCGGGGTTTTCTTTTTCTATCATCTCAAGGTATGATGAGTAAACGGGAATACTGTCATTCTTTATCCTCTCCTTCGCCATATCAACTCTGACGTCCGCAACGGCGATTTCAATATCCTTCATTTTAACGTAATGTCTGAAATGGTTAAATCCCATTCCGCCGATTCCGATAAGTCCAACTTTCATTTTTGTATTCTCCTCAAGTTTGTTTTATGCGTTATTTGCGCGTTCGTTTTATTATATACTACGAAAAATAAAAAGTCAAGAGCACGGGGATATTAAAAAAATCATTTAGAGTTTTACTAAAAAACATCCGTTTTAATGTGGTTTTTGGGGTATCGGATGCAAGCGGTAAAAAAATGAGTAAAATTATGCGGAATATGTCTTTTTTGGTAAATAAACGCTGCTTTTACGTCTTTGACTTTCTCGACATCAAGAGAAAAATAGTTTAAAATATTATTGTAAAAACAACAGGACAAAAGGAGACGAAAAAATGACAAACACACGTGAACTTTACGAGAAGTACTATTCCGCAACGGTACAGCGTTATTACAACGCGAAGGAAAAGCGTAAGCTGCTCGCTCTTTTTGCCGCGGCTTACGGTATCGGCGAGTCGAGCGGAGAATTTCTGCAGATAGCGGAGGTTATCGACTCGGTAGAAAAATTCGGCATAGAGTGTCTGATGGATTGCAAGAACTTCCTTCTTATCGCAGATGCTATCCCGGGTAAAAAGGAGCTTATCAAGGCGGTCAGAGCCGCAAAGGTCTGCTATGAAAAGTATACTGAAACCGGAAGACGTACATATTCCGACGTTATAGATTGGCGCACTGACGTCTATAAGAACGTAGCTGAGGATGCAAGCTCTAAGCTTGACGCGGCTTATATCGAATATTCGCGAGGCTCGGTCGATCGCGCGATAAAGCGCTTCGAGGAGCTCATCGACGAGAAATCGCACCTGCCCTCGGTGGAGCATCTTGCGGTAATACACGGAAAGCGCGCTAACCATAAAGAGTCACTTCTTTGGCTACTCGTCCTGACCGACGTGCTGGAGAACGTGCTCAGCATAGATTCTCCCGAGGCGCTCGGCAGAAGCATTGAAATAGCACGCGCTCAGCTTTCGGAAAGTGAGATCCGCGACATCACGGAAAAAGCAAAAAGAAAGGTAAAGCAGAAATTCGGCTACGGTCAGGTAAACAGAAGCAGCATCGGATTTCAGCCCAGAACTTAAGGAATGAGAAACGACACACTTATAAGAGAATCCCTACTCTATAAAAACAGGGACAATTACGAGCAGTCGGAATGCGTTCGGTGCGAGGTCGGACGCGACTTCCGAGGCTGCGATTGGATGGATATGAATGGCTCCGTCGCTCCCGATGCCGGTATGCCTCTATACTTCTCGGAAGACGGTAAGGCGTTATTCACAGACTTCACTCACAGTACAATAATCGGTAGTACCGGCACGGGTAAATCCGAGGTAATTGTAAAGAACTATTTGCAAATATTCGCTCTTGTGAATGATGAGAGAAAGCCTTCGTTCCTCGCATCCGACCTCAAAGGAGATATATCTCTCGAGCTTAAAGGTTATCTTGAGAAGCACGGGTATAACGTTGTGATAATGGATATGAAAAGACCTTACCAGTCTAAAAGATACAACTTTATGACCCAGATATACGACGACTATCAGGAGGCGTACAGGATAAAGTGCCAAATCAAGGCGGGCGAGATCACTACCGAGTTTGGCGGAAGAAAGTTCAGGACCTTATCCGAGGCTAAATGCGCCGCAAACGCTAAGGTGCTGACACTTATGGACAGAGTTGAAAGAGCGATAGTTGAGCTCTCCAACATCATAATCGTCTGCACAGACCCCGAGGATGCCTCGTGGTTCTCGGGCGCGAGAACGATGTTTTGCGCGATAGTTTTAACTATGCTTCACGATTCCGAAAATCCTAAAAACGGTATGACCCGTGAGAAGTTTACCATAGCAAACGTATGCCGCGCAGCATTCACCACCGAGGACGACTGCGAAACTATCATAGGATGGCTCAAGCGAGCTGAGGATCATCTGACCGTTCAGAACGCGATAATGGGTAACTACAATCTTCGCGCAAAGGTAACGAGAGACGGCTACGTCAGCACTCTTAACACCGCTCTCAGCGCGTATACGACTAATGCGGTTGGCGCTCTTACGGCAACGAGCGACGATATAAATCTCAAAGAGATAGCTACCCGTGATAAGCCGTACGCGATCTTCCTTATAACCGACGATCAGCAAAAGATAACGAACAGCATCGCTATGATGCTTATAAATAACCTTGTGGCAGAGCTTACCGAGCACGCGGATAACGTAGGACCGAGAAATCTTTCCCGCGACTTTGTATTCCTGCTCGATGAGTTTGCAAATATGCCCCCTATGCCGGGTATGAGCAACAAGATAACGACTCTTCGCTCAAGACGCGTATGGATGATGATGGCTGTTCAGTCAATTCAGCAGCTCCGCCAGGTATACGGTGAGGACACGAGCGATATCATACGCGATAACTGTGATACGTCAATCTTCCTCGGAAGTAATAACCTCAACACAAAGCAGATATTCTCCGAGTCTATGGGGCAGAAGATAGGCATCTTTACCTCATACAATAAAGGTAACGACGGAAACACCTCCGAGAGCATAACGGCAAGCAATACCGCCGTTGTAAGGATAAGTGATCTCGATGAGCTGAAGCTCGGTGAGTTTTACGTCCGCTCACGAGTTGCGGGAAATATGAAGTCGTATATGATACCCTTCTTCAAACGCACCGAGCTCAAGATCGTGAGAGATGACAGAGAGGATCGCTACCGCGCCTTTGACCCTAAGTCCGATATGTATAAGATAGGCGACGTGCTAAAGCGCGAGGAACAGGAGTCGGGTAGGTCAAGAAAATTTAATTTTGATTTCTAAATAAAGCGCGAGAGCTCGGGGCAGAGGAAATACGAGCTTTGCCCAAAGCTCTCGCAAAACGCTTACGGTATACGGTTAAAGTGTACTGTGGGCGTTCTTTTTTTGCTCGTTATGCAGCTCTCCGATTAATTCATAATATATTCATTGACTTTTGTCGGAGTTGGTGGTATAATGTTCCTGTTGACCATATTTTAAATAATATACAAAAATTTAGGAGTATTTATGGGCGAAAGTTTTAAGAGATTTATAAGCAAAGCCAATAAAGCTCGCCTTATCAAAACGGTATCTGCCGCGTCGGCATCGGGAATGACTGTGTCGGGAGCGCTGCTGATTCTGATAAAGCGTGAGATTATCGCTTTGTTACCGCTCTATGCCGCGCTTTTCGGTCTGCTTGCCGCCGCGATAGGCTTCTGCCTCTTCTTTCTTCTGACAAAAGTGTCGGAGCGGTCGGTAGCGAAAAGGCTTGACCGTGAGCTCGGGCTTGCCGAGCGAGCGCAGACGATGGTTGCATACCGTGATGTCGGCGGAGCTATGACGGCGCTTCAGCGCGAGGATGCCGAGAGGGTGCTCGGAGAGCATTCCGATAAGGAATTTAAAATCAAAAATCTTTGGATATACATAGCCGCGCTTTTACTTGGTATAGCTTGCCTTACCGTGGGACTTATCATTAAAAAAGCAGAGTGGCAGGAGCCGCCCGAGTATATCCCACCCTTCAAAATATCCGATATGCAGGTAGCGGGACTTGAGGAGCTTATTGACTACGTTTCCGCATCAAAGATGGACGAGCCTTACAAAACGGTGATATCAAATGAGCTCGGAGTGCTTCTTGCGGCTCTTCGTGATGCCGATACCGAGCCAAAGATGCAGGCAGCGCTCGCATCGTCACTTACGGTGATAGCCGAGGCGACGTACGATTCTTCTTCTGCTACGGAGATACTTAACGCCATGTGGGCTACGGAGAATATTCATCTTAAGGCTCTCGCAACGGCGCTTGATACGTCGGGATGGACCGAAAACGAGGCTCTCTCTTGGGGCGAATATATGGAAAGCTACAAGGCGTTTTCCGCGACGTTCGATTTCCGCGAGACGGCAGAGTCGGAGAATATAACCGATGCCGAGCTTATTCAGCGGATAAAATGGGCGCTCGAGGATACCTCGATGAAGGCGGACTCCGCGCTGAACTCCTCGGGCATAGATAAGGGCGACGTGCTGGCAGCCGCGATAATAAAGCTTATATCTGCCGAAGGCGGAGAGCTTTCGGGCTTCCGTGTGATACATGCGGCATCCGCAGGAAAGATTTACGATATACTTCTCGAAGAGGTAGGGAATACCGTTGACTTAATGGCTGATGAGCTTTACAGCGCGGTATCGAAACTGAAAACAAACGCAAACGTAGGTGAGTACGTGCAGAAAAAGCTTGCCTCCCTCTTTGCGGTGATGATACCCGAATTCGAACGTCCGACACTCAAGGAAACGGGCGGCTTGGGCGATAATAATGACGATTCGCAGCAGGGCTCGGGCGGAGGCGTCGGCGAAGGCGCGACCTTTGGCTCGGACGATCTTGTGCTTGACCCCGTTACCGGAAAATACGTAACGTACGGCACTCTTTACGCAACGTATAATACGCTGATGATAGAAAAGCTGAACAGCAACAGATATGCGTATACCGATGAACAAATAAAAGCTATTGAAAAATATTTCGCGCTTCTTT
This sequence comes from Clostridia bacterium, assembly GCA_017411605.1. Lineage (GTDB taxonomy): Bacteria > Bacillota > Clostridia > Oscillospirales > CAG-272 > UBA1740. The sequence goes on along the minus strand of JAFQPR010000090.1, from coordinate 55,630 downwards.
ACAGCGGACTTGAAAAGGATTGAGAGGATAAAAACGATGGAAGATAAAAACATAAACGTAAATGCAGAGGCTGCTTCGGCAGAGCTTGAAGAGGTAAGATTCTTTGCGGGTAAGGTCGCGAAGATAAAGTCCGAGCTTGCAAAGGACGTGGTAGGTCAGACCGACGTAATAGAGAACGTTATCATCGCGATAGTTGCGGGCGGTAACGTGCTTCTTGAGGGTGTTCCCGGTGTTGGAAAGACAAGACTTGTACGCTCGCTCGGTAAGGTATTGTCCCTCCCGTTCTCGAGAATTCAGTTCACCCCCGATCTTATGCCGTCCGACGTAACCGGTACCAACGTTGTCGAAAAGGACGAGAACGGCAGACTTAATACAAAGTTCCGTCCCGGCCCGATTTTCGCAAACCTCGTTCTTGCCGACGAGATCAACCGCGCGACTCCAAAAACTCAGTCCGCGATGCTTGAGGTAATGCAGGAGCATAAGGTTACCGTAAATAACGTTACTTACAGAATAAAAGAGCCCTTCTTCGTTCTCGCAACCGAGAACCCTATAGAGCAGGACGGTACGTATCCGCTTCCCGAGGCGCAGATGGACCGCTTTATGTTCAAGCTCATCGTCGGCTTCCCGGGAGTAGAGGAGCTTGCGGGTATCGTAAAGATGACTCAGATAACTATGAAGGAAACCGCAAGCGCGGTTGTTAACGGCGCGGATATCCTCGCTATGAGAGAGCTTGCGTCAAAGGTTCCGATCGTAGACGATATTCTTGATTACACCGTAAGACTCGTCTCCAATACTCATCCCGAGCTTGAGACAAGCGCTCCCTCGGCAAAGAAGTATCTCAAATACGGAGCATCCCCGAGAGCCGCTCAGGCGCTCGTTACCGCGGCAAAGGTACGCGCTCTTATGGAGGGAAGATTCAACGTATCCTACGAGGATATCGACGCGCTTGCAACGAGCGTTTTAAGACACAGAATAAAGCTGAACTTCAGCGCTGTCAATGATAAGCTCACTACGGATGCCGTTATCGGTCAGATAATCAAAGAAACAAAAAAGGTTCGTTAAATGAAAAGAATTGCAATAGATGAGGCCTTTCTCGGGGAGCTTGAGCTGCTCGAGACGGTACTCAAAAACAATATTGCCGGCTCCTTTGGCGGTAACCGACGAAGCCGCACCTTCGGATCATCCTCCGAGTTTGCGGATTATAGGGATTACGTGCCCGGGGACGACATAACGAAGATAGACTGGAATGCCTATATGCGCTTTGAGAAGCTCTATCAGAAGCTTTATTACGACGAGCGCCGTATGCATACGAGGATATATATTGACGCGAGCCGTTCTATGGATCATTCCGAGGAGGACGAGAAGGCGACCGAGGCGATAAAAATAGCCGCGGCGTTTGCTTATCTTTCCGTGGCAGAGATGGATAAGGTGTCGATTTTTGCTATACACGGCGGTGAACTTACCGAGGTAATAGCCGACGTTTCGGGTAAGGACTCTTACCTTAACTGCATAGATAAGCTTAACAGCGTAGAGTTTTACGGTGATGCGAGGATAAGCGATGCTATTGTTCCGTCGAAGGTGGGCAGAGGTGACGGTATCTCTGTTATTATATCCGACTTTCTCACAGATGAGAATTACGAGGCTGCGATAGATCGCCTTTGCGAGCAGAAAAGAGACGTTATCTGCCTGCAGGTGCTGTCCCGTGAGGAGTTAAACCCACAGATAAGAGGAAAAATGCACCTCTTCGACTCGGAGAACGCATCGAGGTATTTCCGTAAAAAAATAGACAAGGACGTGGTCCTTGCTTATAAAGAAGCGCTTAAGTACTCGACCGACAGAATAAGACTCTTTTGCGAGTCGCGCGGGGCAAACTATCTGCTTGTGCCCGCGTATGCGCCTATGGCGGATCTGTTCTTCGGCAGACTTACGGATCTGGAGGTGATAAAATGACCTTTTTAAATCCGATAGGACTGCTTGCGCTTATCGCGGTGCCGCTTATCGTTCTTATATACATTCTCAGAAATAAGTTCAACGAGCAGACCATTCCATCGACCTACCTATGGGAGCTTAGCGAAAAATTCTTCAAGAGAAGAAATCCCCTGAGCGGTCTTACGGGAATTATCAGCCTGATACTTCAGATACTGACGGTCACTATGATAGCTCTTGCAATAGCAAGACCCGTTTTCGTGATTCCCGAGTCGGCAGGCGAATACTGCTTCGTGCTCGATGGCTCCGGAAGCATGAATATGAAGGACGGCTCGGAAACGAGATACGAGCGCGCGAAGGATGAAATAGAGGACGTGATCAACGGTGCGAAGGGCGGAAGCACCTTTACTCTTATAAATCTTGCGTCGGAGGCGAGCGTTACATACGAGCGCATTACCGACAAAAAGGTCGCAAAGGATATGCTGGACGACCTGCAGTGCTCCGACGGTACTGTCGCTTACTCGGATGCTCTTTCGGTAGCGCAGAAATATTATGATGATAACCGTTCATTCTTGGTATATCTCTTCACCGATAAGAATGTTAATAGCCACGAAAATATTGAAATTGTAAATGTAGGTTTACAAAACGAGGATAACTTTGCGATAAATAACGTTGCATCTGTATTTATGGGCGGCGAGCTTTCTGTGAGTGCCGACATTGTTTCTTATTCTTCCGATAAGGAAATTGAGGTCGAGCTTTACGTTGATGGCGGCAAGACGGCTGCCGCAAGGGAGAGCGTTTCGGCTTCTGCGGGTGCGCCCGCTCGCGTGGAATTTACACATAAGACGGATGCGTATGAGAGCTTCCGCGTTGTTATAAAAAATCGCGACGCGCTTATGGCGGATAACGAGTTTATCAGCTATAACCATAAAAATGAAACGTCATACAGCGTTCTTATAGTCAGTGATACGCCATTCTTCTTTGAGGCGGCGCTTGACGTTCTGACGGACGCTAAGGTTGACGTTATCTCTCCCGACAAATACAAGAATGATGAGGGCTACGGTCTTTATATCTTCGAGTCCTTTACTCCCGAGACGCTTCCCGATTCGGCGGTATGGCTTGTGAACTCAAGTAAAAACGTCGATGATTCGGGCTTTGGCGCAAGAGGCGTGGTTGAGCTTGATGCGCCTTGTGAAATCATTATGTCGGCATCCACGTCGACCTCGGCGCAGGAGCTTCTTCACGGTATTTCGGGAAAAGATATAATGATTTCGGAGTACGTTAAGTATAGCGGTATGTATACGAAGTTCACGACGCTCTTCTCGGTTGGTCTCAATCCTCTGATTTTTGCGGGAACGAACGGACTTGGAAACCGTGAGGTCGTTATCGGCTTCGATATCCACAAGTCGGACTTCGCGCTTTCGACCGATTACGTTGCTCTTCTCGGAAACCTTCTTAAGTATTCCTGCCCAGATATCACCCCGAGCGCTGCATACGTTTGCGGTGAGGACGCAAGGATAAATATTACCGCGCAGGTAAACAACGTCAAGGCAACAGCACCCGACGGGGAAGAAATTTACATCGATACATCTGCCGACGTTGCCGCCTTCACACTTGATAAGGTTGGCACTTATACGGTTGAATACACCCTTTCGGGTGAGAAAAAGATAACTAAAATATATTCCTCGGCACCCTCCGAGGAAAGCGCGCCCGAGAGCGGTCTTGAGAGCTTTGCTCTTACGGGCGATAGAGAATACGAGATGACCGACGGAGAGTTTGACCCTATCGTGATCATCTTGATAATACTTGCACTTGCTGTTTGTGCGGATTGGATGGTATATTGCTATGAAAAGTATCAGCTTCGATAATCCGTACTGGTTGCTTCTTGCAATACCGCTGCTCTTAGCTCTCATTATTCCCGTCATCATCTCGATGAACAAGGATAACAGGAGCCGCGGATTTATAGCATCAATAATCATACACGCAGTTATAATCGTTTCGGTAACGCTCGCAGCCGCGGGTCTTACGTATACGTCGGTTATGACGAGGACTAAGGTGTACGTTGTTGCGGACGTTTCGTATTCAATGAAGGACAACTTCGATGAGATGGACGGCTACATTAAAGAGATCGAGGACTCTATGCCGCAGAATTCGAGGCTCGGCATAGTATGCTTCGGTAAGGACAGCGTTATTCTTACCTCGTCGGGCACAGAGGTAAAGAGTGTCAGCGAGGCTAAGGTGGATGACGGCGGAACGGATATTGCCGCGGCGCTTGATTATACCTCAACGCTCTTCAGCGAGGGTGAGCTTAAGAGGATAATCCTCATTACCGACGGATGCGATACAAACCGAGAGGGAAGCGTTGTGTCCGCGGTTGAAAGACTCCGCGCGAAGGAGATAAAGCTTGACACGGTATACGTAAACTCCAACCTTAAGGAAGGAGACGGCGAGGTTCAGATATCCGATGCCGAATACACAGCATCGACATATATCGACCACGAATCGGTGCTCAAGGTTTTGGTTGAGGCGAATACCGACTGTGACGTTATACTTGATCTTTACAGGCGCGCTGAGGGCGAGAGCGAATACGTAAAGCTCGATACCGAGGTAATGAAAGCAGAGAAGGGTATAAACATACTCTCATTTGACCTTCCTACGGACGCGGCGGGCGTTTACGATTACAGAGCCGAGCTTAAGTCCGATGGTGACTCCTCGGAGCATAATAACCTTTTCACCTTTACCCAGAAGGTCGAGGGCAGGAGGCAGATACTCCTCATCACGGATAACGATATGGACTTCCTTCTGTTAAAGGCTCTTTACGGTGATGCCGCCGAAGTTGACGCTTACGTAAGAAAAAGGGATATTCCTTACACTGTAGAGCAGCTTTCGCTCTACGATGAGATAATCCTCTCAAACGTTGATATAAGACGGATTAATAATATAAACGCGTTCGTCGATTCCGTTGATACCGTGGTTTCGAGGTTTGGAAAGAGCCTTATCACTATGGGTGACCTCTCTATGCAGAACAAGGATCACGAGGTCTTCTCGAAGCTTGAAGAGCTTCTTCCCGTAAGCTACGGCAACGCGAATAAAGACGAGAAGCTTTACACTATCCTGCTTGACGTATCAAGAAGTATGTACGATATGTCGCAGCTGACTATTGCGAAGGATGCGGCAACGAAGCTTATCTCCCTGCTTGACGATAATGACAGCGTTGTTTACGTTCCGTTTGCGGGTAAGGTGCTTGTCGAGGAGGGGTGGAAGCCGATGAAGCTCGGCGACGTCGTTGATTTTGAGGAAAGCACCTCCGGCGAGAGAATAACATACAGGCAGTGGCTCTACCGCGAGATACAGAATGCCGAGCCTTATCAGGGAACTCTTATCGGCGCGGCTCTCGAGCAGGCGTACAGTAACATTAAAGATCTCTCATTCGGTGAGAGTCAGGTAATGATAATAAGCGACGGTATCTCGTATTCGCACGAGAACGAGGACGCTATAGCGCTTGCGAGCGAGCTTTACGTAAAGCATAATATCACCGTTTCCGCGATAAGTATTATAAGCGCGGACGGAAGAAATATGCTTCCCGCGATTGCCGAGGCGGGCGGCGGAACTCATTATTCGGTAGAGAGGGCGGAGGAGATATCCGAGCTTGTGTTTGCTACGATTGCAGACGATCTTACCGAGTCGGTAATTGAGAAAAAGACTCCCGTTAATATCGTTTCTTACCGTGATAAAACGCTTCTCGGTATATCAGAGCTGCCGGATATATACGGTTATATTAATTCCAAGCCGAAGGCAGATGCCACGACCGTGCTTACGGTTGATTATCAGAAAAATGCCGATACCACCGTACCCGTGCCGCTTTATGCGTACCGCGACCACGGAAACGGAAGGATAGCGAGCTTCACCTCCGGTCTATCGGGAGATTGGCTTGACGGATGGGATAATTCAACGCGCGCTCTCTTCTTTGGCAACTTGCTTGTGACGAATACTCCAGCCGAGCGTATAGATTATCCGTACGACGTTCGCGTGAATTATGCGTCGGGTGAGTCAACTGTTGAAATAATACCCGCGTATCTAACGCCCCGTGCTAAGGCGATGCTCAAAATTACTGCTCCCGACGGCACAGTTACGGAGCAGGCGATGGTCTTTGACCGTAATAGATTTTATGCTTTGTGCGAGCTTGGTGATATAGGCAAATACGGTATTGAGGTGACCTATTCGTACGGAACTCACAGCTTTACCTCAAGCACCTACTATAACGTTTCCTATCAGAACGAGTACGATGAATTCTACGCAAGAGATATCTCGGCTGTTTACAACTTTATGAGAAATATCGGCAAAGTATATACCGACGGCGGCGTTGATCTTGAGATAAATAAGAGCGAGGTAGCAACGTACGAGTATAGCTTCAGAATACCGCTTCTAGCGCTTGCCGCGGCGCTTCTCGTGATTGAGATATTCATAAGAAAGACCAGATGGAAGGATATTTGTAACTTCTTTAAAAAGATGAAGAAAGGAGATAAAAAACTATGAATATGAAAAGAATAGTTTGCATATTACTAGTGTTTGCAGTTTCATTTGTATCTCTTTTCTCCTGCTCCGAGTATAAGCCGCCCGTAAATTCGGGCGGCGGGGGCGGCAGTAACGCGCCCGAGCTTGACGATGATCCGACGAATGATTTTACAGTATCGCTTACCTATCACGGCGAGGCGTTCGCGCCCACGACGGCGATCGACGTATATTGGGATGACGGCTTTGATATCTTCGTCGCTCCCTTAGATGAGATGGGAATCGCGCGAATAGACGGTCTTGACGGAGATTATAAGGTAACTCTTTCATCCTGCCCTACGGGATATGCATATGACGTTAACGGATACGAGGCAACGAACTTCAATCGAAATATCACGATCGAGCTTCACGACCTTAATATCGTTATCGGAGCGGGCGACTCGCTTGATAACTGTATGCATATTATGGACACGGGTATTTACTCGGTAACCATTAAAGAGCCCGGGGAGCGTGTCTACTTTGAGTATGCTCCGCAGATCAACGGCGTGTATAGCGTTGAGAGCTGGGCGAGCACGGCTGAGGATGAGATTAATCCTATCGCTTACGCATACCTCGGAAGCTCGCACTATAAATACGGCGAGTATGAGGTGACTGATCTTGGCGCTGTCGGAAGCTTTACGAGAAACTTCGTGCATACGGTCAAGATAGCCGACGAGAATATAAGCTCGGGCGGCGGCTCGGTAACCTTTACCTTTGCGGTTACGGCAGAGAACAAGAGCGGTGTTTATCCTATAACCTATTCGTTCGCGATAAAGCGCGACGGCGGCTTTGACTATAACCGAGCAGAGAAGGTTATGGTACCTGTCAGCGCGGATTTTTCGCATTTTGATTTCGACGCGTTTGACGCGATGGCGGGCGGAACTATCGTCGGAGCTGAAACTCTTTACCTCGATAAAGACGGAAATGAGAAGCCCGGAGCTTACGTTTTCGATGCTCGAAACTATAAGATATGGGAAATCGAGGACGGCGGCGACGGTGTTTACCACGTTTACGATGAGGAAAAATATGCCACGACCGACGGTTACGGACCGATACTCGTAGCTTACGTTTCAAAGGCGTGCCGTTTTGTTACGGCGTTCACCGAGATTGAGGCTGCGGGAAACAGTAACCTTACCGTAAACGGCTATGAGAATCATAAGCAGTTCATTGAGGGCTGGGAGGCTCTTGCCTCGGGTGGGTTCTATTGCCTTAACGATTGCCCGTGCCACAGCGCGACCGAGGTCAACCGCGCTTGCCCGACGGGGTGCAAGAATTGCCGCCCCGGATGCAGGCAGTGTCCACCCGAGCTTATGAATAAGGTGGGATACGCTCAGCTTTGCAATGCGGACGGAGTTGCTCCCGTAACGAAGGAGCTTGCTGAGTTTTTACAGAAATACTCGATATCCCAGCGCTTCTTTGCCGACGGCGAGGGATGGGCGGAGAATCTCGGTATTCACGCATATGAGGACTCGCAGTGGCTCTTTGCGTGCGGATATTATAAGTAATATTCTCTCCAGAAACACGATACGTCATTTTGGTGACGTGGGATAAAAAAATTATAATAAAAACAAATAAAACTATAGGTTTTCAACCTTAGTTCCTTCAATTTTTCGCAAAAGTACGGCAGAGGCACTCTTTTTTGAGAATGCTTCTGCCGTTTTTTTGTTTGGTTCCGCCTGAATGCGACAGCCCTTTTTAATGGCGGAGCTTTTGATGCGCGGAAAAATGCAACCGGACGCAGATAGCAGATATAACAGCAGATATAATATAATGGAGATTTGTTGATAAAAAGACACTTGTATACATAAAGTTCACAAAAATTTCAAAAAAGCACAAAAAGCTATTGATTTTTTAGAAAATAGTGGTATAATGGTATCGTCCAAGATATTTGTATTTATTATTTATCATATTATTTTAAGCTAAATTTTAGCTTTTCTGCACTTTACTTTTATTTTTGGAGTAATTTTGCGCACAGCGCTTTAAAATTTCATAGGAGGCACGAGAAATGAAGGCTAAAATTCTTTCGCTTCTTCTCGCGGTAGTAATTTCTATCTTTGCTTTTGCTGCTTGCGATAAGATAAACGGCGGAAAAGAATGCGACCACACTTTTAGTGACAAATGGTCAACCGATGCCGCAAACCATTGGCACGCGGCTACTTGCGAGCACGGAGAGGTAAAGGGCTCTCTTGAGGCTCACGCTGATGAAAATGAGGACGGACTTTGCGACGTATGTCAGTACGAAATAGGTCATAAGCACACTTATGAGAGCGAATGGACTGTCGATGACGATAAGCATTGGCACAAGGCGACCTGCTCACACACCGATGAAAAGGGTGACGAGGGACTCCATAAGGATGACAATACCGACGGTATCTGCGATACCTGCCAGGGGCACGTACATACGCTTGACGGCGCGGGCTTCTGCCACGGATGCAACAAGGAGATAAAGCCCGTTGTTGAAACCGAGATCGGCAGCGTTATTTACGCAACTACCGCGAGAGTTAACAGGATAATCGGCGGTAAGATAGATTATTATATGATCAGCCGACTTGAAAATGAAAACGGTGAGATCGCTCACGTTGTTGATTTCCTTCTCGGTACTAACGGTACTTATTCAAAACGCACCGAAACCGAAAGCGTTCTTGAAAAATGGATTGAAAGTATCTCTGCCGAAGAGGTAAAGGGAATCTATGCGATATCTGTTGACGGTGTTTATACCGAAGCGCAGCCCGGCTCGTATAGTCCCGATGATCTTGCGGGGTACTATTACGCGGTATCTACTCTTGCTAACGGTCACGGCGCAGAGGCAGTGCTCGTAGCTCTTTACGAGGCGTCACTTGCAGAGGGCGCAAAGGATATTACAACAACTCACGACCCTGAGGCTAACAGCTATAAATACGAGTACAATACTCTCGTAGTTCACGAAACCAAGCTCAGCGACGGCTCAATGGTTTATAACGCAAACTATTATGAGGTATCTATCAGCTTTACTTATAACGACGATTACGCACTTACCTCTCTTGATATTACCTGCAATTGCTACACCAACGATCCCGGCTCGGACACTTCGGGTAAGATTCTTGAAGAAGAGATAGACCTCGATTACAATCCCGAGGATGGAACTATGAGCTGGCGTGAAACAAAACGCGCTGATACGTACGAGATCTCCGTTACTCAGAACGTAGGTACGCGTACCGAGATCGAGCTTAACGACGGCGCGGAGTTTGCTCCCACCGATTTCGAGCTTTACCTCGACGAGAATTTTGCAAATGCTGCTACCGAGATCGAGCTTACGGTTGGAGATAACAGCAAGAATCTTTACATAAAGACCACTCCCGAGGATTCCTTCATAGCCTTCTTAAAAAATGAGTTTACCGTTGCGGTTAAGGATTCCGAAGGTAACGCTGCGGCAGGTGTCAGCGCAACGCTTACGGGTGACGTTATCTATCTTATTCCCACGAAGGGCGGCGAGTACGTTCTTGAGTTCTCCGCTCTCGGTAAGACAAAGACCGTTAACGTGACTGTTAATGAAACAGAGGTAGGCGGCGCGAATAAGCTCGAGCTCGAGGTTACTTCAACATACGGTTGGGAGAATTACTATGAGTTTACACCTACTACTCCCGGAGTTTATACCTTCTATCTTCCTACTTATTTCGGAATTTGGGAAAAGAGTGATTACGATTCAAATAAAGCTCCTCTTGTTGATGCGTTTGCACCTAATCCTAATGACGATGAAAAGAATGGCGGATATAATCCCGCTCTTGAGCATACCGTTACCGTAACCATAAAGCCCGGTCAGAAGTTCTGCTTCTACTACGGAGCAACCACTAAGGGCACGTTCACGATAGGCTACGACGCGCCTTAAACTCTGCGGCATTTGAGCCGCAAACAAAAACGGAGCGCGTTTCCGACTCCGCTCATTAATTACTTTGTGTTTCAATTCAATTGAAATAAAAAAAATAGGAGGCTTTTATCATGAAAGCAAAAATCTTAGCACTTCTTGTTATGATTGCTATGTCAGTTTGCGTTCTTGCATCCTGTTCAATGCTTCCTGAAGACTTGGCAAACAAGCTTCAGGGCGCTGTTGATACTGTTAAGGACAAGGTAAACGGCATTATCAATCCTAACGACACCCCCGATCACGAGCACAACTTTGTTGATGGCAAATGTGAGTGCGGCGAAAGTGATCCTAACTATGTGGCTCCTCACGAGCATAGCTACGTTGATGGCAAATGCGAGTGCGGCGCTACCGACCCGAGCTACGTACCCCCTCATACGCATAGCTACGTTGACGGCAAGTGCGAATGCGGCGCTACCGACCCGAGCTACGTACCTCCTCATGAGCATACCTACGTTGACGGCAAGTGCGAGTGCGGCGCAGAGGATCCTACCTACGTTGCACCCGTAGTTCCCGACGGAACTGCTGCAAATCCCTTTGCACTTACCGTTCCCGGAACTCTTGACGTTGCATTTGCAGGTGGATATGATCCTATTTGGTACACATTCACTGCAAGCGAAGATAAGCTTCTCAAAGTAACTCTCAGTTCTGCAAATGCAGATATGGGTTACGGTTTAGCTGCTGATCAGATGATGTACACCAGCGGAGCTACCGTTGTTGAGGTTGAGCTTGTAGCAGGTACTACCTACTATGTAAACTTTTCAACGCTTAACAGCGAGGCAGAGGATTACACTGTTACCGCATCTTACGTTGAAGTTGCAGAGGTAACTCCCGCATCTATCGCAGGCACTTACTACATTCGTGGCGGTGCTATGGTTACAGAGGTTATCACCGTTGTTATTGATGCTAACGGCACAATTTCCTTTGACAATAATTCATACAACTTCTCTATCGAGAACAACGTTGTTACCGTTACTACCGCTTCGGGTATGGACGTTACCAATATAGTTAACATTCTTATCAACAGCGAAGGTAAGGTAACAGGCTTCATCTGGAATGGCAGCGAATGCGACCTTTACGTTCCTTCTGAGGGCGGCGAAGGCGATACAACTATCGATATTTCAGGTACATACTACGGTACTGACTCGTTTGGCGGTCAGACTCTTACCGTTGTTATAGATGCTGATACCGTAACCTTCAATTACAGTCATCCTATGATGGGATCCAGCTCCGTAACCTATGATTATGCAATTATAGATGGCGCGGTTGTTCTCTATCTTGAAGACGGTTCCGTAGCAACTCAGATGTATGGTTACATTACCCTTGATAGTAATAATGTTCCTGTTGCAGCAGGCTACAATGCCACCGATTACACACTTTCTACTGAAAGCGGTTCCGGTGAGGGTGATGAAGAGCCAGAGATTCCTGCAGGTTCTTATGAGAATCCCATCGTGATCGAGACCTTCCCCTATGAAGGAAGCTGCACAATAGAAGAAGACTATGGCGGATCTGTATACTATACCTTTACAGCTACTGCTGACGGTCACGTGACTGTTAACGGTTCTGCTGTTAATCCCAGCGACTTCACAATCAATTATATTTATCCCGATACAGTTACTTTCCCTGTAATGGCGGGAAAGACTTATGAAATAGTTCTTTCTAACTGGGCTGCATCTGACGTAAGTATGACTGCAAGCTTCGAAGAGGCTACTCTTACCGCAGATGACTATAAGGCAATAATCACCGATACAACTGCCACCACTCAAGATTACGCTTGGTCAATCGCTTTCATGAAGACCGATAACGGTGTATTCTTCGCAAACGTTTGCGATGCTGATTGGACAAAAAACCATAACTATAATTATAATGTAGTATTCAACGATAATGGCACTGTTACCGTTACTCTTAATGAGGTTGTTGATCTCTCTAACGACGGTTATACTAATGAAGGCGAAGAGTACGTTCTCGCGAACAACCTTTCCGTACTTCTTGTTCCCGGTGAATACGGATACGTTCTTAAGCTCCTTACTACTGTTGACGAGTCAACTCTTGAGGGTCAGGGAACTACTGATGCTCCTTACGTAATTACCGAAGAAGGCAGATATACATTTGCAGCAGTTAACGCTTATCCCGGTAAGCTTATCAGCTTCACCGCTACTGAGGCTATGACTCTTATCCTCACTTCCGATGTTTCTTCTGTTTATACCTATAACTGGAATAATCACGCTTTGGCAGGAGTTAATTATGAGGTTGCTCTTGCGGCAGGCGAAACCGTTAATCTTTGGGTAGTAATGGAGACAGGCGAAGCTGACGTAATCCTTACTGTTTGGTTCGGTCCCGCTCCTGCGGACGAAGGCGAAGGTGAAGGCGAAGGCGAAGGTGAAGGCGAAGGCGAAGAGACTACCGGTACTACCTATATCGGTACTGACAATTTCGGCAATGCGTTCCTTAGCGTTGTAATTGCTGATACTGCTGTTACTTTTACCTATAACCATCCTATGATGGGTCCCTCCAGCGCTACCTACACATACATTATGTCTGACGGCGCAATGGTTCTTTATGATGCAGATGGTAACGTTGTTCCTACTACTGCAGCTGCTGTATTCTTCGTTGACGGCGTTCCTGCAGGTGCAGTTTACAACGGTACCGATTACACTCTTCTTCTTGAGGGTGCTGAACCCGAAACTAATGGCAATGCTATTGTAGCAGGTGATAACACCGTTACCGTTACCGATACTTGGAATGGTACTGAGGTTACCTTTACTGCTACTGAGGCTGCAACTTACGTATTTACAGCAGGCACTAACGCAGTTCTTGGTTATGATTATTCTAACTATCTTGCAGGTGAATTCTTCGAGGTTACTCTCGCAGCAGGCGAGGCCGTAACGTTCGTAGTATTGACCGAGAATTATGCGGCAGGTGATGTTGTTGTTAACGTTGCTGTGAAAGCTGAAGAAGCACCTTGCGCTCACAACACGACCAGCACTAACGAAGTTAAGGCTACTTGTACTGCTGACGGTTCTTACACCGTAACTTGCGACGACTGCGGCGAAGTAGTTTACTCCGAGGTTCTCGAATCTGCAGGTCACGACTATGTAAGCCACGTATGCTCTGTTTGCGATGCTATCGAAGAGGGTAACTTCGAGGTTACTATTCCCGAGGCTAATAAGCTTGCAGACGGCGTTGGTATTATCGTTTCCGGTACTGTTTCTCAGATCAATACCGCTTGGAGCGATTCTTACGGCAATATCACAGTTACTATAGTTGATGCAGACGGCAATTCTCTCTACGTTTACAGACTTGCAACTAACGTAGCTCTTGGTGACATTATTACCGTTACCGGTGTTATGGGTTCGCATAACGGCTCCAAGCAGGTTGCACAGGGCGCTACCGCTGAAGTTACAGGCCATGACGCTTCTTATGACTATGAGGAAATGACCATTGCTGAGGCTCTTGCAGCAGCAGACGGTACTAACGTTATCGTAACCGGTATCGTTACTAAGATCGATACTGCCTACAGCTCTTCGTTCAACAATATTTCCGTATACATCACTGACGGCACTAACACTATCTATCTTTACAGATTGACAGGTAATGTTGCAGTTAACGATATCATCATCGTTAAGGGTACTATGGCTACTTACAATGGCGCAAGACAGATTACCGGCGGTACCTTCACCGCTAACGGTACTCATACTTGCACTTACGGTGAGGGTGTTGTAACCGCTCCTACTTGCACAGCTGCAGGTTACACAACCTACACTTGCACAGTCTGTGGTGGTTCTTACACTGATAGCGAAACCGCAATTGTAGATCATACTTACGTTAACGGCACATGCAGTGTATGCGGTGCAACCGAGGGTGTTTCATATCTTGAAGCAACCATGGAATATACTGGCACTACAACCGGTAACATGACCGGAAACAATGATGCAGCTACCTTAGGACTTGATGCAAAAATTTTCTCGGTAATAGGAAATAAGGGATCCACCAATAACAACTGCGGTCTTAATAAGGCTGGACAGATCAGACTTTATGGTAATAGTGCAGGAGGAAATGGCTCGTATTTCACCGTTTCCGTTGCAGAAGGTTATACTATTAAGTCCATTAAGATCACATTCTCTAATGGTACAAACTGCAAGAACTGTCAGCTTTCCGTAGACGGAACTGTACTTGCAACTACTGCTGCTGATAGTACCAGCACTACTCTTGAGGCAGATATTAACGCTGATTCCTTCAAGATTCAGAACGTTATTACCGGTGCCACAACTCAGATTTACATTGCAAGCATAGAAATTGTTTACTATGCAGGTTAATTTGATTGAACAATAATTATTCAAATAAAGCCGCACTCTGAAAAGGGTGCGGCTTTTACAAAACCTAATATCGTGGAACTCCACGAGAGAAAAACATTACAAAAACATATAATAATTGTGGAACTCCGTAAAGGAACTCCGAGAGAGAGGAACACAGTTATGAAACTTAATGATGCGATAGTTAAAAGAATATATGAGATTTGCGAAGAGAAAGGGTTAAACGTTTGTGATGCTTCGCTTAAGGGCGGAATGTCACCGTCCGCGATATACGATTTGATAAAGGGCAGAACTAAATGCTCAAAGGTAATAACCGTTAAACGCTTTTGTGAGGGAGCGGGCGTTACGCTTAAGGAATTCTTTGACAGAGATTATTTTAACGATATTGAGGATTAAACGTTTGACGATATTGAGGATTAACGTTTGTTATTGACAAAACTGTATTTATAATGTATAATTCTTACAGCACTTGTTAAATAAAAAATAAAGGATGGTCTATATGGAAGACAATAAACTCAAGGAACGGTACGGTCTGTTTACCGCTATCTGCATGGTAGTCGGTATCGTTATCGGATCGGGCGTATTTTTTAAGGCGCAGGACATTTTAAAGTATACGAACGGCAATATGCTGCTTGGTATCCTCGCGTGGGTTATCGGCGGCGTAATTATGGTAATTTGCGCATTTAACTTTGCAAATTTCGCTACTAAGTACAAAAAAGTGAACGGTATAGTTGACTACGCAGAGGCAATTATCGGTGATAGATATGCTTATATGATAGGCTGGTTCCTCACTACTATTTACTATCCCGCAATGACTGCCGTACTTGCTTGGGTATCGGCAAGATATACTCTCGTTTTGTTCAACCCCGCGGCAGATATAACGAGCGGTCTTTGTATGGCTCTCGGAGCTCTTTATCTTGTGGGCGCTTACGTGCTTAACGTTATCTCACCGAAGCTCGCGGGAAAATTCCAGGTTTCATCAACCGTTATTAAGCTCATTCCGCTTGCGGTTATCGTAGTTGTCGGCACTGTTGCGGGACTGATTAACGGCAATACCGTGTCAGCTTTTGCGGACTCGTTTAAGGCAAGCGGCGGTAGCGCTACGTCGGTATTTGCGGGTATCGGAGCTGCGGCTTTCGCATACGAGGGCTGGATAATAGCGACCTCGATAAATTCGGAGCTTAAGGACGCAAAGCGTAATCTTCCTATCGCTCTCGTTGTAGGCTCGCTCATTATTATGGGAGTATATATAACGTACTTCATCGGTCTTACGGGCGGCGCGTCTGTTGACGTATTGATGAATCAGGGCTCAACGACCGCTTTCAAAAACCTCTTCGGTAACGTTGGCGGAACGGTATTCAACGTGCTTATCGTTATATCCTGCCTCGGAACTCTGAACGGTCTTATGCTCGCTTCGACAAGATCGATCTATTCCTTGTCCGTAAGAGGACACGGCCCCGCGCCTAAGCTCCTCTCTCACGTTGATCCTTACACGGAGATGCCTATGAATGCGGGCGCGGTCTCGCTTCTTTTCTGCGGCGTTTGGTTCTTCTATTTCTACGCGGCAAATCTCACGAAGCCCGTATTCGGTCCGTTCAGCTTCGACTCGTCCGAGCTTCCTATTCTTACGATATACGCAATGTATATTCCGATGTTCATCCTGTTCATCAAAAAAGAAGGAAAGAGGAATATATTCAAGAATACGGTCATGCCCGTGTTAGGTATTGTCGCTTCGCTCTTTATGATTTTCGTGGCTGTTTACGCCCACGGTATCGTGAAGTATAAGGAAGCGGCGGCAAGCGGCAATTTCGCTTTCCCCGTGCTGTTTTATCTCATAGTATTCGCTGTTATTATGGCGGTCGGCGCGCTCTTTTACAGAAAGAGTGAGAGCTCGCTCGAGGGCGATAATGCGGAAGTTCACAGCTCGGAAGAATAAGCGTAAATAAATTCATAACAATTACAGAGCAAGCATGCAAGGCGTAAAAACCTTCTCGCGCTTGCTCTTTTTTTGTTTTTTGATTTGTTATTGAATTCTTTTTGCTTGCTGCTGTGGGTTTTATATGTAAACCGAATCCTCTTGTTTCTGCTTAGGAAAACTTGCACAATAAACCGACCGATTTTTCTATCAAAAGATAGAAAAAAGTATTTATTGGCAGTTTTTGTTTAATTTTTGTTGACAAGCAAATCCACTTATGCAATAATTATTGTGTATATTTATAAAATCTTTTAAATAAGATTTCGGTAAAGCAGGTGAAATATGAGAATTTACAGCCCGAATTTTTATTTTGACGAGCTTACCTCCGAGAACGAGCGGGGGGCATATTATTCAATTTCCGCCGCCGCGCAGAACAGAGGGCAATGCACGGTCTTTCACGGAGATATAGAGGCTACGATGCGCGCGTGGCACGCCTACGTGCTCGATACGCCGGGTACGTTTTATTACCCGGGACTTTTCGCAAGATTCACCTCGGACGGGCACAGCACCTCGGTCGATATGAAGTATTCCGAGTGCGACGAAGCTCTTTGCAGAGAGAAAATGAACGAGGTCATTCGTTTAATTGAGCGAAAATGTCCGCTCGGTACGAGCGCATATAAGACCGCAAAGACTATATACGAATATCTTTCGAAAAACGTTAAGTACGATTTCGACGTATTCGAGGAGTATATCGCGGTCGCGTCGATGCCCGAGAATACCGAGGCGGATCGCGAGAGAAAGCAGCAACGCGAGATAGAGATGCTGAGAGATAACAGTAACGCCTTTACCGCTGTCGGTGTTTTCGTTGATAAAAAGGCTGTGTGTATGGGTCTTTCAAAGGCGTATAAGCTGCTCTGCGAGGAGTTTGGTATTCCTTGCATCTGCGTCGAGGCAAGGTCGAACGACGATAACGGCTGCGAGCATATGCTCAATATAATAGAGATAGACGGGGTATGCTCGTTCGTTGATACCACCAAGGGTATCTTCCACGAGGACTTAATTATGTATAACTACGATATGTTCCTCGCGACAACGAGGACGGCGGAGCTGTTCTATACGTTCGAGAGAGAGTTCGATTGCAACGACGAGTCGCAGAGCTATCACTCAAAGCGGAATATCGTGTTTAAAAACCTCAACGATCTGAGAAGCTATCTTCTCGGATTTGATACGAGGGCGCAAAAATATGTTCTGAGATTCCGCTACAAGGGAACGCTGCTGGATGACGGAGAGCTCTGGAAATGGGCGAGAGATATTATAAGCTCGGCTCTGCCTCGCGGAGCGAGTCTTTCGGGAAACGTTGATCACGGCTTCTTTAACGGTATGGTAATTAAAAACTAAGAGATATAGGAGAATAAAAATGTCAGAAAACGTACAGAGAGCAAAATGGCAAAAGGACTTCGGTTCGTATTTTTCGGTATACAATACCTTCGTGCTTGAAGGCTTCATAGATGACGCTCACCCCTTTGTGAACGGTGACGGAGAGGTCAGCTATTGCGGAATCTGCGATTATCTTGATCGCGTTTATTCGGTTCACGAGAATCAGGCGAAGAGAAAGAGAGTGATCGTTTACGATCCTTCCGAGTCCGCAGATCTTAAATTCAAAATATATGATGACGATTTCGTTCCGATCGAAAGCACCGATGAGGGCGGTGATGCTCCCGAAACGGGCAGCGGCTCATCCTGCGATGAGGAGAACGAAGAGGGCGCGATGCTCTACGTCGATAAGAACCGCAGATATAATTCTCCTATCTCGCAGAAGTTCTGGGATATTTTGAGAAATGACAGAATAGGGAACGTTCTTATAGACCACAGAAGTGAGGGAACTACTCTCGATATAGCTAAGATACATCTCGCTATCTCCGAGAACTCGGAGCGTCTTGACGATTCGCTTAAGGGGCAGATATACAGAATAATGAGCGGTATCGCGGATGCTCTCTCGGGTGAGGGGGACAGCTCGGAGTTTTATGCCGAGAGCGAGCCCAGCGGATATATCTTCGTCATAAAGATGACCTCTCAGCTTCTATCGAACGACGGTAGAAGCGAGTATACGACTCTCGGTGAGGACGATATAATTCTCTTCAGACAGCTTCTTAACATATGTCAGTCGCTTGACGAATGCGAGAGCTCGACCAGCGAGCATAAAATGGTAATTCTCGCAAACAACGCGAGCGACCTTCCGAAGTGGTTCGTTGACGAAACCGAAAACCCCCACGTTAAGGTTATCAATATCTCAAAGCCCTCCGAGGAGCAGAAGCTTCAGTTCTTCAGAGATGCGATAGAGGACGGTGAGGGCTTCACCGACGAATTCTTCGAGAAGTACGAGGCTATCAGAGGTAACGTTTCCGCCGACGGAAAAAACAAGGCGGAAAAGCAGTTTTTGGCATACACGAACGATCTTAGCATGAAGGCTATGATCCGCTTCGGTGAATATATTGCAGAGCATCCGATATCCGATCCCGCAAAGATAGGCTTCGCCGTATCGGAATTCCAGCACGGAGATCTTACCAACCCCTGGGATGATGAGGAAAGAGTTAGACAGATGCTCGGCGTGACCAACGAGGTCAAGAAAAAGATCCAGGGTCAGGACAGCGCGCTTGATGCAGTTCAGGAAATCCTTACGAGAGCCTCTCTCGGTCTTGACAGAGTTGAAAATCCGAACGCGCCCCGAGTTGTCCTATTCCTTGCAGGACCTACGGGTACGGGTAAGACCGAGCTTTGTAAGCAGCTTGCGGAGAATATCTTCGGAAGCGAGGAGAGGATAGTGCGCTTCGATATGTCGGAGTTCGGTCAGGATGAGTCGGATCAGAAGCTCTTCGGCGCCCCTCCAGGATACGTTGGACACGAGGCGGGCGGTAAGCTCACAAACGCGATAAAGAAGGAGCCCTTCTCACTGATACTCTTTGACGAGATAGAGAAGGCGCATAAGTCGATACTTGATAAGTTCTTACAGATACTCGGTGACGGACGTCTTACCGACGGTAAGGGTGAAACCGTTCGCTTCAGCGATTCTATTATAGTTATCACCTCTAACGCGGGCGTAAATAAGTTCACCAAGGAAAACGGAGAAGAGCTTTCAAGGGCAGAGATCGCAAGCCTTATGAACAACGAGGAGCCGCCCGAGGGCGAGATGAATATGGACGTCGTTATCAGGCTTGAGGAGGAAAAACGCGCCGAGGGCAAGGTAAAGGCAAACGGAGATCTTACCGAGGAGGCCGAGGCAGAGATATACGCCGAGGTCAAGAAGCACTTAAGATATAACGTTAAGGCGTTCTTCCATTGCGGTCTTAAGCGTCCCGAGCTTTACGGACGAGTTGAGGATGCGCTCGTTTACTATAACTATATCAGCGCCTCCGCAGTACCGAAGATAGCAAAAAGCAAGATGAAGGGCGTAATTACATCCGCAAAGGATATGTACGGACTTAACATTGAGTGGTCGGACGCGGTGCATAGCGCCATTTCCGCTCACTGCCAGAATATGAATATAAGAGCTCTCGGAGCAAGAGGTATCATAAAAACGACGGGTAAGCTCTTTACGACGAGCCTTTCCGTTGAGCTCGCGAGATACAAGCGCGGCGACGTCGTGCTTTACGACGGCGAGAATGAGGTAGACCGCGCGTCAAGAGCTATTACCGTAAAATACGACGGAACACCTACCCACGTAACTTATAACGGCGCGAAGTATGAGCTTGCTGCCGCGAGCGAGGCGGAAACGGTTGACGGAGTGCCTTACTTCGCTAAAAATGACAGCGGAGAGCGCGTTCTTACGGTTTACGTTCGTGAATCAAGCGTTACCTTCGTTGATCATACAAGCAGCGACCGCTTCACTTATAATAAGGAGCGCCTTACGAGCGAGATGCTTATGGGCAGGACCGCGGTTTGCAGTCTTCGCCGTGATATCGTGGAAACTCACGAGGATATCGAATGGAGAATAGTATAAAAGAATGGCAATTTTTAATGACACGCAAAGGCGATGCCTCGATCTGGCAGAGAAGCTTTATGAGAAAGGCGAGGTCGAAAGCTCGAGAATTTTATGCGAGAATTGCGTAAGAGAGGCTGCCGTCTCTTCTTACGGTGACGTGCTCGAGATGTTCTACGGA
Organism: Clostridia bacterium; assembly: GCA_017411605.1. GTDB lineage: Bacteria > Bacillota > Clostridia > Oscillospirales > CAG-272 > UBA1740. The sequence goes on along the minus strand of JAFQPR010000090.1, from coordinate 34,870 downwards.
GCGAATGCATACCTGGGGTTATCCTCGGTTGTCGCCGCTATTGACCGAATAGTTATAGCAGAATGCCTGAAAAAGCTGCTCGATGCCGCTTCAACGAAAGGCCCCGCTACCGATTCTATGACGCGTTGGGCAGCTCCCGGAGCTATGTCGAATGCTAACGTAAAGGAATTCTTCACGTGGCTCTCGGGACATAGCCGTATGCCGAATATCACGGACCGTAAGTACATAAGAGCACTTTATATGAACATTAACAGAGTCGGCATCGCTCCCATGAATTACGAAATGTCGGACCGAATAGCGAATATGCCACTAATGGATATAATCAAGGGCGTTCTGTCCGGCAAGGTAAGAGTAAACAGTAAAGGTGGGCTCGCGTAATGGTATATAAATTGGTCTGCTCCGACGGTCAGAGTCTGCTTATGGATATTCCGTCGGGCAAGAAAATAGAGCCGGGCAATACGGTAAAGTGCCCGTCAAACTGTCCGAAAAGAAAAATATGTAAGCTCCGCGCAAAAAAAGGCGAGTTCTCGGTTCCCAAAAGAGCTACGCCCGTAAGAGGGGCAAGCGCACCGTCTTACGAATACCGTGACGGCGTATGGGTAGAGGTATCGCCCGCACCGAGTGTGACCGATGCGCCTATCTCACGACCCGCAGCGCCTGCATCGGGAACGGCTGCGCCCTCTCGCGAGGGTACGGTGGGAGCTGCGATTGGCAGAGCGGCAAGCACTTCGTCCGAAAGGTCAGCACGTGCCACGGTTAGCCCATCTCCCACAAGACCGTCGCATAGCAGAACGACTCCTTCTCCCGAAAGAGCCACACGGGGTACGTCCGCGGGAGAGTCCGCAAGCGCGCCGTCATCCGTAGGCGCGGCATCTTCTGCGAGCGGATATCCCTCTCGCACGGCAAGCGCGGCAACTACCGAGTCGGCTCCGTCTGCTTCTGCAGCAGAGCCTCGCAGACCCGCGTGGGCAAGCGGACTCGGTACGGGAGTCAGAATCGGCGGACTCGGTACGGAGCGCTCACGCGCTTCTGCTTCGCATACTCCGAGCGTCGGTGCTGCGGCATCGGACGGTATGCGCGGCGCTCCCGAAAGAGCTGTCGCTCCCGCACCCGTAAGAGAGGTAAGAGCTGAAGCCGCCGAGGCTCCGACGGTGAGAGATACTCACGCAAGCTCTGCCCGCGATTCCATCGGCGGCGCGCTCGGCGGAGTTACGAAGAGCAGTTATTCCTATATTTCGATAGGCGGCGAAACCTATTCCGCAACCTATCGGAGAGGTATCGTATGCAAGCCGCTAAAACGCGCGATTGGCGATATTTTCAGCCATTGGAATACGACGTTTGCCTTCAAGAGCAGAAGGGAGCTTCGACCCGAATTCAAATGGCTCCTTCTGCAGACGCTCGACTCGTTCAATCTTGCGGAAAGCAACGAGCTGCTCGGTAAGATACTTGCTACTACTTATTCGAGTAACGCAAAAATGGATAAGAGCATAAAGTTCTTCCTGATATACCGCGCGGTCATAAACAAAAATGACCCCGGGACAAGATTCTATTTCAGCGATGAAGAGGATACCAGAGGAGCTATTTTGCCTAAGTTTGAAAACAGAGATGATTTCGTCAGAAAATTCTTCGGCGATAAGCCTATAAACGAGCTTTTCAGAAGCTTTTACTTAAGCTGCAAGCTCCCCGTGCTTTACTACTTCGGAAGACTTGATATAGAGGATATAACGGGTACCTTCGACGTGACGGGAGCGGTGGTTTCCGCAGATAAGAGATTCCTTGAGGATATGAGCGCCGTGTATATGCAGATAACGGGATGCCTTGCCTCGGTTTCTTATACGGGTACCGGTATTTCGGTAACGAATTACGGCTCTGCCGAGAATTTCGTTAAGACTATGTGCAAGCTGCAGTCCATAGAGAGGATGGACAGTATGGTAAGCGCGCTTGAAACGTATAGAATAAATTCGGATCACACAGTCGTAAGACGCGCCGATGGGGATAGATTCACCCTGTCGGATAAGGCGGCGGGCTCGTCGGAAAGCGAGCTGATTTATTCGTATCTCGGACTTCCGTCAAGCGAGGCTCTCAGAGCCTATAACCTTTACGTTTCACTGCTGCGCGAGTATATCGACGTGTTTGAGCCATCCGGCGTGAGCATCGGCGGTATCGTGATATCACGTACGGGTCTTATCGCGACTCTCCATACCTTAACAAGAGATATATGTAAGTACGCATACGGAGAAAATAACGATCCCGAGCGCCAAAATGAAGCCAGAGCGCGCGCGTATTTATTGAAGAGCCTGCTTGACCGCGGAATACTCGATTACTACAAACGCTCCTGCGAGAGCACGAAGCTTAACAGATATCTTAAGCTGATAGCCTCTCAGGATGACGTAGGGGAGTTCTTTGATCTCTTCGGCAGCGATGCGAAAATAATGATGGATAACAGAGAGATATCCGTAGGTCAGTATATTTACGAGCTGATATCGAGATATCCCGTCGATACCGTTATAGAGCTGTTCTCGGATAATGACTTCCTAAAGAAATATTTATCCGCCGGCAGAGGCTCAAGACTCGATCCCCTGATCAATCAGGCGGAGAGAATTTTCAGCGAAACATTCAGTTGATTAAGTGAGGATGATTTAATATGAGTTCTATTGATAAATACGTTGCAAACGAAGCCAGAAAATACGATCCGTCGGTTAAGGTCAGCAAGATCGCAGGACGCATTATCGGTAAAATAGACGGGCGCGTGGTCTTTAATATTGCGGATAGATACGGTTATCTGAACGCTTCCGAGGAGGCCAAGATAAGAGATGGAATAGAAGGATATAAGAGAGATGAGGAAAGCATGAGGCTCATGCTTGAGCAGGAAAGGCTCAACGCAAAGTCAAGGGCTGAGTCCGCATTCAAGCGTAAGCAGCGCGATGCGGGTGATGCGCTCTCTTCGGTTTTCGAGCGAGGCGGAGCTCCCGCGCTGGTTTTCAATCCGTCTATGTTCGAGGGCTTCAATGCGGCTAAGCTCAGAAGAAAAGTTGACGAGGTCAACGGTGAGTATTCCTCAACCGTTGCCAGAGCAAGGTCCGCGGCAGAGGCTAATCTTGAGAAAATAAACGGATTAGGTAAGGAAATAACCCCGAGTCTTACGACCGCGGAATATATTGATATAGAGCGTAGACTTAATTCGGTTGATATCGAAAGAGGAGATTTCAGCAGAATAGCCGTGAGAAGAGCGGAGGTCGAGCAGGAGATGAGAATTCTTTCCGAGGCGCTCAACAGAGTAAGGAGCGCGATCGGCGGAATAAACTTAAGAGCGATTCCCGCAGAGCTTCGCGATATTATCGGTTCGATGATCTCGGAGATCAGAGCCTTCGAGGTATCCTCGCTTTCAGATATAGATAAGATGCTCGAGCGCATAAACAGCACAGTCGAGCTCGTTAACGGTAAAATAGCAGAGCTCAAGGATGCCGCTCTCATAGCAGAAGCAAGAAGACTGGAAGGTCAGCTTCTGGCTTGCAGAGAGATAAAAAGCTTCGTTGAGGAGAACTCTTATGAAACGGTAAGCTTTGAGGTCGAGATAGAGGAAAGCGGTAAGCTTCTTGCGGACACGGTAGACGAGCTGACGGATGCTCCTTATACCACCGCTGACGAGTACGTTTTAGTGGAGATGAGAAGGCTTGCCGACGAAGCCATAAGCTGCAAGGACGAGCTTACTCTCAAAAAGCTGAGGAGAAGTCTTGAAGAGCTTAATAGCGTGAAGGAAAAGGACAGAGTAATAGAGTCGGATTATGCCGAATACGAGGAGAGAACTTCTGACCTTCGGGCGCGCGGAGTTGACGTTTCCGACGAGGTATTCGATGCGGAGTCGTTCGCGAGAGGTGACAGAACGCAGATATCGCGTCTTATCCAAAAGCAAATAGATGCGGGAATAAGAGAGGCGGCAAACAATGCGTCGATAAATATGGCAATGGCAGACGAGGCAATGACAGAGCTCGGTTACGAGCTTGTTAAGGTGGACAATTCCGATGAGCTCGCTCCCGAGGCGTATTACGCGAAGCCAGGTATGGCAGGCGTTCTTTGCAAGGTAAGCGCCGAGGCGTCTGTTATCGGGATGGACGGAGAAGAAAGACTCGTCTGGGGTGTCAGACGTACCTTGGTAGGCATTACCGACGGCGATGAAATAACAAGCGTTGATACGATAAAGCGCGCCGCTATGGAGATGGAGGTAACGGGTGAGGTTGCCGAGTTCTTGAATAAGATTGCCGAGAAGGGTGACGGAACGGCTATTATCGGTGAGGATTACGTTGACGCGGAATCAGAGTACAGCGACGAGGCGATTGCCGAAAACGGAGCGCTTATGCTCGAGGGGACGGTTACCGTCGAGGCAGAGGACGGCACTGCCACCGAGATGAGCCTTAAGGACAGAATTGCTTCGGTTATCGGTGAGGTAAGCGCAGACGTAGCGGTCACCGAAAAGGTATCCGACGGCGAAAAGAAGGACGAGAGAGAAGAGAGCTTCAAGCTCAAGCGCAGAGTTATCAACGTCGGCGAAGAAAAGAAGAGCGGAAACAGAGCGAGAGCCGCCGTCAGAAACCGTTACAAGGCGAAGAAGGGCTAAGCACGGATGCAGATAGAAAGAACCTTTACGGGGATAACAGCGCTAGGCCCGGGAAACAGAATGGCAGTCTGGGTAAACGGCTGCCCGAGAAACTGCCCCGGATGTATATCCCCGACGTTAAGGCGGGAAGCTCCCGAAAACGAATGTGATGTTCCGGAGTACTTTTCGGCATTTGCGTACGATGATATCGACGGTGTTTCGATATCGGGTGGCGAGCCTTTTTATCAGGCGGCTGAGCTTTTATCGCTCGTGAGCTTCCTTCGTGATAAGGGAATAAGGGATATCCTCGTTTATACGGGATATACTCTCGAGGAGCTTACCGCAATGCGTGACCCGACGGTTGACGCAATACTCGGCATGATAGCGGTGCTTATCGACGGGCCGTATATTGCTGAGCAAAACGATGACACGGGGAATCTTGCAGGCAGTAAAAATCAGAGAATACATATCCTTGATGAGAGCTTCAGAAAAAGATACGAGGACTATGCTTCGGATAAAAGAGAGGTGCAGACCTTTAATTTCGGCAGCTACGTTCTTTCCGTAGGAATTCCCACCAAGGAATATATCAGAAATTTTAATGAAAATACATAGGAGAAATAATATGGGTAACGTACAGACCGCAGAATACTATTTTGAATATCAGATAGAAAAGGTCTTTGGCAGTGACGGCATTGCTACGCCCAAGCTCTATTTTGAACGCGATTATTACGATAAGAATATGACTTATTGCCTTTTCTCGACCTTCGAGGAATGGAACGGAAAATCGGATATCTACCTTAAGGTCAAGGGAGATAAAAGTACGTCAAGAGCAGAATCCGTTGCTGCGGCAAGAGATTTCCTTGAGGTCAAAAAAGAGGCCCTTTCCGCCCTTCCGTTTGACTCTGCCGTTTATACCTTTGACGTTAAGGGTATAGATTGCGCGAGCCTTTCGGATGCCGAGGGGCATACCTACCGCGTTGCCGAGTTCAAGCCCACAACCGTTATCACCTTTGAGAAGTATTGGCAGGAAAAATGCCGCTTCATTCTTGAAAACAAGGGCGCTGTCAATCAGTCGGGAACGGGAATTATCGAGTACTATAAGGGAGAGGGCAGAGAGAAGAATCTCGTTGCCAAGTTCTTCTTCGCGATAAACTATACAGTCAGAAAAAAGATATTTTACTCACTCGAGCTATCGGGTGAAAACGTACATATAAAAGCAAAGTGCAAGGATGCTCCCGTTGGAATCTACGTTAATCTTGTTTTCAACAATGACAGATTGCCTTGCCTTGCGGGAGATGCGGCTCTTAACAGAATCGGAGATCCGATAGAGCTCATATTCAATAAAAAGGGCATTGCCGAGGCGACTGTCAGACTCGATGACCCCGAGCTCGCATCTGCGGTGTTCTCGCTTTCGTTTACGGATGAACCTATGAAGCGCTTCTACCTTCTCGAGAGTATGAAAAACGAATCGGTAAGGATACCTCCGAGATCTACCTATCTTTATCCCAGGGTTTTGAGCTGTCCTTATTGCCATAAGCCTATTAAAAGCTTTGTGAAAAAGCATTTCTATTATCTCTCCGGCGGTATTTCCTGCCAGGGTAACGATGCGGGTAAGGAGTCTGATATTAAGTTCAATCAGCACCCCAAGATATATACGAGCGCAGGTAAGCTCGCTAAACGCACGCTTTACTGTCAGGATGATTTGAAAATCAATTCGGGGAAGATCGGCTTCCGAGAAAGCTTCGAGAGAACCTTACCACTCGGTTACCTGGAGCACGAGGGCTTTAAGATCGCTTTCACAGGCTCTACCCGTTCGGGTAAGACCACGTATATCTCGAGATTCTTTGATATCATAAGCGAAACCGCGTCGCTTGAAGAAACGATGTCTTCGTCCAGAGATGCTATTAGTGAGAAAAAGCTCTGCTCTATGAGTTGCGATATGCTCAAAAACAGCTTGAATAAATTCAAGGTCAGACTTAAGGCTGCCTCTGTAAACAGACTCGTCAGCGACGATCACGGCTATAAGATGATGGACCAGAACTGGACCGAGCATCGCAAGGAATACGACGAGCGCTCGATAGATATAGTCGGAAAGAAGTTCCCGAACGCAACCACCGATAAGGATATTCTGACAAAGCTTCCGTTCACCGTTGAGGTTGGCGGTAAGAATTACGTTTCCTTCTACGATATAGCGGGTGAGAATGCCGAGAGCGAATGGAAGATGACGCAGAAGATCGCGGGCGGCGCTCCGATAGGCGTATTCTTTATAGTAAACGGTAAAAAAGACGGCAACGGACTCAAAAATGTAGCCGAAACTTTACAAAGCGCTATAAAAACGAAGGAAAATGAAGGCCTTGATCCCGAGAGCCCCATTGCGGTCATACTTACTAAAATGGACCTTTTAAGAGATAAATTCGATTCTAACTGCCATTGTCTGCGAACAGATTATCTCTCATATCCCTATTCGAGATACGAGGGAAGCTGGCTTGAGCATTCTATAGATTATTCGAGTGAGGAGATAAAGTCTTATCTTATAAACGAGGGACTTTTGCCGAATCTTGACAAATACAAAAACATTAAATTCTTCAGCATCGCCGCATTCAATTTCTTTGACAGTATTCACAGAGTGGGAGAGAGCGAGGACGATATCGGTGTGCAGAGATTCGGCTGCTCGGGTCAGAGAATAGAGCTTCCGTTTATATGGATGCTGAAGCAGTTTGGCGTAATTAATTAAGGAGGACTCGCTATGATTTCATATAAATATTATCATACTCCGTCGGGATACGTGCACGTAACTAATCCGAATAACCGCGGCGCGGCAAAATTTGCGGAATATTTGAGAAACGAGATAAGCGAGACCGAATATTGCCTTTACGCAGTGGCAAGCGACGGCGGCCGCCTTATAATGAGATCCGAGGACGATTCTCACGGCAATCAGCTTATAAACGGATTATTCTGCGCGGATACGGAGATGGGTGAAGCAACTCCTATCCTTTCCTTCGCGCAAATAAACGAGAGGGAGATAGCGAGAATGACGAGCGGGGGCAGATATACCTCTCGCCCGATCAGCCTATCGACCGCAGCTCCGGATGCCTGCGCTCTTGCAAAGCTTACGGATCAGCTTCTGTTTTCCGATAAGACAAACGGAATTGTTCTTGGTGTTAACGGTTACGAGGAGGCGGAAAGCTATCTAAAAATGCTTTATTTCATTCTTCCGACCGAAATAATGAATAAAGCGGGATTTTTTGTTACGGCTTCATCGCCTGCTTCGCAGGAAATGAGATACACATCGGAATCGGGTGAAGGAATAAATATATCCCTTCGTTTATCCGTGCTTGTAAATCGGCTCAGCAGCGCGCAGTACAGCAATCTTTCCGTATTCAATACAGTGATCGATTCGGTTTCTCATAAGGATAACTGCGATATGCCGCAAAGCGCGCTCGGAGAATATATATCAACACTTGACCTCAGGGATTTCAACGCCGTGTCAAAGCTCAGGAGCGTTATTCAGAGAGTTTATATTGACGGTAAGATCGATCTCGCTATGCTAAAGATGATCATTGCGTCGGAGGAGTTTGCCTTTGCGAGAGCTCTCGGCACGGTGCAGGGCGGTGTTGCAGCAGAGAAGCTTATTTCAGCTTACGTTGAAGCGCCCGATGGGATCAAGACTCTAGGATACGATGCGGCTACCGATGCCGTAAGATACCTTCTTGCGGCTGAATATATGACGCCCTCTCAATCGGCGGCAGTAAACAGGATAAGATCGTCGGATGAGAGCATAAAGGTGTCAACAGCAGATGATTTTGCAGGTAATAAGATAGCAAACCTATCGGTTATAAGCACCGAGGAGATAGGCTCGCTTAAGGATTATATGATAGGCAGAAGCGATCATCTCCGCGCCTTGCTCGACGGCGCAAGAAACGTGATACCCGCTGATACCGTGAGAATTGACGCGCTGTTCAGAGTTTTGATCAAGGCTCTTTTCGATAAGCGCAATGCGAGATGGCTCACGGATGAGGCTTATCCCGAGTATTTATCTCAGCTTGTCGCGCTTTCTAACATAAATAACCGTTATAAGGTCATTCCCTTGGCAGAGCAGAACAGCGGTGAAAAAATATTTGACGTCATCTCAGAGCTTTCCGATGAGGAGAGCCGCGTGACGGTGCTTGCTATGCTTATGCTCTCGGCGTATCTTAAGGACGCAAACAAGGGCGGAAGACGCATAAGATTAAAGGGCTTCAAGCGCGCGATACACAAGGACGGTGTCGGTGCCGCGGAAGAGATGAATCTGATAATCTCCGTATATGAGAAGATAGAAGAGCTGATATATCAGATAAGCGGAGCCTCCGACAGTACGTATGAGCTTGACGGTAAATTTACCGAGTTTATCTTTGATGAGGGCGAGGCATTCGGAGAGGATTGGATATGCGACGAGCTTATCGGCGATATGAGCATTGAAGCTCTCGTTACCGCATCAGAGCGAATAAACAATATGAGCTCTCCTTATGAGGCGCTCAGAAATAAGGTGAACGCCAGACTCTGCGACGCATCGTTTGCGAAGGACGCTATATTCAAACAGCTTGAAAACAGAGAGCTTCTCGCAAGGCTGAGAGAGCTGTATAATAATATTCACTCGGAGGCTCCCGTAGGAGATTCGGGTGAGCTAAAGGCGTTTGTTGACAGCTTGCGTCTTGAACGCAATATCAGCGCGAGATTTGAAAAATTCAGAACAGACTTTACAAAGAGCCTCTACGGAACCTTCTCCGAAAAGTCGAGGAAAAAGGTTACGAAAAAGAGCCCCGAGAGCGCGCTTGACAGTAAGAATCCGAGGCAAAAGATAAAGATAGTAGAGGCTGTTATAGACGAGTTCGGAATGGACCGCAAGGTAGAAAAGAGCAGTAAAAGATCGGGTATATTTTTTTGGTCGCTTCTTTTTGCGTTTATATCGGCGCTTTTAATTGCCACGCCGCCATTCGTTCAGGCGCTTGTGACAGGTCCGTTTAATTTCGCATCCTTCGTTAGCCGTGCGCTCAGCTTTGTTGAGCTTTGGCACGTTGCCATTCCCGTTTTGGCAATGGCGGTAAATCTGACTTTTTTTCTGATTAAAGGAAATTCAAGAAAAGCAAACAAGGTAACGCTCTTCTGTGTTATTTTACCTATGGTGTGCTACGTGGTTGCGTTTCTTGTACTCTATTTTATCAGACTTGACTTAAGCTTCATTAAGAGCTTGTTAGGCGGTGGATGATATGGCAAAGCATATAAAACTAAACAAAAACAGAGCGCGTCTTATAACGCTTTCGGTAATAATGTGCACTCTCGCCGTCTTGCTTGCGTATGTTAAGATGGCAAGTACTATTCCGTTTTACATTGAAAAGCAGGAATCGGTTGTGATACGCGACAGTGAGGAGCTTTTAAGGCATAAGGACTCGCTTTACAACGACGAGTGCGTGCTTGTGGGTGACGTTACGGTTACGGATCCGGATATCTGCCTTGGAGGTCTTGAGAGAGTATTCGAGGGCAGCTTTGACGGAAACGGTCATACCGTGTACGTAAATATCTCGGGAAGCGCTGACGGCTTTTCGCTCTTCGGCAGGGTAGCCGAGGGTGCTGTGATAAAGAACGTCAACTTCGTTTTCGGTGAATTCGACGTATCCTCCCGAAGCTACGGCGGCGTTGCAACCTGCAACGAGGGTAGCATTTCAAACTGCACGGTAAGCTTCAGCACGGGACTTACGCGTACGGGAACCTTCTCGCCCTTCGTTACTACAAACCGCGGTGAGATAAGTAATATCGTTGCCGACGGCGTGTTCGTAAACCGCGGTATCGAGGATGCTGCGGAGGATAAGGTGTTCACGGGCGCGGTCTGCGTATATAACTACGGAACAGTAAAGAACGCCGTCGTTACCGCAGACTATAAGGATTTTGACTGCACGTCGAAGCTTGAGGTGCTTAACGGTAACAAAGTAAACGCAACTCTTGCTGCGGTAAGATTCTGCGACGTGGGAGAGGGAGAAACCTCGAACGTCAACGTTCTTATATCGAACACGCTCTTTGCCGCGGATCACGGCGAAAGCTTTTATCCGTCGGGCGATAAGGCGAAGGTGTTTAACGAGAACAATATTTTTGTTGAGCTGGATTTTGACAACAGATTCTGGCAGCTCGACGGCGGCGAGCTTACTTTGATCAAAGGAGATGGATAACGATGAAAAAGACTTTAAAAACGTTTTTACTTTTCATAGCTTTTATTCTTTTGGCATCTTCTCTTATCTCTTGCCGCAGTCTTAAGGAGCAGTTCGTACCCGAGACCGAAGAATTTGAGATATCGATAGCCGATGAAATAAACGTTTATCTCGGTCAGAGCTACAAGCTCTCTCCGAATCTTACGGATAAAGACGGTAATACCGTTGAATCGAGATTTACGTTTACGTCCTCTTCGAGCAAGGTAAGTATTACCTCGGCGGGAGAGATACTTATAAATGAGATACCCACGGAGGATATACTCGTTACGATCCATGAGAAAAACACGAAGACGGAAAAAACTGTAAAGCTTAACGTAATAACATCGCTTACAGAGGTCTACGGTGTTCTCAACGGTGAGGGAGCGCTTCCGATAGGAGAGCAGACGGCTATCTACAATAATTTGGTAGCCTTTGACGTCGTGACGAAGCCTCGCGCTCTTGATATAGAGGATTACTGCGAGGTAAAGGTGAGGTCGGATAGCGGAGAAGAAACAAACGCATTTCTTATATCCTATGACGGCAGCAAAATATATCTTAGGGCTGTCGGTCTTGGAGAGGGAAAGATAATTCTGACCTTCAAGGATGGCGAAAAGCTTTTCAATACGACCGAAATAGATTTTAAGATAAAGATGTCGGAGGGCGCGCTTTCCGATGCTATTCTGAAAAATGAAAACAAAACGCTTCTTTCAAGCGAAGATATCGCAAAGATAACTACGTTGGTTATAGATAACAGCGTGACCGACATCTCCGAGTGCCAAAAGTTCGCGGCTCTCGATACCGTAGTTCTTAATTCGGATGCTCTCACACCCCTCGTCGGGGCGACCGATAAATACTGCTATCGAGTAAAGGGCGCGATACTCGGCGCATATCTTCTTGACAGCGCGTGGAGCGGGCTGTTTTCAAATATCATTCCTTATGAAACCTCATATACGGAGAGAGCGGTAGTATACAGAAGCTCAAGAAGTATAGCTCTTTCCTATGAAATAGTTGATGATGACTTCGAGCTTGCTACGCTCGTGTTCGCGGGTTACGTTAACTCTGCTTGGAAAAACGGAGCGGGGGATACTGTAACAGCGGGTGATATAGCTCTTATAGAGAAGAACGGTATCCACTTATTTGCCGAGTGGACTCCCAATATCAACAAGGTTATTTTTAACGCGAACGGCGGTATAGGTGATATGGCACCGCAAGAAATCGCCACCGATGCGACCGAAAGACTTAAGCCCTCCGTTTTCGCGAAAAAGGGATACAGTCTTCAGGGTTGGAGCACAACGCCCGACGGCGAGGCGGTTTACGAGGATCAGGCAAGCTATACTATGGGCGCAGGTGAGTCCTATACGCTTTACGCCGTATGGGTTTCCAACAGTAATACTCTTGAGTTTTCCGCAAACGGCGGTACGGGCAATATGGATAGCATAAGCCTTACGACCGATAGCTCGGTTATGCTTCCGTTGGTATCATTCAGCCGCGCGGGTTATACATTCTGCGGCTGGAGCACAAGCTCCGACGGCGAGGTAGTATACGAGGATCAGGCAAGCTATACTATGGGCACGAATTCAAAGTATACGCTTTATGCGGTATGGGAGCCTTTAGTAAATAAGCTTACGCTTGATTCAAATAACGGCACGGGTGATACCTTGGTGCTTGATGAGCCTACCGACAGAGAATTTGATCTGCCGACGAACGGATTCGTTTTAAAGGGATACACGTTCCTCGGTTGGAGCAAAGCACCGAACGGTACAGTTTTGTATACGGACGGTGAGCTTTACAGAATGACGGCGGACTCCGAGGTGGTACTCTACGCTATATGGGAGGCAAGCTTAAACAGCATAATCTTCGATGCAAACGGCGGAGAGGGAACAATGGCTCCCGAAATGCTTCGCACGGGTGAATCGGCTCCGCTCTACGACTGCTTATATGAACGCAGCGGATACACCTTTATCGGCTGGAGCACAACTAAAACAGGATCTGCCGAATACGAGAATACGGCGAACTACGTTATGGGAACGGAATCCGAGTATATTCTCTATGCCGTTTGGATGCCTAACGAGAATGCTCTTGCGTTCTCCGCCAACGGAGGCAGCGGCGAGATGGGCAGCATAACTCTTTTGACCGATGAATCGACCGTTCTTCCCGCAAATACGTTCGTAAGAGTGGGATACGACTTCCTCGGCTGGAGCACGAGTCCCACGGGTACCGTTGAATACGGCGATACCGAATCATATACGATGGGCGGCAGCGCATCTGCGGTCCTCTATGCCGTATGGCAGGCGAGAATTAATACTCTCATACTTAACGCGAATAACGACGGAGATAAGTCGGATCAGCAGATAATAAGTAAGGGCACGGACGAGGTCTTTGATCTTCCTAAGAATACGTTCGCTATTCCGGGATATACCTTCCTCGGTTGGAGCTATAAGTATGACGGCTCGGTCAACTTCACCGACGAGGCGTCCTACAAAATGTCGCACGAGGAATCCGTGACTCTTTATGCCGTATGGCAGGCGAATTCAAACGAGATAATCTTCTCTGCAAACATTGACGGCGTTGTCGGTACTATGCAGAATCAGATAATCAAGACCGATGCTACGGCTAAGCTCAATAAGTGCAGATTCAAGAAGGACGGTTATACCTTCCTCGGATGGAGCACTACCGCAGACGGAGAGGTAGAGCTTGCCGACGGTGAGGAATACCTTATGACGTCCGCTCCCTCGCGTACTCTTTATGCGATATGGAGCAAGGACTCGTATACTATCCGCTACGTTCTCAGCGGCGGTATTAACAGCAATGATGCCGTATATGCCTATGACGTGGAGTCCGATACTATAACTCTCGGCATACCCGCAAGAGCGGGATATACCTTCGTCGGCTGGTATACCGAGCCCGAGATGGTGACGGCTATCCAAGCGATAGAGCGCGGCACATTCGGTGATATAGTTCTTTACGCAAAATGGATTGTAAATACAAATAAGCTTTATCTTGATCCCAACGGCGGTGAGGGCGCAGTTGATCCTATTGAGATGGTCACGGACTCGGCGCAGTACATACCCGCTGTAAACACTATATTCTACAAAAACGGATATACGTTCGTCGGATGGAGCAAAACTCCTACGGGTGAGGTAGTTTATTCCGATAACGCATCCTATACTATGGGAACGGATGCGGAATATACCCTTTACGCGATCTGGAAAAGAGATACGTATACGATAACGTATGAGCTTGACCGCGGAATTAACGCGTCGAATCCTACGTCTTATCACGTTGAGAGCGATACTATTGAGCTTCTCGAGCCTACGAAATCGGGCTTCACCTTCCTCGGATGGTACACCGATCCCTCTATGACCTCGGGACGCATCACCGCCATTGAGAGCGGAAGTCACGGCAATCTCGTGCTCTACGCTAAATGGAGCGCAAATACGTATACTGTCACTTTCAACCCGAACGGCGGCGAGGGAACTATGGCATCGCAGACTATGAAGTCGGGAGAGATACAGAATCTTTCGGAGAATCTCTTCTTCAGAAATGATACTCACCCCACCTTCTTAGGCTGGGCTCTTACTCCTAACGGAAGACTCGTTTATACGAACGGCGAGGCATTCCGTATGGAAGCTGCCGATATAACGCTTTACGCTCTCTGGAGCAGTAACGAATATGCGATAACCTACGTTCTTGACGGCGGTATCAATAGCATCGAAAACGTATCGAGCTATAATTCCGGCAATGATGAGATACCTCTTTACGCTCCCACAAAGGTAGGAAGTGAATTCGTAGGCTGGTACACAAATTCCGCGTTTACCAACAAGATAGACTGTATTCCCGAAAACGCAGAGCCTCAATTGACGCTCTACGCAAAATGGGATCCCATCGAATATATCATTACTGCAGGAGATAAGCAGTACGTAAGACACTACGGTGACGAGTACAATATTCCCGCTCTCACAATGAAGGGATATAATTTCGACGGTTGGTTCTATAACGGGGCGCTTATTTCCGAGAGTACGCAGATGCTCATTACCTCGGATCATGAGCTTGAAAGCTCATGGAGCATCAGATCGTATTCGATCTCATACAGTATGGGAGATTGGCAGAAGGTAGGAGAAAGCTATCCCGAAAGCTTTACCGTTGATAGCGTGCTTACACTCTCTTCACCGACTTATAAGTATTATCCCGAATATAACGAGTTTGACGGCTGGTATCTCGACTCCGAGTTTACCGTTCCGTTTGATGCCGAGGCATTGCTTGAGGATCCCTTCGATATCACTCTTTATCCGAAGTCCAAAAAGCCTATAACCGCAATTTATACCTCGGTAGAGAGCACGCCCGATCTCAGCGCAAAGCGCGTTATCATAGATTGGTCGGGAGTGACGACTCTTGATCTTTCATCGTATTCAAGAGCCGGCAGCACAGGCTGTCTTAACAATAACATAATTGAGATATACAATACCGTAGAAGAGGTAATATTCATTGGAAATTCCTCGAAGATATTTGAAAATCTCAGCTTGAACGTCAGAGATTTTGCATCGGGACAGATTTTGAATATAAGCTTTATTGATTTTAATTTCCACTCTATGGTCGACGGTGCATTAAAGCCGACCTCGGGGGAATGTGATGCGATACTCAATATAAACGTCGAGGGAAAGGTTGAGATTGCCACAGTTGCAGCAAGCGGCTCCGTTATCGGAAAGTCAGATGCAAAATTTACAAATGATATAAACTTCACGGGCTCAGGCGAGATAAATCTCACCGCAGGAAACGGCGCGGAAGATTCCGACGGCGGCGTTGCTATCTACGCAAAATACATTACTCTTACGTCCGGTGTTACCGTAAAAGCTTATGGTGGCGCAGGCGGTGCCGGAAGCGAAGGTGACGAGGGCAAAGACAGCTCTTGGTGGTCAGCTACATCGGGTGATGACGGCAATCCCGGAGGAAAGGGCGGAAATGCCATAGTTCTTTCCGGAGTTATTGACGATAGACTTTTAGGCTACTCAAACCTTACCGCAAAGGGCGGCGCAGGCGGTGTCGGAGGCGTAGGCGGAGAAGGCGGAAGAAATAAAGGCTGGTTCTCCACCGGTGCTTCGGGCGGAGACGGAGGCGCAGGCGGTGCCGGAGGTATAGGAATGATTGATTCCTTAGGCACTAAAGCATATCAGGCAGGAGCCGGCGGAAACGGCGGCAATGGCGGTGACGGCGGTAAGGGCCTTAGCAAATACGGCAGCGACGGTGACGGCGGAAACGGCGGAGTAAACGGCTACGGAACGACGCACGAATCAAACACTCACTCAGGTCAGACCGGCGGTAAGGGTACGTCCGGAACATAAAATGTAAACAATTATTTTAAATAGGGGGACGCTATGTCTAAATTAATCAGTATAAAAAGAAAATGCGCTATATGCAATACCGAATCAACATATGAGGAATATGCGGCAATAAGCTCGTTTGGAAGTATGGATCTGGATACGCGTCCCCCACTTCCGAGAAGGGCGATGCTTGATAGTGAAATCACAGTTTGCGAAAAGTGCCATTACGCGAATACCGCGGTAGATAAGCCTATCGCGGGAATAACGCGACTGACGCTCGAAGAAGAGGGCTACCAAAAGCTCTGTCGTAACAACGTTCTCAATGCTACCGCAAAAAAATTCCTTATGGCGGCATATCTTTATGATAAGTCGGGAGATATGCACCGCTCGGGAATATTGCATCTTATGCTCGCGTGGCATTACGACGATCTTATGGACGGCGAGCTTGCCGCTATCGCGCGCCGCGCGGCAATAGAACGCCTGACGCGGCACGCCGAGCTCTCCTATGATCTTAACAGTGCAACTTTGGTAGTCGATCTGCTTCGGCGTACGGAGCAGTTTGAGCTTGCGACAGAAAACGCAAACCAGCTTCTTGAGATAGGTGTTTCTCCTTTGCTTGAGAAAATACTGAAATTTGAAATACATCTCTGTGAAATACGTGATACGAAAGTTCACACGGTAGCGGAGGCGTAAATGTTTTCATTTTTCAATAAATTCAAAAAGCAGTCCGACGAAGAGCTTTTAAAAAACTTCAGATCGGAAAATTATGCACAGATTAAAAGCAAATCCGAAAAAATAAATCTTTTACAAGAGGTTGAAAACAGAAACGCCAAGGAACAGGGCAGACCGCCGTGCAAGGTCGTTCCGCTTGACAAAAAGTATGAATTGGGTTGTTTCGGCGAGTACAGTGAGGATAAAAATACTATTTCCGTTAATATGCGCGACGATATTAATCCATATGAGATGCTCGATACGATTTATCACGAGGGCGAGCATGCTTTTCAGACTCATTGCGTAGAGTGCCGAAGAGCGGGAAAGCCTATGCCTGAGGGAGCGCTTCCAAAAGAAACTCTTGATATGTGTGAGGTTGAGAGCTTTTATACTACAAAGGATAATCTGCATCTCGGTAGCGGAGATATGTATCTTGATAAATCCGCTCCGCTTATCGGTCAGTATTATAATTATAAAGCAACGGTAGATTATAGAATGTGTACCTCTGAGATAGACAGCAATACGTATGCCGCAAACAAGGTAATGCAAAATAGAGAGCTTTGGAAGGGTGACTCGGCATACGTTAACTATCTTGAGTCAAGAATTGACGAGTGCTCAGCTTTTGATAAAAAGATCAATAACGGCACGATGAGATATACGCAGGAAAATGCGGTGAACGAATCCTATGCGAGAGGTGACCTTAGTAATCAAAGACGGTGGGATATGATAGATAACACGGTTTATACTAAGTGGGATCAGCCTGCGGTAAAAAGCTTCAAAGAAACGCAGACTGCAATTCAGGACGAGTATTACCGTGCCAAGCATCAGGTCGAGGCGGAAAAAGCCGCAGCTATGAGTGAAAAGTTTGCGATAGGAAACAAGAGCATGGCGGCGAATACTTCAAAACCTGTCGGTATTGCCGACGAGCTTACCGAAAGAACGATTGCCAGAGGCGCTGTCGAAGCCCCCGAGAGCAAAGGAAAGGTCGTCACTGCCGAGGATGAGCTTGCGTCAAGAGATCTTCGCTCGGGCGAGGACAACTCAGCGTATGATTTCGAAGCCGCCGAGTCGGAGCTTTCGCGTTTTGCTCACGCTGACGGAAAAAGTGAGTCTTATGAAAATAAAGAGAGCGCTCTTGCGAGCTTTGACGCAAGAGGAAGAGAATCCGGTGAGGGTACGGACAGTACCTCGGGGCACGGAGAGGAGAACGGCGTCGGTAACGCTTCTTCTGACGGCGAGCATAATGGCTCGGGCAACGGAGAGGGAAGTACCTCAAACGGCACGTCGAACGTTAATACTCCATGGTAACGGCTGAGGTTATAGAAAGAGCTATGCTCTTGATATCCATAAACAGAACAGCTTATCCCGGATACGTACAGCAGGATATTCGCGAGTTTGAGGATGCTGTCAGGCTCGGAACACTGACGGAACGCACAGTAGATAAGCTTATTTACAGTATATATAGCTGTCTTCTCGGGAGAGAGGAGCTTAAGGCGGTAACACCGCGCGAGCTATGCCCCGAGGAGCACGATAAAAAGACGGATAACGCGCTTATTGAGCTGTTCAACCTGCTTATCCCGTATCAGAGCGTGGAGCAGCTCAACAGTAATATAATACGGAGGACATTTTAATGGCATTACATTCGGATGTTTTATACGGCAGTGTCTTAAGTCAGAACAGACCGCCTGTCATAGATTCGCCCGCGGTATCAATATCGGGAAGCTGCAACGGCACGCCTGCTCATTTTGAGCTTGACAGGTCGATACTGAGCAAGCATATGCTACTGCTCGGCGGAACCGGATGCGGAAAAACCAATACGTTCTTCCACATAGTCGATCAGCTCAAGAGAGGTATGACCGACAACGATACTATGATCATATTTGATACAAAAGGGGACTATATAAAGAAGTTCTACGATCCGTATTATGATTCGGTTATTTCCGCCGTGGATATGATCGGTTATACCGTGTCAAATTGGAACTTGTTTAAAGAGATATTAATAGACGGCTTTGAAAACAAGGAGGCGTGCGAATCTGCTATTGCCGAGATATCGTGGTCACTGTTTTCGAGCAGTATCAAGAATAATAATTCAAACCCATTCTTCCCGAACGCGGCAAGAGATCTTTTTGCCTCGATTCTGACCTGGGCGGTAAGAACTGCGGGGGGTGATCCCGCGCTTATTGACAAGTATCTTGATAATGAGTATCTGAAGTCCTTGCTTGATACGCTCAGCGCTAAGGGACTTCGCGAAATGCTATCAAAATACAGAGATCAGCAGGCGGCGCTCACTTATATCGGTGACGGGGAAAATCCGCAGGGACTCGGTGTTTTTGCGGAGCTTCAGTCGGTTTTACGTAACGTTCTTGTCGGCTCATTCGCAAAGCGAGGAGATTTCTCAATAAGAGAATTCATAAGAAACCGAGGCGGTCGCGCCTTGTTTATTGAGTACGATCTTGACCGAGGCTCAACGCTGACACCTATTTATAAGCTTCTTATAGATCTTGCCCTTAAGGAAACTATGGGCTCTCACGAAAAAAGCAGGGTGAGCGCAGGTACGTGCGGGAACGTGTATATTTTCTGCGATGAATTCAAGCTTCTTCCCGACCTTGTTCATATTGAGGACGCCGTTAATTTCGGGCGTTCTATGGGAGTGAAGGTTTTTGCGGGCTTGCAGTCGATAGAGCAGCTTACCGAAAACTACGGTGAGTCGAGAGGTAAAAATATTGCCGCAGGATTTTCCACGGTGCTGTCCTTCCGCGCAAACGACGAGGTCAGCCGAAGTTTTACGGTGGGACTGCACGGAAAGAATTACTATATCGAGCACGAAACCTATATGTCGGGTGAGAAAAAGGTAGGAAATACCGTCGAGGACTGGGATATTATCGGTCTTGACGTGGGTGAGGCTATTGTCGGAATTTGTGGCGAGAAGCCTTATAGATTTAAGTTTGATCTTTACGGAGGATGACTTTTATGGCGAGCGAGGGAATTTTCGGTTTTATATTCGGAGCGATAAGGGATTCTATAGAAAACCGCCGAAGAAGAAACAGAATAAGAAACGTTGAGAGAGAAAACGCTAACGGTAAAAACGTTGTTGAATATACGCCATCTCCCATAGAGGCGTTCGTTCCCGTATCGGGAGCGGAAAACATCGTTGTTTCGGGGGAAAACGATGAGATAAGAAGCAGAATACTTTCATCTGCGGCGTATAATTCCTGCAATGCTGGCAGACCCGTGTTGATTTTACACAGTGGAAATATCGCTCTCGAGGAGCAGCTGGCGAGGACCTTCGGCGCTGATACGCGCTACAGATCCATAAGCCGTGATAATCCTATTTACAATCCGTTCTTTGGCAGAGAGCGCGAGGAGATATCGCAATTCGTCGTTCGCGCGGCAAACGGCGGCAGCTCTATTGATCACAGCGGCACAAGATTTATCGACGTTATAACGAGTTATCTTTCGGTTATAGGAACTCCGCTTACCGTCGAGTCGTATCTTTCCTGTCTTCGACGTGAGGAATATCTGCATCTTGATGAGCGTCTTCGCTACGGCGATATCACCGAGGATGATTACAGAAGATTGAGAAACGCTATTGAGGAAACGAGGCACGCGAGAGGAAGCGTGGAATTTTTCTTTAGTCATATTCAAACGTATGCCGCATCGGTTCTTGCCACGGGTGCGGGGGAATCGGTGAGCATCAAGAGCGCTATTGAGTCGGGCGGTGTCGTTTCCTTTGATCTTACGAGCGCGGCAAACGTTAACCTTATCAATATTGTTGCGCAGGAAATCAGCGAGCTCCTCGCGAGGGGCGCTGTATTTACGATTATGATGGAGTCACTTCCGCTCAACGCATCGGAGAAGCTTAAGGAGATACTATATAGCTTCTCGGGCAGATGCAATTACGTTTATTCCGCCGATGACGTGTATTCGAACACTCTCGGAACGGAGAGCACTTTTGATGCCGTCCTCGGCAGAGCCGATGCCGTGTTCGTTACAAGACACGCCTCGGGTGAGAGCTGCAGAAGATTTTCGCAGTTCTTCGGCAATTATTACGAGCAGGTAATAACGCGCTCGTCGGGAACAGGCATGAACAGACCGTATAACAGATTCTTCCGCGACAGAGGATACAACGACGCGGATATCATTCATCCCGAGAATAAGCCGAGAGTAGAGGAGAATACGATAAACGCCATGCTGGGAAACGTTGTTTACGCAAGACTTCCCGAGCGAAGCGAGATATCTGTCATCACGGTTACACCCGGTGCGACGGGAGAAAGCTATCCTATGCCGTCTGCAAGACGGACAAGACTCCCCTCTGCGGGAAGGAACGTTAATTGGCTCATATTTTTCTTGCTTCTTGTAGTTTTCTTCCCCGCAGCATTCGTTTATCTTCTGATCAGAGGAAACAGAATTGAGAAGTTCTTCGGCGCAGCATCGCTTATACTGATGCTTCTTCTGATTATACTCTCGCAGTGATAAAAGACATATAGAATTGTTCACAACTTGGGATATATAATTGAAGTGTAATTTTAATAAACGAGGTTTCAGCTATGAGCAAGATAAAAAAATCAATTCATCCCGATGACGATTTACATTACGAAAAAATGGGACTATCGAAAAGCGAGGTTGCGATTTGGGAGGACGGAGCGCGCGTCGGCGGCAAGAGAGGCGAGTACGAATGGTGGTATTTTGACTCGCATTATCCCGACGGCACGGTGCTTGTCATATTCTTCTTCTCAAAAATGCCAATCAACGTAAACGGTCCTATCAAGCCGATATCGACTATGGAGCTGACTCTTCCCGACGGAAGAAAATTTTCCGAGGAAGTATATGCAACGATCGAGGAAAGCCATTACGCAAAGGACAAATGCAACGTTAAGATAGGCGAGTGCTATTGCCACGGTGACCTTAAGCACTACGACGTCGTGTTCCGCGGTAAAACGATGAGCGCGACTCTTACGCTCGACGGTACTATAAGAGCCTGGAGATCTCAGACGGGAAGTATATTCTTCGGGGATAAAGAGGAGCATTATTTTGCGTGGCTGCCCGCCGTTCCCGAAGGACGCGCGATAGCAGACGTGACGTTTGACGGCGGTAAGACGCTTCACCTTGAGGGCTCGGGCTATCACGATCATAACTGGGGCAATATCTCGATGATGAAGCTTATGCACCATTGGTATTGGGGCAGAGCAAAGATTGGTGATTATAAGGTCATATCCTCCTGGATCACCGGGGAAAGGAAGTACGGTTATAAAGATTTTGACGTATTTATGCTCGCGCGGGGCGGAGAGATACTCGGAGATAACTCTAACCATACACTGAAATTCTTACCCGAGGGCAGATATATTGATGAGGTGACGGGTAAGCCCGTATACGGCAAGGTCGTATATGAATATACAACGGAGACGGGCGAGGAGTACAGAATTACGTACGATAGACGCGGGGATATTAACAGGACGTGCTTTGTCTCAGTTTTGCCTAAGCCGCTTGGTCTGCTCGCAAGACTTATAGGATTTGACGGTGGTTATCTGCGCTTTGAGGGAATTGCCACGATAGAAAAGATAAAAGACGGTACCGTCATAGAGAGCGTCAGCGACCCTGCCGTATGGGAGCTTATGTATTTCGGTAAGAGCGCTGCAGATGAAAAATACAGAGCAAGGAATTAAGTTCCGAAAAGCTTAATTTGTTTGAGCGAAAAGTCTGAAGCTCTATTGTAAAATACCGGTTATTGTGCTATAATGCAAGTTATTAATGATTATTGGATACGCGGTTTAATGCAAATGCGTAAAAAGGAGAAAAATGAACGCGGCAATTGAAAAAAAGACTTTGGAATGCGACGTCTGCGTAATAGGCGGAGGGCTTTCGGGCTCGTTCGCGGCACTTTCCGCGGCACGCGGCGGAGCGCGAGTTATACTTATGCAGGACAGACCTATGCTCGGTGGAAATGCTTCATCAGAGATAAGAATGTGGGTGCGCGGAGCGAAGAATAAGTTTGACCGCGAAACCGGTCTTATATCCGAGCTTGAGGAGAGAAATATATACTATAACCCAACTCTCTCGCATTCGCTGCTTGATGCCAATCTTTACGGTATGGTATCGGAAAATAAAAATATAACGCTTCTTATGAATACGTCCTGCCTTGACGCGGAAATGAATGACGGAAAAATTATCTCCGTTACGGGCTGGCAGCTTACGACTTATACGTATTATAAGGTTTCTGCAAAGCTCTTTATTGATTGCTCGGGTGACAGTATTTTAGCACCGCTTACGGGAGCGGAATACAGACACGGCAGAGAAGCGAAGTCGGAGTTTGGCGAGAGCCTCGGCAAGGAGCAAGCAGATACGAGAACTATGGGTATGTCAATAATCCTCGCGGCTCGTGAGACAGATCATCCCGTTAAGTTTACGCCGCCCCCATTCGCAAACGTATATGAGGACGATTCCTGCTTTGCGGTTAATTTGGGCGAGCACGACTATGCTCTTATCCGTGAGCAGAACGTAGGCACGAGCGGTACTAATCTCTGGTGGATAGAGCTCGGCGGAGAGGGACACAGTATATATGACTCAGAGCGCGTGCGAGATGAGCTTCTCGCGGCCGTCTACGGCGTTTGGGATCACATCAAAAATAAAGGTGATCACGGCATGGAGAACTGGGATATAGACTGGGTAGGATTCCTTCCCGGAAAGCGCGAGTCAAGGCGCTACGTCGGTGACTACGTTATGACCGAGCAGGACGTGGTATCTGGAGGTCATTTCTATGATGAGATAGCATACGGCGGATGGCCCCTTGATGATCATAATCCCTTTGGAATGAGAAAAAATAGCGAGGGAACTTATCCGTCGATATATATACCGGTTAACGAGGCGTACGGAATTCCCTTAAGATGCCTTTATTCGAAAAACGTAGGAAATCTTCTCTTTGCGGGAAGAAATATCAGCGTAACTCACGCAGCGCTTTCTTCAACACGTGTTATGGCTACCTGCTCACTTCTGGGTCAGGCTGCTGGTACCTTTGCGGCGTATTCGGTAAGGTGCGGAAAGTCCCCGAGGGATACCGCAAAGGAGCATTACGGAGATATCCAGAACATTCTTATGGACGACGGTGTTTTCCTTCCTCATAAAAAGCGCGAGATATCGGCCCTTACCAAGGAAGCAAAAATCAACGTAAGCGACGAGGAGCGCGAGGCGCTTCTTTCGGGAGTTGATCGTCCGAGAACCGATTACGGTGAGAATATCCTTGTTCAGAATATAGGAGATAAGCTGACGTTCAGCTTTGATGATCCGAAGTATATCGGCTCGCTCCGACTCGTATTTGACCCTGATTTTACGAGAAAGACGATCTCCGATAACCTTAAGATGAGAGTTTTTGCGATGAAGCTTCATACGGGTAAGGATTTTAAGCCCGTTCGCGTGGCGAGCACACTCGTTCGCAGCTTTGAGGTCTATGCCGACGGAGAGCTCCTCTGCAAGGTGGATAACAACTTCCATAGGCTTGTAAAGCTCCCGCTTGACGTTACCGCAAAAGAAATAAGCATCAAGTGGATAGCAACTAACGGTGATGAGAAGGTTAAGCTCTTCGCGGCAGAGCTTATTCCTTGATTGAGCTCATACATCCGATAAACGAATTGATAAAAATTATAATTATAACGGTTGACAAAACGGTACTTTTTGCAGTATAATAATGCTAAGAGTTCGTTTGTGCGAACATTTAAAATCTACGAATGTTCGTGCGAACGAACTCTTTTTGACTTTGAAAGTTCGTCTGCGCGAACTTTATCTATGGAAATATAACCTATACTGCGAAGAACGCGGTGGGTTACGGAATGAACGGAGTAAGATATGGATTACATAACAGTCAGCGAGGCGGCGGAGCGATGGGGAGTATCCGTAAGACGGGTACAGTTTTTATGCAATAACGGAAGGATAAAGGGCGCTGTGCGCTTCGGACCTGTATGGAGAATACCCGCGACGGCGGTTTTGCCAAACGCGAGAAGAAAGGAAGAGGAGCCGACGCTCCCGCTTCCGAGAAAAAGCCCGTTCCTTGATATGACGAACCTTTATAACCGTGCGGGCTGCGCCGATGAGTGCGCGGAAATGCTCATAAATCAGCCGGAGGCTCACGCGCTTTTCTCGGCGCAGATAGCATACAGGCGCGGCGAGATAGAAAAGGTATACGAGCAAGCGAGGTATTTCCTCTCTGCACATTCGGGATTCTATGCGATACTCGGCGGCGGTATGCTGCTCGCGCAGTGCGCGATATGGCGCGGCGACGTACTTCTATGGCACGAGGCAAAAAGGCATATATGTGCCGCCCCGTGTAAAGATGCGCACGACAGAGAGATAGTATCCTTGGCTCTCGCTATTATAGATAGCTCGATCTACGATAACAAGGATTATCCCGATTGGTTCAAGGTGGGAAATTTTGAGGTTCTTCCCGCTGATGCTCACCCCTCGGCAAAGGTATTTTTCGTAAAGTATTTATATATGCGAGCGTTTGCTACCGCATCGCGGCAGATGGAGATAGAGGGAATATCGGGACTTGCCTTGATGAGGCTTATGCCGTATACCGTTGAGCCGCTTATCACGCAGGCGGTGGTAGATAAAACCGTGCTGCCCGAGATATTCTTACGTATGTCGTGCGCGGTTGCATATTATAACTCCGGTGATAAGGAAAAGGCTACGGAGTATATAGACCTGGCGGTGAGGCTTGCTCTTGCGGACGGTCTTTTTGGCGTTCTAACGGAATATATAAGACATTTTGACGGACTGCTCGAGGAACGAATTGCTCTCGTCGATGAAAACGCGCTTATTATAGTAAAGGAAATGCACAGAATATACAGTGTTGGCTGGGCTAAGATCAGCGGCGCTGTAAGAAACAAGAGCGTAGCGTCTAATCTTACCGTGCGCGAGCGAGAGGTTGCAAAGCTCGTTGCATTCGGCTTTACCAATAAAGAAATCGCGAAGCTTCTCTTTATCTCCGAATCGACCGTTAAGCAGACTATACTCAAGGTCGTGCAGAAGACGGGAGTAAACGATAAATCCAAGTTTGCGGATATACTTTAATACCCAAAACAACTTGTTTTCGGACAAAAAAATTTGACCGAAAAAGTGTAATTTCGGTGGTGTTTTTTTGAAAAGAAATCCTGTATACTATTTTCAGCAAATAGTGTATGGGATTTTTCTTTTTGCTTTGATTTCGGCAATGAAGAACATACCGAAGGAGATAAAATGAATAAGATAAGAGATGGAGATAAATACAAGGAGGTCACAGCCTTCGGAAAGACCTTCGAGCTACGATACGGATACTACGAGGATTTTGAGAAGGATAACGGCGATCCGATACCGATATATCCTAACTTTCTGAAAGAACCGATGTATACCGAGGACGGTTATCCGTTCGTGACCGCTATGCAGGATGCCTGCGAGGTGGCACTTGTTGATCCCGACGGCTTCGGTCTTTGCTCGGGATGCAGATACTTCGACGAGGGCGATGAGTTTATCGGTATCTGCCTTTGTGAACAAAACAGAAAGATAGAATAAGATAGTATAGAAATAAAACGTATTAAAACAATTAAACGGTTAAAAATCACCCACCTAATAACAAACAGGAGAAAACAGATGAAAACAAAAATAACAAGAAGAAGTATGATAGTGACCTTGATATTTGTGATAACCGTGATGCTCGGTATCGCATTGTCGGGTATCACCGCATCCGCTGCGGACGGTGAAGCTTGCGCTGTGTGCGGCACGGTTGATTGCATAAACTGCACGCATCTTGATCCCGCGGCAACTCACGATTACGATGAGAGTAATAATATGTGCAGTGTATGCGGTTACGTTCCGGCGTACAGAATAACAGACGAAGATTATAACGTTACCTTTGACGATTCTATCCAGTCAATTGTTGTAAACTCGAAGGTCGTTGTACTTAGGGACGTGCAGAAAACGGGCGATACGAATAATTACATAGAGATTCGGGACAGCGAGCTTGACCTGAACGGATTCACCGTTACGGCGTTCGTGAATACATACGGTGACGTAACGATAACCGATCACTCATATTGGAAAACTGCTCGTATCGACGGTGTAATATCGAACTTTGGCAAAGAGCTTAAGATAAGCGCCTGTACTCTCAGCGAGAATGTCATAATCGCAGTAGCGGGGGAAGTGAATGCTTCTGTCGTTTTAAACGGAGTTACGGTGGAGAATCCCGAGTTTGATCATCCGTCTAATACGGCGGGTAGCATCAAGGTTATAAGAGGAGAATTTCCGAACGGAATAAAGCTTTTGACTCCCATAAAGGATATTCTTGTTGAAAACGGCTTCGTTATGGATTCCGAGGAGAACAGAATAGCTCTTACCGACTTGGATACCGAGATTAGCGGCGCAGTATCTGTAAGAACCGACTTTGCGTATCTCTCCGTTGAGGGCGAGGATGACGTATACTTTTCCGATATAACAGAGCTTTCGCCGGCAGCTTCCGCGGCGGGCACGGCTAAGATCACTCTGATTTCCGACGTTTCCTTCCCGAACGAAGAAGAATTGAAAGCAGAAAACGGAGCGACGGTTACCTTAGATATTAACGGTAAAAGCACAGAAAATCTTCAATTATATGCAAAAACAGGCAGTAAGCTTATAATCACCGACAGCTCCGAGGGGCAGGTTGGCGTGATAAATACTATTCCGGGAATTACGACGGGTTATTCCGACGGCGGTGAGCTTATAATTGAAGGAGGCAACTATTATGCCTCGACGGTAGCGAGAGATGGCGGAAAGATCATTATCCGCGGCGGAAATATATACAGCCCGAGTTTCTCGATAGAAGACGGAAGCGTTGAGGTAACCGGCGGAGCGTTCTATGATCGTGTGAACTTCGATATCTACCCCAGTGCTCCCGAGACCTCGTACGTTTTAATATCGGGCGGAAGCTTTGACGGTATTTCCTGTGACGACAGACACGTATACGAGTTTCTTGCCGAGAATTATTTACCGCTTGTCGAGGACGGAAGCTTTATTTCCGAGGACTCTATAATCAGTATTATAAACGAGCCGTTTACCGTCGTTTATCACGTGCATAGCTATGAAGACGGCTTTGATGACGTTTATCACTGGTCGGTATGCTCTTGCGGAAACTACGATCCCGAAAATCAGCAGGAAGAGCATTTCGGCGGTACGGCAACCTGCGATAACGCAAAGACCTGCGAGGGCTGCGGAAATCCTTACGGCGAGCCTCTCGGACACGACTACGAATATACCTACTCAGAAAACGGAACTCATAGCAAAACCTGTCTGAACGACTCCACCCATACGGGTGAAGAGCCGTGCACGACCGACACGAGCGCTCTTCTGTGCGGATCGGAGTTGATATGCGATTTCTGCGGAACCGAATACGGTGTTCTCGAGCATAATTTCGATGGCGAATATATATCGCAGGACGGCAAGCATTTTAAAGAATGTACGAACTTTGAATGTGACGTAACGAGCACTCCCGAGAATTGCACGCCCGGAACTCCCGCAACCTGTACCGAAGCTCAGAAATGTACTGTGTGCGATGGCGTTCTCGTTTCCGCTCTCGGCCACACGGAGGGTACTCCCGCAACTTGCACGGAACTTGCGGTTTGCTCGGTGTGCGAGGAGAGCTACGGTGAGCCGAACGGGCACGATTATGACGGATATGCTTGTACGGTTTGCGACGACGAGCTTGCAATAAAGGCAGTTTTCGATTCGTACGACGTTATATACTTTGATTCGCTTGGGGATATTTTGAATTCGATGTTAAGTCAGGTATATGAATATAAAAACCTGGAGATCATTCTTCGTGAAAACATAGACGAGGGTCTTACGTCCTCATCGACCGGACTGTATTTTTCCGGTGGCAACGTGACGCTGGATCTTGCGGGCTATCAGTTAACGAATTTCAAATCGCTCAATTTGGGTGCAAACGTAACTATCAAGGATTCAAGTAAGGCAAAAACCGGTGCTATAACCGCCCCCGAAAGTAGCGATTATATCATTATGAATTATAACGGACGGTTAACTATCGAAGGAGGATCTCTTACAGGAAGCATAATTTCTGCTTCTGTAGCGGGAGATACGGCGCTTGATATTCTTGGCGGAAGCATCAGCGGCGCGGTTCAGTTGAGTGACACGGTTCTTACGGTAAGAGGCGGTACGTTTACCGATACTGTTTTTACACTTTATACGATGGGAGCAGCCGGCAACGTAACACGCGTATACGGCGGTAAATTTAAAAATATCATCGTAACGAACGATACCGATGATGCAACTCTTGGAGATATTTTCTCCGATGCCGAGTGTATCACTTATCTTGATGATGCGGGCGCGGCCCTTACTCTCGATTTTGATAGCGCAGCTTCATACAGCGGTACGTTTACGGTTTCTCACGACGATGAGCATATCGACCGCGCTTCCTACGAGAAGGATTACTTCGCGCACTGGAGCGAATGCGTAAACGGTGTCAGAAGCGAGGCTGAACCCCACGAGTTCGGCGAAGGTATAACCTGCGCGGTTTGCGGCAAGGATGCCCCGTATATTGTCACGGTAGGTAAAGAAAAGTTTGCATTTACAGATATTAGCGAGGCTTTGGATAAGCTGATCAAAGCTGACGGCGGAAAGCTGACGCTCTATACAGATGCGTGGTATAGTTCTATAATGCCTATAACGTACAATATAAAGGGCGCAAACGTTACCGTTGATCTTAACGGTAATAACCTTGAAGCTTATATCGGTTTTTATCTCACAGACGGTGCCTCGCTTACGATAGAGGATAGCAGCACCGAAAAGGATGGCGTTTTCGTAATTGCGGGTGACGTAGATCTTTACGGAAGCTATCTCTTCCTTCGTGACGTTACGGTCGGTGCGTATTTGGACCTTTACGTTTACGAGTATTCATACGTGAATTTTGACGGCGTAGTATTAAGCGCGGAATTATTCCTTGAAATCTATGGATCCACCTTTACTGTAACCGAGGCTGAGTTTAATTCAATAGAGGTTATAGGCGCTTATCTCCGGGAGCTGTTCTGGCTTGAGTGTATGATATGCCTCGATTCCGAGGGCAACCCTCTGATGTTTGAGAGCGAAGCAAGCGTATACGAGGGCAGCTTTACCGTAGCTCACAACGAGGATTACCTTGATAACGGAATAATCATATCCGACAAAAACGGATACCACTATGACGGATGCTTGGTTTGCGGACTGAAAGAAAACTTCACCGCGTGCTCGGGCGGCAAGGCAGAGTGCGACGTTGGCGCGCTTTGCGAGGTGTGCGGCGGCGAGTACACAGAGCCTCTTGGGCATACGCTTGACAAGGACGGCGTTTGCGATATATGCGATTTCATAGCTCCTTTGGTTATTGAAGTTGACGGAAAGAACTATTATTTCGCGTACGTACAAGACGCGTTCCGCTTTGCTGACGGTCTTGATAGCGTAACCATTACTCTTCGCGGAGCGGTAAGCGAGCTTTCGGAAAATGAAATAAATATTAAAAATGCCGAAATAACTCTCGATCTTGCGGGTAATTCGTTTGCTTTCGATGAAATCAATATTTACGGCGGAGCTTTGATAATTACCGACAGCCGCGGTGGCAACGGTACTTTTA
Organism: Clostridia bacterium; assembly: GCA_017411605.1. Classification (GTDB taxonomy): domain Bacteria; phylum Bacillota; class Clostridia; order Oscillospirales; family CAG-272; genus UBA1740. The sequence continues at coordinate 4,414 of JAFQPR010000090.1, read as the reverse complement.
TAGTTTCATCTACTATCGACGTATATGCAGGTAAGCTCGTATTCGAAAACGTATACGTGCCCGACGTCAACATTGACCTTGATCCCGAGGATGGTGCTGTTGCTCTTTATATAACCGGTGGTACGTTTGATGATATTGATATTGATACCGATTGCGATTACGACTATATAGAGATCGCTATTACAGGCGGAGTATTCTACTACGTTTCATTTGACATTGACGATCCTGTCGATTTGTTTATCACGGGCGGAGAGTACTACTACGTTGAGTCGATCGGAAACTATTATGAATACATTGATGATATATTCTGTAACTTCGATTGCATATACTACTTAGATGAATATGGAAGAGCAGTGTACCTTCCTTCAAGCTATTCTTACGACGTATATTTCACGGTTAAGCACAAGGCGCTGGATCCCGAGTCCGCTTACGAGGATTTCGACTACGAGTATCACTGGTATGAGTGCGAATGCGGAATAGTTATAGGTGAGAAGGAAGCGCACTACGGCGGTACGGCTACCTGCGAGGCTCTTGCCGTTTGCGAGGGCTGCGGCGAGGAATACGGAAAATACGCCACTCACAGCTATAACGAGGACTTTGTGTGCACGGAGTGCGGCTATGAGGTAATTGCAAACGTTAAGGTTGAAATAGATGGCGCGGTAGAGTATTTCGAGACTCTTTCGGATGCTATGTGGTTTATCGAAACTCATGGCTTTGGTGAAGTAACTCTTCTTTGCGATATTACAAATGAAAGCGAAATATATGTTTATGATAGCGAAGCTACAATCGACCTGAACGGATTTAAGCTTGAGGTTGAAATGCTTGTGGTGAATGAAGCAAGGCTTACCGTCGTGGATGGAAGCACCGATAAAACGGGTGAGCTTGCTGCCGAAAGTATAGAAGTATATTCGTCAACCCTTGAGATTCTCAGCGGAAAAATAAGCGAGACTTATATTAACTTAATCCACGATGAAAGCGAGTCGAAGCTTCTTATTAACGGCGGCGTTTTCGGTAATCTTGGAATCCGGACTTACAGCTATAATGAAGACACAGAGCTTTACATCGGTATCAACGGCGGTGAATTCGATAGTCTTATGATTATGCAGCAATCCTTGGCTATAGTAGAGCTCAAAGGCGGAGTATTCAAAGAAGGTATTGGAATGATGGATTTCGGTTATTCATTGACTCTCGGCGAGTGCCTCGTTTCGGATTGCTACGGCTTCTTTGGCAAGGACGGTAAGAAGCTTTTGGATAAGGCTGCCGAAAAGTCTATGGTATTAAGCTACGTTGAGGTTCGCCACACGGACACTTATACTTTAAAGATCGACGGAGATAAGCACTACGAGGAGTGCCTTTGCGGAAAGACTACGACGCCCGAAGATCACGTATACGACAATGCTTGCGATGCGAACTGTAACGTATGTGACGCGGAAAGAACCCCTGCGGCTCACGTATATGATAATGCTTGCGATGCGAAGTGTAACGTATGCGACGCAGAAAGAACCCCTGCGGCTCACGTATATGACAATGCTTGCGATGCGAACTGCAACGTATGTGATGTAGAAAGAACCACCTCAGCTCACGTATACGACAATGCTTGCGATGCGAAGTGTAACGTATGCGACGCGGAGAGAACCCCCTCAGCTCACGTATACGACAATGCTTGCGATGCGAACTGCAACGTATGTGATGCGGAAAGAACCCCCGCGGCTCACGTATATACAAATGATTGCGATTCGAGCTGCGACGTTTGCGGCTTGATACGCGAGGTAGGAGCGCACAAGTTCGGTGAGACCGTAACGGTAACCGAGCCCAAGACCGGTAAGGCGGGCGAGGGAACTATCACTTGCACGGTTTGCGGAGAAAGCGAGAAGGTCGTTATACCCGAAAAGGGCGGACTTCCCGCAGGCGCGACCGTTGCGATAACCGCAGGCAGCACTGTAGCTGTCGGCACGGGCGGATTCTCGCTTCTCTGGTTCGTGATAAAGAAGAAAAAGTGGAGCGATCTTATCGCAATATTCAAAGGCTGATAAAAGTTAAAAAATAATAGACTGTTTTGAAGCCAAAGAGGCTAGCTCAAATTTAAAAATGAGCTAGCCTCTTTTAGTATATTTTTGCCTCCGTCATAAAAAAGTGTTGAAGAAGCACGCATTTTGTGCTATAATGTTTTCACATTTTATTTATACATTAAAAAGCCTCCGAAGTCAAGTGCTTTCGGTTTAAAAATGAAAAATAGAGCATTATAGGAGAATGAGTGTTATGATCACGGATTGTTATGATATAAAAACGGAGCAGGTCATAAGTCTTGAAGATTTTTACGGAAAACAAAAGCATATACTGGATTTATGCCTGATAGTTTTTTCAAAGGAAATACACGAGCATTTGCTGAACACCTTCGAATGCGAGGAAATAGGCGAACTTACCGCGTGTAACGGGAAAACTCCAATTTATAAAATGAATTATAAGGGGCTCGATATTGCCTTTTATCTGACGGGTATCGGTTCTGCGCTCGCTTCTTCTATGTGCTATGAGGTGAGCTGGCTGACAGGCGCAACGAAGTTCATAATGTTCGGCTCTTGCGGAAGCTTAAGCAGGGAAGAAACGGAAGGTAAATACATAGTTCCAACGGAGAGCTATCGCGGCGAAGGCTGCTCGTATTATTACGCGCCGCCCGCAGATTATATAAAAATCAAAAACAGCGGCAAGCTTGCCGCTATATTCGATAGGCTCGGCGTTCCTTACGTGACGGGTAGGGTGTGGACAACCGATTCTATGATAAGAGAAACAAAAGGTCTTATCGCAGAGCGTAAGGCGGAAGGCTGCATTGCAGTTGAAATGGAATTGGCGGGAGTTGAGGCGGTATGCGATTTTTACAATCTCGAGCTTTACGATTTTCTTGAAGCGGGTGACGTTCTGGCACAGAGCGGTTACGAGGTCGAAGGCTTGCACGGCGCAAACCACAACTTGGGTAAGCTCTATATTGCGCTTGAAGCTGCCGGATTTATATAAGCTGATGAGCTGTGTATCGCTTCTAATAAGCTATAACAAAAACGAATAATTGAAAAATATTTCTTATAAAAGAGGATAAAACGAATGCCAAAATATAAAATAAGTAAACAATTCTTTCCGTTCTCGCGCTTTAAACCGCCTATTAGCGAGAAATTTCTTACTCTTGCCGTTCCGCATATGAAAGTGCCGAAACGCATATTCAAGGATAAATATATTGACATTGCCCGTCACGAGATTGAGAGTTATGACGGAGAAAAAATTGAGTGCCTTGTAATGTCACCAAAGGAAATTGGCGCACCGTCGCCCTGCCTTATTTATATTCACGGTGGGGGATTTGTGCTAGCCGCGGCAGGTTATCACTATAATGATTATAGAATGTCGAAACGACTATTCTCGTTTCGACAAGCCGATTTTATCGGCTTTTGCATAATTAAATTTCAAAGAATTTAATTATGCTCTACATTCATTGCAATGGGTTAGTCCAAATTTTTATAAAAAATTTGGCACAATATCAAAGATATTGTGTCGAAATAGCGTGAAATCATGCTATTTCGACTTACTATAAACCATTATAAAAACGCAATGCGGTACGCGAGCGAGGTCGGCTGCAAGGTGATCTTCGTAAATTACCGCCTTGCGCCAAAGAACCCCCACCCCGTGTTCTTTGAAGACTGCTATTCTGCTATGTGTTGGGCGTATGATAATGCGGATACGCTTGGTATTGACACCTCACGTATCGGCATCGGCGGTGACAGCGCGGGCTCAACGCTTTCTGTCGGCGTTATAATGATGGCAAAGGACAGGGCACACCCAATAAGCTTCGCGTTCCAGATGCTTCCGTATCCATTCCTCGATGCGAGGAATAATAGCGAGGCGTGTAAGAAATACACTGATACGCCTATGTGGAACTCGAAGCTCTCGGAGCGCATAGCTCCAATGACGAGGGTGGACAGAAGTCGCCCCGATCATATATACTATTCGCCCGTTGAAGCGGAGAACTTTGCCGGCTTCCCACCCGCATATATCGAAACGGCGGAGTTCGACTGCCTGCACGATGACGGAATCCTTTACGCCAAAAAATTGCGCGACGACGGCGTTGACGTTGTTCTCAATGAAACGCTTGGCACAATGCACGGCTTCGATATCGTGCAAAGAGCTAAGATCACGAAATCCGCCCTCGCCGCAAGAGTGAAGTTTATGAAAGAAAGATTTTGAAAATTTAAAGAATAATTAAAAACTAAGTATCGAAACGGCCTAAAAACCGGGGGGCTGTCGCATTTAGGCATAACCGAATAAAAAACAGGGGTATTGTGAAATAAACACAGTACCCCTTTAATAGTAAGCACAAATTTGAGGAAATCAAGGTCGAAAACCTATGGTTTTCCTCGTTTTTATTAATGTTTTT
>JAFQPR010000089.1 GCA_017411605.1 Clostridia bacterium | reverse complement strand
TCATCATAAACGACGTTGTTGAACGTGAATTTAATAAGGGAATCCGCAGGAACGTAAACGTTTAATACTATACTGTCGCCAAGTGTTATGCTCGTCTTGGGGGCGAATGAAATACCCGAGACAAGATTCTTGATGGCAGTTTCATAGTATGCCTTCATTTCTTCGGTATAATATGATGCAATCTCTTTTGTCATACTCGGAGCGATAAGATAGTTGCGGAACTTATTCATAGCATTAGAATGCTCGGCGGTGTTGATCGTTAGCTTATCAATCTTTTCGTAAATCGCGAGTGTGGGACGTCTGTCCGCGCCAATGTTGCGGTAAGTGCAAACGATTTCGGCAATCTTCGCGCATCTGTATGCCGTCTCTGTGTCGAACAAGCGTGTATTCTTGAACGTTATACGTATCTTACTGCATTCAACGTCATAAAGCTTGAAGGTATTGCAATTACTGTCTGCATCGAGAGCTACTTCGCTTATAACCTTTAGCCATTCGCCGTTATGATATACCTCAACGGTAGTTTTATCCGAAGCCGTCGAGAGAACTCCACCAACAATATTTGCGGGATCGATCAGCTCGTATATCTTAAGCTCGTGAACCGAACGGATATATCCGAGATCGTATTCTACAGTATAAGTGTTGGCAGCGTTTGCCTCGAAATAAGTATCCGTGCTTCCGTCCGTTGCGTTAGATAAAGAATTGCTTGACGATTCGGTTCCGTTTATAAGGACTCCGCTTGCGCCCGCAAGAAGATTATCTTTGGTTACGGGAGAGAGGTCGGTAACAGAACTATAACATGAGCAGGTGATCTCTCTGATGCTTATCGCATTCGTTCCATCAACGCTTTCGGTGTAGAATCTTATCTTTTCACCCATAATATGGCGGAGATCAAATTCAAGCCACTGGGATGTAATGGTGGTGCCGCTCTTGACCGTTCTTCTGTGGTTTGCTTCGATATCCGCGTTTTGCGCGTAGTTGTAAACGGTTATCCACCTTCCATGAGAGAGGACATCGAGTTTGAAGTTTTGACCGAGGAAGGTTGCAGAACCTGTGCTATTATAAAAATCGTAGAATTTGATTATATCAAGGACGTATTCGCCTCCGAGATCAACGGTTGCATCTATAACGGCGGGTACCTTTGTCGAAAGCCTGTCGTTACCGGTTACCACACCGTTGGTAAGCTTGTCGTAATCGAAGCTGGTGCTGAATATAGGCCCGCTATTTGTTGCAGCTGTGAACGTCTTGTTCAGAAGTATATTATCGCTATATCCGCCATATTCGACGAGCTTCGTTCCAAAGCATTCGATCTCATTGATACTTACCGTGCTTCCTACCGCCTTGGAGGAGAATCTGATCTTGCTACCTACAATACCGTCAAATCCTATATCAAGCCAACCCTGGCTATGTCCCGTATTACCGGTCCTTATTCTGTGGCTTCCGATGATATCGGTGGGAGTTGCGTAGCTTACGACCGTTATCCACTCGTTACCCGAGAGTACCTCAAGCTTGAAGTTGTTACCCATATAGTTTTCTGTGAGTGTTTCGTAGGTCGTGTCCTTAACGAAATCGTAGAATCTGATATATGAAAGCTCATATTCGCCACCAAGATCGACAGTAGCATCGGCTACACTGCTCATTTTCGATGAGAATCTTCCTGACGTAGCAGACTTGTTACCGTCGGTAAGCGTTACGTAGCCATAAGTGCCGTGCATATCTCCGTAAACTGCCGAGTATGCTGCATCGGTAGGAACAAATTCTTTTCCTATAAGTATATTTTCTTCGTCGTTTTCAATTTTGTATCCCGAGCACTCGATTTCAAACATGGACACGCTGTTGCCTGCAGTTTCGCTGTAGAATTTTATAGCCGTTGCTTTGGTGTTTTCTAAATCAAACTCGATCCAGCCCTCACCGTCGCCTGTTTTTCCTGATTTAACTCGATGATTTGCTTGAATATCCGCATTTTCCGCGTAGCTTGCGACAGTTACCCACTTGCCCTCCGAGAACACTTCAAGCTTGAAGTTCTTGCCCATCAGGGTAGCGGTATTTTCCGAATAATCGTTTTTTGCAACGTAGTCGTAAAATCTGATCTGAGAAAGCGTATATTCACCGTCGAGATTAACGATAGCGTCCGCAAATACCACATCGGCGTAACCTTCCTTTTTAGTTGAAAATCTACCCGAGAATTGCGCAAATACTCCGTCAGTAAGCATTGAATAGTCATAAGCGCTACCATAAATAAGCGCGCTTGCGGCTTTCGTAGGCTTAAACTGCTTATCTGCCAAAATATTTTCATTGTACTCGCCAAAGTCTTCAACGAGAATACCGGAGCATTCCATTTCAAAGTAGGAAACATAGTATTCGGTTTCAGCAGATGTTTTTGCGTAGAATCTTACCTTTTCGGCTTCAACTGCACCAAGATCAATGTAAAGGCAGTTATCCGATGCGTTTAAGTATTCCTTGATTTCGGCTACGGTTTCCTTAAAGAACACCGTTTTCCATTCGCCGTTCGCGAAAACGTCGATTGTCAGATTAGTGCCGTATTCAATACCGAATACGTATATTCTGAGATTGGAGAGAAGATACTTTCCGCCAAGATCAAGAGTACCGTCTGCCTGCCTGTTTTTAGTGCAGGCAAATCTTCCGTTTGCGATGTTGTCTCGGTCGATAATACCGTCAGTAAGCTTTGAATAAGCGTAAGTGGTACCGGTTGAAGGTGCATTGGCTGCGCCAATGAATTCCTTGCCTTCGAATACGTTGTTTGGATTGTAGCTTGCGCTCTTTACGTCCAGATGTTCTATTACGAACTTTTCGGTTTCGGCACCGTTAAATGATGTTACGGAAACTGCATACGTGCTTGTGGACTCAAACGAATCGGCAATTATCACCGGATATTCGCTCTCGGCAACAAGAGAATATTCCGTTGCACCGCTCGTAAGCTCATAAAGCTTGTATGTCGCGCCGTTGGTTGCATCAACAGCTACCTGAAATTCGCCCGAATCAAGAACGTATGCTGAGACGTTGTTGATTGAGACTGAGGTGTCGGCCGTAGCTGTGCTGCCCACACCTTCAATAGCTTCTTCATTTGCCGCATACGCTTGTATCGGTATAAGTGCAGATATCATTCCAAGCAGTATGGAACAAAGGCAAATAAGAGATAAAAATTTCTTTTTCATAAGAGCCTCCCTTACTTTTTATTGATTTTAGTTGATTTTCTGATTGTTGTATTAAATACTGCTGAAAAAACTGTTTTTTGTTCTGTTTTGCGGGGTCATTGCCTTTTTGTAAGGATAAAAGATCGAATTAATTGGATATATCCAGATCCCAGATACCGTCGTTATCCTCTTTGGGAGTCGTCTCGGTTCCGAGAGAAGTTGTTAGGATGTCCGTATTGTCTACAAAAACAATCTCAAGCTCGGGTAACTCATATTTTTTTGTTATTTTCATAATCATTACTCCTTTCTTGGATTAAGCATTTAAAGAGTCGTAGTAATTGAATATTTCGTCAAATACGCCGAGATCATAGAGTTTTTCGAACATA
>JAFQPR010000088.1 GCA_017411605.1 Clostridia bacterium | reverse complement strand
TTTCTTGACGGAGATTGGTGTTGGGATGCAAATCCGTTCCAAGTAACCGATGAAACAAAAGCAATGGTGACGAATAATATTTGTTACTTACTCAATAATTTTCTGAAATGTTCTGCATACGAGAATATTATTTTTTGTTGGGTGATGCACGAGCAGAGAATTATCGATTCCATACTTAAGAAGCTGGATACACAGAACTGTGAGGTGAAATGCGTCTCACTTGTAGCGGATGAAAAGACTCTGTGCGAAAGATTATCAATGGATGTAAAAAGAGGTATTCGCTCTGAAGATGTAATTGAGAGAAGCATAGCAAGAATACCGATGTATCAAGCACTGGGTACCATTAAAATTGATACCAACGCCAAAACCATGGCTATGATTGCCAATGAGATTAAGCAGTTGTAATTAGAATCTAGTATAATCTGAGGGGAAATAAGTATTTTTCGAGGTAAATAGGTCATGTGTTTGATTTGCGATAGAATTCGTATGATTAAAGAAAACATTAATCCATGGTTTGTCAAGGAATTAGAAACCGGCTATGTTGTTATTGGCGACAATCAGCATTTTAGGGGGTACACACTTTTTCTTTTTAAAGAGCATAAAACGGAATTGTTTCATTTAGAGTATCCGACAAAAATTAAGTTTTTAGAAGAAATGTCTGTTGTGGCAGAGGCTGTATCAAAGGCATTTGGTGCAGAAAAAATGAATTATGAATTGCTTGGTAATGGAGATACACACCTTCATTGGCACCTATTTCCGAGAGTAAGCGGGGATTTAGAATGCTACGGAAACAAAGGCAAAGGTCCTGTTTGGTGGTATCCCATAGAAAAAATGTACTGCTCCGATAACCGTCCATCTGCTACCGAATTAAAAGAAATGAAAGCAAGATTGAAAACGGAACTAGATAAATTATTTTAAAGAGTAATTCAAAATTGTCAATGCTTTTATTGTCAAATAATTATTATAAATGCACCATCTGTTGATTTTTATATTATATTGTGGTATAATACAATCAATGAGGTGACTGTATGAAAAAATATTATTTATCAGCATCAATTATGTGTGCGGACGTTCTTAATATGGGACGTGCGCTCAAAAAGATAGAGGATTGCGCAACCTAAATGCTACATTGCGATATTATGTATCGGTTAAAGAGGGAACTGAAAATCTAAAATCATTGCTTGCTTAATTTATATTTAAAAGTAAAGGTGCAAAAAAGGAAATATTATGAGTAAAAGATTCAGAATGTCAACAGCACTGGACGTAGACGATCTTCTTATGGAGTGCATACCTTACGCAGTAAGACTTGCAAACGAGAAATATAAATTTGATCCTCCGCTTACCATTTATGAATTTGATAAATGGGGTAAGCTCGGTACGAGAGCAGACGTTGTTTTTGATTTCTTTGATGATCCTGAGTTTTTCAGAAATCAGCCTGTTATTGAAGGAGCAAAAGAATTCGTAAGAAAGCTCTCCAAAATGACCGAGGTGTTTATATGCACTTCCATCGTTCCTAAGTTTATGGGTATCAGAGCAGAGCGAATTATGGAAGAATTTCCCGAAATACCTCCTGAGCATATCTATATGGGATCGCGTAAGGATAAGCTTAACGTAGATATTCTTTTTGATGACGGTATGCATAACGTGTTTAATTCTAACGCGGCGTATCCTATTCTGATGCGCAGACCGTGGAACAGCTCGGCAACCGGTATGCTCGCCGTAAATAACTACGATGAGTTCTTGAAGCTTGTTGAGGTTATAACGACAAGCTATTCAAGAAAAGAAGATGCGGAAGGCGCTCCTGATATTGTTGCTTTGGTCGGACCTTCGGGCTCCGGGAAAACTGTTGTTGCAAAAAAAATACTTGAGTGTTGTGATAGATTCGAAAAACTGAAAAGCTATACAACAAAGGATCCTTCCGAAGAAAAAATCAATGATTGGTATAACTACGTATCAAAGCCTAAATTTTTCAAAATGATGGATGAGGGCGCTTTCTTTGAATCAACAATGTATGCGGGGCATGGGTACGGCTCAAAAAAACAGGACGTTGAAAAAATTTTGAGTAAGAAAAAAATCGTCTTAGCGACAATGGATATATGTGGCGCGATGTCTCTTAAAACTAATTTTGAGAACGTTGTAACTGTGTACGTTAAACGTGATAAACGTAGCTTGTTAGCTTCGATTCTTGAAAAGAACTGTTCAAATGAAGATAAAGTGAACAGAATAATTTCGGTCGACGATGAAAGGAGAAATGAAGAAATTTGCGATTTCGTTGTTGATTACGAAGGCGGCGAGGCGACCGCAGAGGCAATCTTGAAATTATTAAATATATGAAAATAAAAAAGACTACCGCAGCTTGAGCCAAGAAGTTGCGATAGTCTTTTTAAAATGTTAAAAAAATAAATATTAGGCATTTAATTTACGGCAGAACTTGATTCTATTTAAATTTCGGCTTGTATGCATTGCTTGCTTTTTCTTGTGCTTTTGCATCTTTTGCCGTCTTTTTAGAAGATTTAGCAACAAATAAATAGATCAGTGTTGCAATTACATAAAACGCAGAAAATATGAAAATAGCAGCGAACACTGTGTCAACTCTGAACTGATATTCTCCCGAAGATTTCTGCACCGTGAGAAATACAACGAAAAATGCTATACAAAGGATAAGATAATGCAATATGTGCCTCAAATATTTTGGAAGCTTTTCTATAGTAAAGAGAAATTCGGATCCACTGAGTACCAGCGAGAATGCAAAAATCGTAAAATATCTTAAGAAGCTGATAGAAAGCTCATCAATTTTCATTAATCTTGCGAAAATAAAAAAGACGATTGACACGCCAACTGTATAAGCGCAGGCGTGATATATAAATTTTTCTGTATTATTCATAATTATCTCCTTATTAAGTTCGAATAGTATTTTACCATACTCGGTGTTGTTTTTCAAGTCATTATTATAAACTTAAAGAAATTTCGTCAATTTTTCTCAAATAATTTATGAAGATTATTGATAATGCATAAAAATTCAAAATATTCACCTTTTTGACGTTTTATTATTGACTTTTAAATTAAAAAAATATATAATAAATATATAAAATCTTCACGTGAGGTCATATTATGAGCAGAAAAGCAGCAAGAGAAACCGCGTTTATACTTCTTTTCGAAGCAGAGTGCAGAGAAGACGAAACTGCGCTTGAAATTTTTGAGTATGCCGAGCAGTTCAGAGAATTTAAGCTCGACGATTATGTTAAAAAGGTATTTTTTGGTGTTCAGGAAAGACGCAAGGAGATAGACGAGCTTATTGATGCTAATCTTGTCGGTTGGAATAAAAAGAGAATTTCTCCCGTATCAAAAGCTATTTTAGCGCTCTCCACCTTTGAGATGCTATCGCTTGAGGACGTTCCTGCAATAGTATCAATTAATGAGGCTGTTGATCTTTCAAAAAAATATGATGATGATAAAACTTATGTTTTTGTTAACGGCGTGCTCAATGCTATTGCTGATACTTTGAAGGTAAAATGAGTAAAAACTTAATTTTTGGAATTGATACGAGTAATTATACCACGTCCGTAGCAATTATGACAGACAGCGGAGAATTGCTCGCAAATATAAAAAGACCTCTGACCGTAAAAGAAGGTGAACGTGGGCTTCGTCAATCTGATGCGGTCTTTTCTCATACTAAAAATCTGCCGTCGGCATTTGATGAAGCAAGAGCTATAATATCGGATAACAACGTAATTGCAATAGGCGTTAGTGAAAAGCCGAGAAACGTTGAGGGCTCTTATATGCCCTGCTTTTTATCCGGAATTGCAGCTGCTTATGCTGCTTCTGTTGTGTCGGGAGCGCCTATATATAAATTTTCCCATCAATGCGGGCATATAATGGCTGCAATCTATTCATCGGGTAATTTTGATTTGTTATCTCGAGATTTTGCGGCTTTTCATATTTCGGGAGGAACAACGGAGCTCCTTTCCGTACGTCCATTACCTTATGGATTCAAGGCTGATCTTGTCGGAGGAACTAAAGATCTTAACGCGGGACAGATCATTGATAGAATCGGTGTTAAAATGGGATTTTCTTTTCCTTGCGGCAAAGAGATTGAAGCTTCTGCACTTGAGTTTTGCGGTAAAGTTCCCAATAAAAAAGTAAGCCGCGACGGACTTTACGTGAATCTGTCGGGACTCGAAAATATGGCTTTGAAGCTATATTCGGAAACCAATGACAAAACGCTTGTTTCAAGTTTTGTTTTGAATTATATCGCAAAAGCTATTATTGAAATGAGTAATGCTTATATTGAAAAGTTTGGAAAAACTCATTTTGTATACGCCGGCGGCGTAATGTCAAACTCAATAATCAAGCAAATGCTTAAAGAAAAATTTGATTGCTCGTTTGCCGAGCCGGCAATGTCCGCCGATAATGCGGTTGGTATTGCATATCTGGCAAAGAGAGCTCACGAAAACAAATGAACAGGAAATATTTATGGATATATCCTCGTTAAGAGAACGAACAACTCCCTCCGAGCTATCGGTAAGCGAGCTTAATGCATATATCAAACGCTTATTCGACGGTGATAAAACGTTGAATGCAATTTCGGTGAGGGGCGAGATTTCAAATTTCACATATCATAGAACAGGGCACCTTTATTTCACCTTAAAGGATGAGGACTCTCAAATACGCGCCGTGATGTTTCGCTCGGCGGCTTCTCGGCTTAAATTTATGCCGGAAAACGGTATGAAGGTAATTATCAGAGGAAGTGTTAACGTATATAGCCAAGCGGGAAATTATCAAATCTACGTTACTTCGATGCAGCCCGACGGAATAGGTGCGCTTTATTTAGCTTACGAGCAGCTTAAAGCTAAGCTTGAAGTCGAAGGTCTCTTTTCCAAAGAATTTAAAAAATTAATTCCTTCTTATCCTAAAAAAATCGGAGTTATAACATCTCCTACCGGCGCGGCGATCAGAGATATTATCAACGTGACAGGTAGAAGATTTCCGTCAGCGGAGATTTATCTTTATCCATCTCTCGTCCAAGGTGAAGGCGCGGAAGACAATCTCATTGAAGCACTCGAATACTTTGAGAAGAGCAAGCTCGTTGACGTTATAATCATCGGGCGAGGCGGAGGATCGATCGAGGACCTTTGGGCGTTTAACGGTGAGAGACTTGCAAGACGGATATTTGAATGTAACATACCGATAATATCGGCAGTCGGTCACGAAACCGATTTTACTATTTGTGATTTTGTTTCCGATATGCGAGCCCCTACACCGTCTGCTGCGGCGGAAATCGCCGTGCCTGATGTGAATGAATTGATAATGCGTTTATCGGCTTATTATGACAGATGCGAAGCGAGTCTTATCAGACTGTGCGAAAGAAAAGAAGAACGCTTGTCACGTATTTTATCAAACACTGTTTTTTCTTCACCGGATGAGCTGTTTAAATCAAAATACGACGAACTCGTTGGCGCAAAAGAACAAATAACCTCTTTAATAGCATCTTTCCTTGATAGAAAAAGTAATTTGCTGGCTGTTGTTTCGGGAAAACTTAACGCGCTAAGTCCGCTTGCAACATTATCAAGAGGATATGCTGTGGTTACGAGTAATGAAGGTATCCTTCATAATGTTGGAGAAGTTAGCGAGGGAGATAATATTATTGTAAGAATTTCGAACGGCGAAATCCTTGCAGAAGTAAAGAATACAAAGGAAATCAAAAATGGCTAAGTCAGAAAAAATAAATTTTGAAGATGCAATGGTAAAGCTTGAAGACATTGTTTCAAAGCTTGAATGCGGCAATCTTGCGCTTGATGAATCAATTAAAGAATTTGAAGAAGCGGTCAAGCTCATCAGATTTTGCGAAGAAAAATTATCAAGCGCAAAGCAGAAGGTTAGGATACTTACAGAGGGCTCGGACGGTTCTGTAACGGATAAGCCATTTACGGCAGTTGATACCGATGAGACTTGACGTTTATCTTGTTGAAAACGGATTTGCTTCAAGTAGAACAGAAGCTAAGAATTTTATTACGGCGGGCGGCGTAAAGGTAAACGGTAAAATTATTACCAAAGCTGCATTCGATGTTCCCGAGTCTTCGGATATCTCCGTAGATAAAAGCTCTAAAAAATACGTTAGCCGAGGCGGGCTTAAGCTTGAGGCGGCACTTGATGCATTCGGAGTTTCTCCTTTTGAAAAAAAAGCTCTCGATATCGGTGCTTCCAGCGGCGGATTTACCGATTGCTTACTCAAATTCGGCGCAAAGCACGTTATTGCGGTTGATTCGGGAACAGGTCAGTTAGCACCCGTATTACGCGAAGATCCGAGAGTCACGTCGATAGAGAATTTTAACGCAAGGTATATGAGTCTAACTGATTTTGATTATTTAGCTGATATAGCGGTAATGGACGTCTCATTTATTTCCGCAACTTATCTTATGAAACCGCTTTACGACTGTCTTGCATTTGGAGCTGATTTTATTTGTCTGATAAAACCTCAGTTCGAGGTTGGAAGATCAAATATCGGTAAAGGCGGAATAGTTAAGGATGATAAGATTCGTCAAAACGCCAGAGATTCGGTAATTGAGTATGCAAAAGGTGTTGGCTTTGAATGTGTTTCGTCTATCGTTTCGCCGATAATCGGCGGTGACGGAAATATTGAATATTTAGCGCATTTTAAAAAAATTCCTCACGGTGATTGATATGAAAAATATTTTCCTTGTACCAAATCCAAAGAAGGACGCAGAATATTTTGTTACAAAACGTGTATTTGAAAAATTAAATAGTCTTGGCTGCGATGTATCCGTTTTAAATATTTACGCGGACTGCGGTCTTTTGGGCTGTACTTTCGTTGATAGTATTCCGGGTAACACAGAGCTTGTTCTCGTAATAGGCGGTGACGGTTCATTTATCGATGCTGCTTTTTTTGCAATAAGTCTGGATATTCCTATCCTTGGAATTAATCTTGGCAAGGTCGGGTATTTGAGCGAGATTGAGCCTGATGACCTTTCTTTGCTTGAATTTATCGCAACAGATGAATATAAAATCAATGAGAAAATGCTTCTCGAAGCATACATCAATAAAGAAAATGATATTATTCTTGAAAGACTTGCGGTAAACGACGTTGTTTTATCGCATCCGTCTTATCTTGGAATCGCTGATTTTGTTCTTTACAGTAAGGAGGGTGGAGTGAGATACAGAGCTGACGGCTTGGTTATATCAACTCCCGCAGGATCAACCGCATACTCGCTCTCAGCAGGTGGTCCGATAGTTTCTCACGATGCCGGAGCCGTTATCGTTACTCCCATAGCTCCGCATTCGTTCTTTAACCGCTCGATAGTTTTTGCGGCTAACGAGGAGATAAGAATAAAGAATATGTCACCGGAGTCTCTTAATCTTTCTGTTGACGGAAGGTTATTGTATGAACTGTTACCCGGCGAAAAGTGTATGATAAAGCCATCGGTAAAGACTTTGAAAGTTTTGACATTCAAGGATAATAATATGTTTTCAAATTTGTTCAGTAAAATGCAAATTCTGGAGGATATAATATGAAAAACGCAAGACAGCAAAAAATTCTTGAGATTATTGAAAAATATAATATTGATACCCAGGAAGCGTTGATTATAAAGCTGAAGGAAGCAGGTTATATAGTTACTCAAACGACTATATCAAGAGATATTAATCAGCTTAAGCTTGTTAAGGCAGTTACTGCGGGCGGCTCTTATAAGTACATAGTACCCGATGTTAAGCGTGAAAATAATAAAACGGTTATGAATTCCGCACTTACAGAAGCCGTTATTAAAATCCAGGCCGCAAAGAATATCGTAGTAGTAAAAACTCTTTCGGGAATGGCTAACGCTATTGCGGTTTGCGTTGATTCTATAAATCACGATGATATCGTAGGCTCTGTTGCGGGTGATGATACAATAATAGTTGTTACACCCGATGATGACATCGCGCGCTCTATGGAAACAAGTCTTAAGATCGCATTTAAACTCGCATGACGCTATCTTGGAGATTAAACAATGCTAAATTCGCTACACATTGAAAATATTGCCGTTATCAAGTCGGTTGATATTGATTTTACGGGTGGATTCTCCGCTCTGACAGGAGAAACGGGTGCAGGAAAATCTATTATAATTGATAGTATAAATTTACTGCTCGGTAAAAAAGCAGAAAAAGATCTTATCCGAAAAGGCGAGAGTACCGCTATGGTAAGCGGACTGTTTTCCGATTTATCCGATGCAGCAAAATGCGTTTTTGAGGATGCCGGCGTTGCACTTGACGAAGAAGGGAATGTTCTGATTCAAAGAAGTATCTCACTGGATGGAAAATCTCAGATAAAGATAAACGGCAGAACTGTAAGTCTGGCTGTTTTAAAAGTGATATCCGGGATGCTTGTTAATATTCACGGTCAGAGTGATACCCATTCTTTGACAAATTCCGCAAATCATATCTCAATACTTGATCTGATCTCCGGCAATGAAGAATTGATTTCAGAATATGATAAACTATATAGCGCATACGAATCTATTCGACGTGAGATTAAGAATATAACCGAAAAAGAGCAAGAGCGGGCGCGCTACGTAGAGATTCTTGAATATCAGATTAACGATATCGATTCCTTAGACCTCCGAGATGGGGAAGAAGAGGAGCTTATTGATAAAAAGCTTAAAATTAAAAACAGCGAGAGAATAAGTAAACAGTCGGGCTTTGCCTACAAGGCGCTCAAAGGAAGCGAAAAGGGAAGCATATCATATCTTCTCGACAGAAGCATAGCAGCGCTTTCTTCAATCTCCGACGTTATACCGGAATTTGCAGAATATGCGGAACGCCTTCGCGATTTTCGTTATCAGGTTGACGATATTGCCGAAGAGGTGTATGCAACTCTTGAGATTGATGACGAAGATCCGACAGAGAAGCTCAATAGCATAGAGTCAAGACTTGATAAAATATCAAAACTTAAAAGAAAATACGGATTGACTGTTTCGGAGGTTTTGGCTTTCAGAGAAAAGGCGTTTTCCGAGCTTGAGTTGATGAAAAATTCCGAAACGCTAATCAAAGAGCTTGAAAATAAAGAAAGAGATGCATACAATTCTGCATTGAAAATTGCAACTGAAATTCACGAACGTAGAATTAAAGGCGCAAAAATTCTTGAAAAATCCGTATGCGAAACGCTGGAATTTCTTGATATGCCAAAGGTCGTTTTCATTGTATCGATTAAGGAGAGCAATAATTCCGGTGAAAAGAAGTTAACGCCGTTCGGATATGATACCGTTGAATTTTTAATCAGCGCGAACAAAGGTCTTGAGCCAAAGCCGCTGGCAAAAATCGCCTCAGGCGGTGAGTTGGCAAGAATTATGCTGGCTCTTAAGAGTGTAATTGCGGATAAAGACGGTGTTTTGACGATAGTATTCGACGAGATCGATGCGGGTGTATCGGGTAAAACCGCAAGAAAAATCGGTATTAAGATGTTATCTCTTGCTAAAACCACGCAGATATTCTGTGTTACACATAGCGCTCAGATCGCTTCTCTTGCAGACTCTCATTATCTGATTAATAAAAATGACCTTTCGGGATTTGTTGAAACTTCGGTCACCGTTCTCGATTATGATGGACGCGTCGGTGAGCTTTCGCGAATTCTCGGAGGATTGAACGTTACAGATGCGCAGCGCGAGGCTGCTGTTGATATGCTTAAGGAGAAAGAAATTTATAAAAACGCACAGTGAGGTTTTATAAATTTGACATTTATCGATTATCTGTTGGCGCAGGGTTTAAATTATAAAGAAAACGTAGATTCGTCAAAAATCACCTCTATCAAAGCAGGCGGTCAAATCAAAACTGTTATTTATCCCAATAACAAAAAAGAGTTTACTGCTGCGGTTATGGCATGCAGCCGCTTTCATATAAAATTTAAAATTTTAGGCGGTTGCACAAATAGTTGCTTTTCGGATAATGGATATGACGGGGCTGTAATTTTTACATCAAATTTAAAATCTATTAAAATCGAAGGTGAAAATATCGTAGCCGAGGCAGGCGCTACTATAAGTGAAATACTTAGGTTTGCGGCTCATAACGACAAAGAGATTGCGAGCGAACTTTTCGGAATTCCCGGAACCATCGGCGGTGCTGTAAGAAACAATGCCGGAGCGTACGGAAAAGAAATTGCAGATTTTTTTATCTCGGGAGAGTTTTTCGATACATCAAACTTTAAAACATTGATTTTAGATAGGGAAAACTTATTATTTTCATATAGATACTCTTATTTGCAGAGTAGTACGCTTGCTTTGATTGAATGCAGGTTAAAAACAAGACCTTCAGAAAAAGAAAAGTGTTTTAATGATTTCAAAAGAATTACGCAAATAAGAAGAGCTCAACAGCCGAACGAGCCGAGCTTAGGTAGTTTTTATAAAAGACGCGACGGTGTTATTCCTGCAAAATTGATTGATGATTTGGGACTGAAAGGTTATACGGTTGGAGGAGCATCGGTTTCTAAAAAGCATGCGGGATTTATTGTGAATTCAGATAAATGTACGGTAAATGAAATCGAAAAATTGGCTGAGTATATAGAATATGCCGCAGTGAATAAATACGGTATACATTTGATAAGAGAAGCTGAAATTATAAAGTAGAGCTTTTATTAAAGGAAAGGAGGAGATTATGTCAGTATCATACGGTGTGAAAATGTCAATTATGGAAATGCCATACAAAAATGTTTGCTGTAGGCGCGCGCTGCTTCAAGGCGTTCTTGCATCTAAAGCTTATATTGGAGAAGATAAGAACGTATATATTAATCTTGAAAAAGATGAGCAGGTCTCCTTTTTGGAAAATTTAATTAAAGAGTTTTACGGTAAAGAAATAACGCTTTCGCCTTCAAAAAGCGGCGGAAGAGGAAAAAGATTTTTCTTCGATAGCAAATCGGCGAGGAGCTATGTTTTGTCACTCGATGAAGCGGATACTCTTTTTACAGAAAAATGTCAGTCCTGCGTTGCTTCATTTTTGCGAGGAGTGTTTTTTGCTTGCGGAAGGTTTTCTGACCCAAACAAGCAATTCTGCCTTGAATTTTCTTTAGGAAATCGCATTTCATTATTTGCTATGTTGTTTGAGTCAATTGGACTTGACATGAAAACGGTAACACGACGCACAGAAAATATTTTATATTCTAAAAACAGTAGTATTATCGAAGACTTTTTTGCTATTGCTGAACTTAACGAGATGGCTTATACGATTATGAATATTAAAATTCGTAATGAATTTTTAAACGACGCCAACCGTCGACGTAATTTTGACACGGTAAATATTACGAAATCGGTTGATGCGGCGGGTCCTCAGTTATCTTTGATTATTAAGCTTGATGAGCATAGACTTTTGGAAATGCTCCCAGAAGAACTAGCCAACACCGCCAAGCTCAGACTTGCATACCCTGATTTTTCTTTAAGTCAATTAGCAAGGTTGTCGGTTCCGCCAATATCAAAGTCCGGACTGACACATAGAATGGCAAAAATTATGAAGCTTGGAAAAGAGCTTCTTATGAAATATAATCTTTAATATTTCGGGAAGGAGGTTTACCGATGGGAAAATTTGCACATTTGCATTTACACACAGAATATAGCTTACTCGACGGAGCGACAAGAATCAGCAGGATCGCTGAAAAAGCAAAATCCGACGGTCAGACAGCCGTTGCCATTACCGACCACGGTGTAATGTACGGCGCGGTTGAGTTTTATGATGCAATGAAGAGTCAAGGTATAAAACCAATAATCGGCTGCGAGGTATATGTTGCGCCAAGAAGCCGTCATCTCAAGGAGGGAAAAGGCGATTCCTCGGGTAATCACTTGATTTTGCTTTGCAAAAATGATATCGGTTATAAAAACCTCTGTTATATGGTATCCGAAAGCTACGTTAACGGTTTTTATATGAAGCCGAGAATTGATATGGACCTTATAAGAGAATATCACGAAGGTCTTATTGCGCTCTCTGCGTGCCTGGCAGGTAAAATTCCTCAATTGATACTTGCCGGGAGCATGGCGGAGGCAGAAAAGTATGCCCTTGAAATGAAAGAGATATTCGGCGAGGATTTCTATCTTGAGATACAGAATCACGGGATTGAGGACGAGCTTAAGGTAGCCTTTGGTATTAAAATAATAAGCGAAAAATGCGGCATCCCAATGGTTGCAACCAATGACGTACATTATCTTGAAAGAAATGATGCCGATACCCAGGCAACTTTGCTTTGCATTCAGACGAATAACGTAATAACCGATGGCAGACCTTTCGGTTTCGAGGGGAACGAATATTATTTTAAAACAGAAAAAGAGATGACCGAGCTGTTTAAAAATTACAAAGGAGCAATTGAAAACACGTCGGTCATTGCGGATAAATGCAATTTTGAGTTTGAATTTGATAAGCTTCATTTACCGGATTTTCGATCGGAAAGCGGGAAAACGCATAAGGATACGTTGAATGAGTTTGCCTGGAGCGGTTTTAAAAAGCATGAGGCAAACGGCAGATTCGATTACGAGTCGCATTCAAAGGAAGAATATATTGCGCGAATGAATTATGAGCTTTCCGTAATTGATAAAATGGGCTTCAACGCATATTATCTTATAGTAAGCGATTTCGTTGCTTATGCAAAGCGCAATGATATTCCGGTCGGACCGGGAAGAGGTTCGGGCGCGGGAAGTCTTGTTGCCTTCTGCGTTGGAATAACAGATGTCGATCCGATAGCCTTCGATCTGCTATTTGAAAGATTTTTAAATCCCGAGCGAGTATCGATGCCCGATTTTGATATTGACTTCTGTTATAACAGACGCGAGGAAGTAATAGATTACGTAAAAAGAAAATACGGCGACGATAAGGTCGCTCAGATAGCAACATTTGGAACACTTGCTGCCAGAGCTGCCGTAAGAGATGTCGGACGAGCTCTCGGTATGCCTTATTCTCAGGTTGACGTTGTAGCAAAGCTTATTCCACGAGAATTAAATATTACTATTGAAAAGGCGTTGGCTTCGAAAGAGCTAAAAGAAATTTACGATAACGATCCGGATGTTCGCAGACTTATAAATATAAGCAAAAGCCTCGAAGGTATGCCGCGTCACGCCTCGACTCACGCAGCGGGTGTTGTAATAACCGAGGAGCCTACCTACAAGTACGTTCCGTTATCTTACAGCGGAACAGGTATTGTAACTCAGTTTGATATGAACACAGATGCAAGACTCGGACTCGTAAAATTCGATTTTCTCGGCTTGCGTTATATAAGTGTCATTCACGATGCGGAGCTTGCAATACGAGAGAAATATCCTGATTTTGATATTTCTAAGATATCATTGGAAGATAAAAAAACGTTCGAATTGCTTTGCAATGCAAAAACAGACGGCGTTTTCCAGCTTGAATCCGGAGGAATGAAGCAGGTTTTGGCAAAGCTTATGCCGACAACGCTTGAGGATGTTATAGCAGTAATTGCTCTTTACAGGCCTGGACCCATGGACTCGATAGACTCATTTATCGAAAGAAAGCACGGAAAAGAAGAAATACAATACAGAACGCCTGAGCTTGAGGATATACTTGATGTCACGTACGGATGTATCGTATACCAGGAACAGGTAATGCAGATCTGCCGAAAGCTTGCAGGGTATTCTTATGCTCGTGCGGATATTGTAAGACGCGCGATGTCAAAAAAGAAAACAGATGCTATGACCGCAGAAAGAACCAGCTTTGTTGATGGATGTAAAGCAAATGGAATTGATGAATCCTGCGCTAACTCATTATTTGATGATATGGTCGGCTTTGCTAAATACGCTTTCAATAAAAGCCATGCAACTGCTTATGGTATCATCTCTTACAGAACGGCATATCTTAAGGCGCATTATCCTGCGGAATATTTTGCGGCTCTTATGACAAGTGTGCTCGATAATACCACAAAGCTGAAAGAATATATCGCTGATGCGGGAAAACTCGGCGTTAAAGTCTTACCGCCCGATATAAATCTGAGTCAATCCGATTTTGCAGTAACTGACGGCTCTATACGTTTTGGTTTGCTTGCGATAAAGAACGTTGGCAGAAACTTTACGGAAGCTATTGTCAGAGAAAGACAGAAAGGAAAATTCAAAAGCTTCGATGAGTTTGTTTCAAGACTCGGAGAAAGTGATATCAACAAAAGAACGCTCGAATCGTTTATCAAATGCGGTGTCTTTGACTCTTTAGGCGTTCCGAGGAGCGCACTCCTTGCATCTTATGAGCATATTCTCGAATCGGAGCAAGGAAGAAAAAGAAACAATATATCCGGTCAAATGGATATGTTCTCTATGGTTATGGGTGGTATTTCGGAAGAAAAGTCGAACTATTCTTACCCCGATCTTGAGGAATATTCATTAAAAGAGCTGCTTGTCCTTGAAAAGGAGAGCTCGGGAATGTATTTCTCTGGTCATATGATTGATGATTATACATCTCATATAGAAGAGCTTAACGTTGACAGTATATCGGATATTATCGAAGATTCAATGTCGGAAGATGTGTCGGTTGATAAGAAATACGTTGATAACACTCAAGTTAGAATTGCGGGTATAATTACTGCCAAAAAGACAAAAACTCTCAAAAATGGAGATGTAATGGCATTTATTAGCGTAGAGGACAGGCTTGCTGAAATAGAAGTAATAGTTTTCGCAAAGCAGTATGATCGTTTTTCCGGAGAGATAAACGAGGAAAACGCTGTTATTATTGAAGGAAAAATTAGTGAAGAGGAAGGCGATGCGCCTAAAATATTGGCATCAAAAATTCTGCCGTTAATCAGCAATTCATCCTTCAAAAAACAAGCTATTGCAAATGTGTCGAATTTAGATAAACACGAAAAAAAGCAAGAAAGAATATATGTCAAGGTTGATAAATTCGATGAGAGTCTTTTAACTCCGATCTACAGAATTGCAAATTTGAATCCAGGAATTGTTCCGATAGCGGTTTTCGATGCTTCGGAAAGAAAATATATTGCAATCAAAAATATAACGCTTTCCTCAGACGAAAAAGTTTTATCAAGGCTCAGATCTATATACGGAGAGTCGAACGTTGTCGTTAAATAATTATAAACAAAAATAAAATATTTTATTACCCGTATTGACACCCACCGAAAATAGAGGTATAATGTTTTAGAAATTCTGAAAACGAAAGGATTAAATATATGACAGTTTTAGACATTATTTTGCTTGTCATTATGCTGATTGGACTTCTTCTGGGCTTTAAAAGAGGCTTTTTCGGAAGTATAACAAAGCCCCTAAAGCTTGTGGCTTCAGCATGCTTGACGATTGTAATTTCTTCACCTATAATAAATGCTTGGACCAGACCTTTCTTTGTAGGAAAGATCGATTCGTGGATTTATAAATCTCTTGTTGAGGCTTGTCCCGATTCGACGGGGGAAGTCTCTGCCGAAGCAGTTTCTTCTGTTCTTAAGTTCCTTGCTGAGATTTTCAAGCTTGATATGAGCTCGGTAGGTAGTGAAGCAACAACGGAAGAGGTTCTATCTGTAATTTCCAAAGAAATGGCTACTCCTGTTGGAAACCTGATAGCAGTCGTAGTGACTTACTTAGTATTGTTCATTGTATTTATGCTTGTGCTGTCACTTCTTATAAAGCTTCTTGATGCTGTTTTTACAACGGGAATACTCGGTAAAATTAATAAATTTTTGGGATTACTCCTTGGCGCTGTAATCTCAATGGTAATTGCTTGTATCGTTGCTAATATAGTTGGAGTATTTTCACAAGATGCCGTAAGCGGTGCAATTACGCAATTTTTCAAAAATATCAATCCTTTTGCAATAGTTATGAAGCTTTAATTGCAAACAATAAACAGGTGTACTGAATATGAATTTACCAATTTGTGTTAAGTGCAAATCACGTCCTGCAACCGTTTTTATTACCAGAAATGATAACGGTAAAACAGTGCAGGAGGGACTTTGCATTATCTGTGCCCAACAAATGGGCATAAAACCCTTTGATCATATGTTAAAGAATATGGGACTAAACGATGAGGCAATAGAATCAATGTCCGGGGAAATAGAAAATGCTATTGCTGAGGCAACGGAATCTTTGCCCGACGTTGATGACGGAACGGACGGCGGCTCTCCCGCGATAGATTTTCAAAAGTTCTTCGCAGGACTCGGATTTGGTCAGCCTCCTAAACCTTCGGCAGAAAATTCTAAAGCGAATGACAAAAATAAAAAGGGCTCTGCTCCGAAGGATGAATCCAGAAAATTTCTTAATATGTACTGTACAGACCTGACTCTTAAGGCTAAGAACGGTAGGGTTGATAGGATCATCGGAAGAGATAGAGAGTTAAACAGAGTTATACAGATACTTTGCAGAAGGCAAAAAAATAATCCTTGTCTTATAGGAGAACCGGGCGTTGGTAAAACCGCTATTGCCGAGGCTTTAGCCCAGAGGATAGTGGACAAGGCTGTTCCCGAACGTCTTGCAGAATGCGAGGTATGGCTCCTTGATCTTACCGCGCTCGTTGCGGGTACGCAGTTCAGAGGGCAGTTTGAATCAAGAATACTCGGTTTGATAAAGGAGATTAAAACGGCGGGTAATATTATACTCGTTATCGACGAGGTTCATAATATTGTCGGCGCAGGCGACTCCGAGGGCAGTATGAGCGCCGCAAATATGCTTAAGCCTGCGCTCTCAAGAGGAGAGATTCAGGTTATAGGCGCAACGACGCTTAAGGAGTATAGAAAGCATATTGAAAAGGATAGCGCTCTTGAGCGACGATTCCAACCGGTTATGGTCAACGAGCCTTCTATTGATGAAACCGTTGACGTAATTTCGGGCATAAAGAAGTACTACGAAGATTTCCATTCTATAAGAATTTCGGATGAAATAGCAAGATCTGCCGTTATGCTTTCCGAGAGATATATAACGGATAGATTTTTGCCCGACAAGGCAATAGACCTTATTGATGAAGCTGCATCCAGAGCTGCACTTTCGTCAGCTGAACTCAACGAAAAGAAAAAGAATACGAAGCTTCTTGCGATGTATTCGGATAAAAAGGCTGCTCTTGAAGCACAGATAGAGAAACCCGAAGGTCAGACCGAAGCTAACTATAAGGATTTGGCTGACGTTAAAGTTCAGCTTCTTCGTCTTGAAGAGCGTAACAGAGAGCTTGACAATATTGTTTCGGGACTTTCGCTTTCAGTAAACGATCTTGCAAACGTAGTTGAGATATGGACGGGTATTCCGGCATCGGATATAAAAGAAGGTGAAATAAGCGAGCTCGTCGGTCTTAAGGAAAAAATATCCGAAAAGATTATTGGGCAAGACGAAGCAGTAAATGCCGTTGTGCGCGCTGTTAAACGTAAAAGAGCAGGTGTTTCGTACAGAAGAAATCCCGTTTCTATGATATTTGCAGGACCTACGGGCGTGGGAAAAACCGAGCTTGTAAAGGTTCTCGCGAGTGAGCTTTTCAAACAACCCGAATCTCTCATACGACTTGATATGTCCGAATTTATGGAAAAGCATTCGGTATCCAGAATTATCGGCGCGCCTCCGGGATATGTAGGTTATGATGAAGCAGGTCAACTAACCGAGAAGATAAGAAGACGTCCTTACTCGGTAGTTCTTTTTGATGAGATCGAGAAAGCGCATCCCGATGTTCTGAACATTCTTTTGCAAATCCTTGATGACGGCAAAATAACCGACGCTCAAGGTAGAGTTGTCAACTTCGAAAACACAATAATTATTATGACTACCAACGCGGGAAGTGATAATTCATCATCCATTCCCGGATTTGCCGAAAACAAGATATCGAGAGTAGCCGATAAGACTGAGAAAGCATTGTCAGCTTTTCTTCGTCCCGAGTTTATTAACCGAATCGATGAAATTATCACCTTCAACAGCTTAACTCGTGAGAACTTTATCGGAATTGCAGGAATTATGCTTAAGAAGCTTTCGCTCGGAATGGCAGAAAAGGGAATAAGGATAACATACTCGGACGAGCTTCTTTCCTTCATAGCAAAAGAATCATTCTCGGACAAATACGGCGCGAGAAACATGCGACGCTATATAGAAAGAAACGTTGAGGACCTCATAGCTAACACTATTATTGATGCGTATCCCGATAAGATAATCGGTGCTCATCTTGATGTGAATAACGGTGTAATCACAATTAAAACTATTTGATAAATAACATATTCAGGAGATAAAATATGGCAGAATGTAATCACAATTGTTCTGAATGCTCAAGCAAATGTTCTAAAGAATCACTGCTTGCACCTCAGAACAAGGCAAGTAACGTAAAAAGAGTAATCGGCGTTGTCAGCGGAAAGGGCGGTGTTGGAAAATCGCTCGTCACTTCTATGATGGCTGTTACTATGAGACGCAGAGGATATAAATGCGCAATTCTCGATGCTGATATAACAGGCCCATCTATCCCAAA
Source organism: Clostridia bacterium (assembly GCA_017411605.1). Taxonomy (GTDB): domain Bacteria; phylum Bacillota; class Clostridia; order Oscillospirales; family CAG-272; genus UBA1740. Next base: position 72,062 of record JAFQPR010000088.1, on the reverse strand, counting down.
GGCTTTCGGCCTTAAGGGGGGAGAGATTCAGGGTTCTGAGCTTGGTATGTTCCCGGCGATAACAAAAACCGGAATTGAAGTTATGAGCTTGAATTTGCTTGTCGATGAGGAAACTAAGCCCGTTGTCTGGAGAGGTCCTGTTATTGCAGGCACCGTTAAGCAGTTCTGGAGCGAGGTTGTTTGGAATGAAGTAGACTATATGTTTGTAGATATGCCTCCCGGAACAGGAGATGTTCCTCTTACTGTTTTCCAGAGCCTGCCGCTTGATGGAATTATCATTGTTTCAAGCCCGCAGGAGCTTGTTTCGATGATAGTTGAAAAGGCAGTAAATATGGCTTCGCTTATGGACATTCCCGTTCTTGGACTTGTTGAGAATTACAGTTATATCGTTTGTCCCGATTGCGGTAAGGTGATAAGACCTTACGGTGAAAGCAAAATCGAGGAGCTGGCAAAGAATTACGGCACCTTGGTACTCGCAAAGCTTCCAATTGATAAAGATCTTGCAAATCAGTGCGACCGCGGCGTTATTGAGCTTTTTGAAGGCGATTATATGGAAAGATGCGCCGATATACTTGAAAATAAATTTAATAAATGATTTTCAGAGGTCGGCGCACTTAGGAGCAACCTAAAATGACTTAAAAATATCATTTTTTTAAACTAGAGGTAGCCTCTTTGGTACAATATAAGCACAACACAATTCATTTGATGTGGATTGAGCGTTGTGCTTATTTTTTTAGTTTTATTTTTAATGCAACTTATTATGACAAAATAATCGTTAGTTAAATGCTAAAATAACCTTATAAAAATTATGAGGTTGAAGATGCAGACGTTTTATATTGATATTTATTTTTTAATAAATTTTACGGTGGACATTCTTGCTTTGTATTTTTCTGCGCTTTTTACAAAGGTTGAAAGCACGGTCAAAAGATTAATATTATCAAGTACTTTCGGAGCGCTGCTAGCCTCGGTAATAGCATTAGTTGTACCCGTAGGTTTTGTTTTTCTTGCAATTTTACTTATCGGAACCTGGTTAACTATCGAAATTTTTATCAACAAGTCGACATTATTAAGAAAATTTAAATTTTATATAGCTTTTCTTGTATTTGAAACTCTAATCGGAGGCTTTGTTAATTTAATATATAATTTGCTCGATACATATATTTATCCAATTGTATCAACCGAGACTTTCGGAGCGCAGAATAGAACATTGCTCATTCTGTCTTTGATAATCCTTATAGCTTACGGACTCTTGAAACTCTTATACTCGGCATTTAATAATATTGGAGCAGAAAAAAACATCGAGATAACAATAGGACTAAATGATAAAGAGGAACGAATTACAGGCCTCGTTGACAGCGGTTGCTTAGTTTGCGATCCACTCGATGCGCGTCCGGTAATAATTGTTAAAAAGAATTCTTTGGAAATGATAAAGGATAATTTTAACATATCGTGTTCTATTGATAGCAATATAAAAAAGAGAATAAGAGTGATTCCTATACGTTCGTTTGGGGCTGATAAAATACTGATGGGGATAAGGACAGATTACATAAAAATAAAAGGAAGAGACGAAAAATATGAAAATATAGTAATTGCACTTGATGAAGAGGAGGGAAGCTACAGCGGATACTCGGCACTTGTTCCGCTCGCAATGTTAGAATGAAAATATTACTTACTATAAAAAATATAATTTATAAGCTGTTAGGAAAACAAAATGTCTATTATATAAACGGGAGCGAAACTTTACCGCCTCCCTTGGAAACAGAGATAGAGGAAAAGCTTATTTCAGAGATTCATGATGATCACGCAAGGCAAACTCTGATAGAGCATAATCTCAGGTTAGTCGTTTATATAGCAAAACGTTTTGAAAATACAGGCGTCGGTCTTGAGGAGCTTATATCAATAGGAACCGTGGGTCTAATGAAAGCAGTGCAAACTTATAACGCGGATAAAAATATAAAAATCGCTACTTATGCATCAAGATGTATTGAAAACGAAATATTAATGTTTATCAGGAAGAGTTCTCAAAGAAAAAAGGAAATTTCTATTGATGAACCGCTAAGCGTCGATTATGACGGCAATGAGCTTCTGCTGTCGGATATACTCGGCAGCGATGCCGATTGCGTCTTCAAAGAAATGGAAGAGGACGAAGAAAGACGAATTGTCAGGGAGGCGGTTTCAGGCCTCTCAGAACGAGAAAGAATTATAATCGAAATGCGTTTCGGTCTTTTTGGAAGGGAGGAATTGACGCAAAAAGAAGTAGCAGACGAGCTTGGTATCTCTCAAAGTTACATTTCAAGACTAGAGAAAAAAATAATGCATAGATTACGTAAGAAAATCGAGGAAAAAATATAAGTATCGTCAAGTTTATTTACCAAAATCAATATTTCAATATTTTTTTTGAAAAACTATTGCAAATTAAAAAAATATATGTTATAATGAATAGCAATTAAAATGAATAATTATGTAAAGAGGTGTTAAAATGAAGGCTGGAATACATCCCGAATGCAAAGAAGCTACCATCAGATGTGCTTGCGGCGAAACTGTTAAGACCCATTCCGTAAAGGGCGATCTTAACGTTGAAATCTGCTCCAAGTGCCATCCTTTCTATACAGGTAAGCAGAAATTTGTAGATGCAGGCGGACGCGTTGATAAGTTCAAGAAGCGTCTTGCAATGACCAAGTAATCATTTTTGGTTATCATTGCCTATCAAAGAGCGTTGGATAGACTACAAAAGTTATCCACGCTCTTTTATTTTCAAAAAGGAGGCTTTATGGAAGACAATAATATAAAAAAAGCCGTGCTTGTTTCGGTTGTAAAAACTACTGCTGAGCTGGAAGAATGCGAAAGAAGCCTGGATGAGCTTGAGCGTCTTCTTAAAACTGCCGGCGGACAAGCCTACGCCAGAGTGATCCAGGTAAAACCTACGCTTGAACCGCGAACGGTTATCGGAAGCGGAAAAGTTTTAGAGATAAAAGAAATATGCGATGCGAACGATATAGAGCTTGTTGTATTTGATTTTGAATTATCTCCTATGCAGATAAGAAACCTGGAAGATGACATCGGGGACGTTGATGTTATCGACAGAAGTATGCTTATACTCGATATTTTTGCCCTTCATGCTACGACGGGAGAAGGAAAGCTTCAGGTCGAATTAGCGCAGTTAAAATATACGGCTCCAAGACTTGTGGGAAAAGGCGCAAAGCTTTCAAGGCAGGGCGGCGGTATCGGTACTCGCGGTCCGGGAGAAACTCAGCTTGAGAGTGACAGGCGTCATCTTCACTCGAAGATAACCGCGCTCGAAGCAAAATTAAAACTTCTCGAACATAATCGCGGAGTAATGCGCGCGCAAAGGGATAGAAGCGGACTTCCAAAAATAGCGGTAGTAGGTTATACTAATGCAGGAAAATCAACCTTGCTAAATTTACTTACAGGGGCAGATGTTCTAACCGAGGACAAGCTATTTGCTACCCTCGACCCAACAACAAGGAAGCTTTTGCTTCCTTGCGGTGAAACTGTGCTTCTTACAGATACTGTTGGATTCATAAGAAAGCTTCCGCATCATCTGGTAGAGGCATTTAAATCAACGCTTGATGAAGTGACTTATGCTGATGCGCTTCTAATTGTTTCCGATATTACCGATCCGGAGGTTGGAGAGCACTTGGAAGTAACCGAGGGGATAATATCCGATCTTTCCGCAGGTGATAAGCCGCGAATTTATGTTTATAATAAATCCGATAAGATTGACGGAGCATCTTATGCCGTTCCACGCGAAAAAACCGTTATAGTATCTGCGAAGGAAAACCGCGGGATAGACAAGCTTCTTTCGATGATTGAGGACGTTGTTCATGAAGGGAAACGTGAATGCGCTATCCTTTTGCCTTACTCTGAGCAATCCGTTCTCAGCAGCTTATATGACACTTCGACCGTGCTCGAGGTAGATTACCGCGCAGAAGGAGTATACATTCGGGCAATACTTGGTGCTCCGGAGCGCGGAATGCTTCAAAAATATATTTGCGAGGAATAAGTTTATGGATTCATATATAACTTTAAAGGAGCTTGGCGAATATTATTTTGAAGACAGAAAATCGCAGTTTTTTGGTTTTGCTAAACCCGTCAGGGCAGAGCAGGAGGCTCTTGATTTTATACAGAATATCAAAAAGAAATATCCTGATGCAAGGCATTGGGTGTATGCTTATGTTTTGAGAGAAAACTCCACAATGCGTTTTACAGACGACAGAGAGCCACAGGGAACAGCGGGAATGCCCGTTCTTGATGTTCTAAGAAAAAACGGTGTAACAGATACAGTTATTGTGGTCGTTCGTTATTTTGGAGGCATTCTTCTCGGCACAGGCGGACTTGTTCATGCATATACAGAAGCTGCGCTGGGCGCATTAAAGAATGGTAAAATAATAAAATATGACACCTTTACTGTTTTAAGTATTGAGGTGAGTTATTCGGATTATCAGAAGATAGGTAACATACTTTCCGATTTCGATTTTTGTACCGATGATACCGAATATTCTGAAAACGTGGTCATCTTAGGAAATGTTATTTCCGATTCATATGAAGAGTTATGCCGTAAGCTTGCGGAAACGACTTCCGGAAGATGTAAAATAGAATTTTTAGATAAAAAATACGATTTTAGAGAATAATTTCAAAAATTAAAAGTGTTTTTTGCAGTTGATGTCGTATATTGAAATGAATAAAAACACAAGGGAAGGGGGACATTTATGATAAGTAAAGAAACGATTGAAGAGATTCTTGCAAGAACCGATATCGAGCCGCTGATTTCAAGTTACGTCAATTTGAAGCGCGCCGGTGATACATATAAGGGACTTTGCCCGTTTCACAGTGAGAAAAGTCCTTCTTTTACAGTGTATCCAAGAACATCAAGCTTTTATTGCTTCGGCTGCGGTATCGGCGGAGATGCTGTAACTTTTATAAAGCAAATGGAGCATCTTGATTATCCCGATGCGCTTGAATTTTTAGCAAAGCGAGCGGGTATTACTATTGTTGACAACGATAAGCCACTAAGAGAAGAGAAAAAGTTTAATCGGGACAGAATGTTCAAAATGAATGCGGATGCCGCAAACTTTTTCCATCGATGTCTTATGGCAAATACCGATGCTGCAAAATCTGCGCTTTCCTATTTCACCGAGAAAAGAGGTCTTTCACTCTCGACGATAAGACACTTTGGACTAGGATATGCTCCTGATACCTTTGATTCGCTACTGAACTATATGCGTTCAAAGGGATATAGCTACGACGAGCTTGTAGCAGGTTTTTTGTGTGGCAAAAGCGAAAAAGGAAAATATTACGACGCATTCCGCAACAGAGTGATGTTTCCGATTATCGACGTTTCGGGAAACGTCATTGCTTTCGGCGGAAGAGCTATGGATAACGAAACGAAGCCTAAATACAAAAACTCCTCGGATACTCCCGTTTATAAAAAGACGCGTCACGTTTACGCTTTGAATTTTGCAAGACATACTTGCTCCGAGCAGCTTATTTTATGTGAAGGATACATGGACGTTATCGCCTTACACGCTGCAGGTTTTACCAATGCAATTGCAACTCTCGGAACTGCAATCACTTCAGACCAGGCAAGACTTATGAGTAGATATACAAAAAAAGTGGTTATCTGCTACGACTCGGATGAGGCGGGACAAAAGGCTGCTAATAAAGCACTCAAGGTAATAGGAGATACCGGGCTTGACGTTGGCGTTATAGTTGTTCCGGGCTCAAAAGATCCCGACGAGTATATTAAAACTTTTGGAAAAGAAAAGTTTGCAGAAGTGCTCGAAGGTGCTAAAATCGAATTTGAGTACAAGATGGATAACATTCTTGCAAAGTTTGATCTTAATTTACCGCAAGATAGAGTCAAAGTTGTTGCTATGCTAGAAAACGAAATTTCCAGGGTTTATTCCGAGGCAGAAAGAGAAGTATACGTACAACTCGTTTCCAAAGCAACGGGTATAGAAGCAAAAAGCATCAAGGCTGACGTTGAAAGAATTATTCAAAAAAACAAAAGAAGCTACAAAGCAACGGAAGGTCTGAAGGCACGGCAATCGGCAGCAGGTTATGCTGATAAAGTAAATCCCGATTTTGCAAAAGCACCCGCTATTGCAAGGCACGAGGAAACTATTCTGGCTTTATTGCTACTTTTTGCAGAGCATAGAAAAACCGTTTTTGAAAAAGCTATTCTTACCGAAGATAACTTTTTCACCGAGTTTAATAAGAAAGTTTTTAATTATGTTAAGGATGCTTATACCGGCGGAGATGTTTTTCCGAATCTCAACGAAACATTCACTCCCGAGGAGATAGGTAGAATTACAAAAATAAAGAACGAAAGAATGGCGCTTGCAAATAACGGCGACGACGTTCTTTTTGAAAGTATTAATGCACTTAAAAGTTCTATGGAAAAGAAAAACGCAGAAGGCGCGACTACCTTCGACCAGCTTGCTGAGCTAATTAAAAAAATGCGAAGCGATAGTAGCGGCTCATAGTTTGATTTTTCAAAGGAACGAGAAAGGATATTAAAATGAGCAGAGAAAAAATTGACGTAAATGACTATATTGATTCGAAGAGCTCCAGCGGTATAGTTGAATCCGGAATAATGAAAGCACTTGAAGATATTGATTTTGATATTACTCAGGTCGATATTGATTCTCCTAATCCCGAGGATATCGAAAACGATCATTTTAAGGAGATCGAGCGCGATGTAAAGAATTACGAAACAGGCGAGAAGATGGAAAAACTTCTTTCTCAGGAAGGTCTTGCCATAGATGACCCTGTCCGTATGTATTTGAAGGATATCGGTAAGATCCCGCTCCTAACCCCCGAAAGAGAAGCTTATCTTGCAGAGAGAATTTCTCTCGGTGATAAAGCTGCAAAGGACGAGCTTACCGAAGCTAACCTTCGTCTTGTTGTTAACATTGCAAAGCGTCACGTAGGTAAGGGTATGTATTTCCTTGACCTAATTCAGGAAGGCAACCTTGGTCTTATGAAAGCGGTTGAGAAGTTTGATTATAGCAAGGGCTTTAAATTCTCAACTTATGCAACTTGGTGGATACGTCAGGCTATTACGAGAGCTATTGCAGATCAGGCAAGAACGATTCGTATTCCCGTTCATATGGTAGAAACCATTCATAAAGTTTCCAGAACCTCACGTCAGCTTCTTCAGGATCTTGGAAGAGAACCCACGACCGATGAGATCGCAAAGAAACTCGATATGACTCCGGATAAGGTACGAGAGATAATGAAGATCGCTCAGGACCCCGTTTCGCTCGAAACGCCTATCGGCGAGGAAGAGGATAGCCATCTTGGAGATTTCGTTGAAGATAGCGATTCTCCCGCCCCTTCTGACAGCGCTTCTTACGCGCTCCTTCGTGAGCAGCTTTGCAACGTTTTACGAACGCTTACCCCAAGAGAAGAGCAGGTAATTAAGCTTCGCTTTGGTCTTGAGGATGGCCGTCCGAGAACGCTTGAGGAGGTTGGACGTCAGTTCCAGATTACGAGAGAAAGAATTCGTCAGATTGAGGCAAAGGCTTTGCGTAAACTCAGACATCCTTCAAGGTCAAAAACTCTCAAGGATTATCTTGCGAACTGATTTAATGAGCAAAGTGAACAAAATTGCGATTTAGTGATTGTCTATTTTGCTTTTTAAATTGCGTTTTAATAATTTAATATTTATAATGCTTGACTTTTTTATTTATTTATTGTAAAATATATTGGTAAAAAGTTACCTTGGAGGTTATTTACATAATGAAAAAAATTCTCAGCATGATCTTGTGCCTTATGCTTGCTATGTTTATGCTTGTAAGCTGTGGCGAAGATATTATCGGCGAATATTTAGAAGAATATGAAAAGCCGGAAGTTAAGGAAAAGCTCAATTACAATCTTTATATTATTTGCGAAGACGGTACTTCCGATAATGCGAAAAAGACCGTTCAGCAGAGAATTGCAGATTATACCGGTAGCTCTGAGATGCAAACGACTGTTAACGTTGTTTATTGCTCTGCATCCGAATACAATAGCATAGTTTTAAACAAAAAGCTTGACGGTACAAAAGATCAGGCGGATATATTGCTTGTTAATTCTGAAAGCTTAATGGATCAGCTTGTTGCAGATGAGCGTCTCGCTGATATTACGGAATATCTCAACGGTGAATATGAGTATGCTAAATTTAATGCTCAGATCGCGAACTCTCTTATGCAGGCTTCTTTGTTTACCGCGGCAGACGGAACCAAAGTCAATTATTGCGTTCCCAACAACTATGTTGTAGGTCATTACACCTATATCACGATTGATATTAAGAATGCTGCTCTGTATAATTACAGTGAGCTTGACCTTCAGCAAAAGCAGGCAGGCTTTATCGGTACCGAATATTTCTGGTTACTTTTAGCTAAAGAAGCGAAGGAAAACAATACAGCTTTCGAACCTGATAAATACATAAATGAATTTGTATCGAACATTGCCGATTCCAGTCTTCTTCTCGCGAAATACGAGTGTCTCTCCGAAACAGAGCCCAACGAAAAAGACAGTAACTACACATATTTGTTCTTCTCTCCCGATGCAGCCGAAAAGCATGGCGTTAACCTTGAAGAAGCAAGAAATGTTAAAGATATAGCAAAGGCAAGAGAACTTTTCCTCAACAACGAGGGAAGTAAGCTTACTCAGTCTAAATTTGACGAAATCTTTAAGGAAGTAAAATCTGCTGTTAAGTATACCGATGAGGATTATGAATTAATCTCGAGTGATCCTACCTTCTATTTCAATCAGATAATTCAAAAAAATGAGGAAGATCCCGAAGCGGCTCCTGTTTATACATACGTTTGCTTCGATAAGGAAAAAGCCGATAAATTCGGTCTTAATAACAACAATTATTTCAAAAACTGTGTTCCTACTGACGAAAATGATGTAATCTGCTTGTGGAATGCTATGATAAATGCCGGTGAATCCGATCCTTATAAGTTCATCAAGATCGAAGAAGGTTCGTTCACAGATAAAGCAAAGTACGAAGCTAACGGTTTGATTTGCAATATACCCGCCCTTCCCAGCGCAACCAGAGCGGACGCTTTTACGGGTGCTTTCGCAATCAATGCTAAGGTTGCAGACGTTGAAAGAGCTATGGAAGTCATTTATGCTATTAACAATGACGATACGCTTCACAACTATCTGCAGTACGGTATTGCCGAAACGAATTATGACGTTATCGATAAAGATGACAGATTAATTAAGCTTTCCACCGAGGAAACAGGAAAATACTATATGAATCCCCGTTATACAGGTGATATCTTTGGTCTTCTTTACTGTGAAGAGCTCGGTTGGACTGAGGATAAGGTAGCGCCTTCCAAGATGCAGAATGATGCATCCGTTTTTAGACCTTAATTTTATTAATCTTTAAATAATATTTACAGGGGCTGTCATATAAAGGCACAACCAAACAATAAGAGCGAGGATACTTTGTTACGGCATCTTCGCTCTTTTAATTTAAATATTTCGAGGAAGATTGTTATATTATGAAGATCATTGATTTCCATACACATATACTACCCGGCGCGGATCATGGGTCTGATTCGCTCGAAACGTCGCTCAAGCAGCTTGAATTATCCAAAACCGCAGGGGTTGACATTATTGTCGCTACACCGCATTTTTATCCTCATATGCACAGACTCGATAAGTTCCTTGAGAGAAGATGCTGCGCCTATTCGACACTCGCCGATAATACTTCAACAAGAATTTTATTAGGAGCAGAAGTGCTTCTTTGCGATAAGCTTGAAAATCTTGAAAATTTAGATGCATTATGTATAGAAGGAACAAAAACACTGCTTATTGAGCTCCCTTTTTCAACCTTCAGGGATTCATACAAGAATTCTGTAGAAGCCTTGATCGACCGCGGTTATAACGTTGTTATAGCTCATGCTGACAGATATCCCAAAGAAAGTATACATAAGCTTCTGGAGGTCGGGGCGGTTCTTCAACTTAACGTTTCAGCAATCGCCAAATTATTTATAAAAAAGCACGTCAAAAGGTGGCTTGAATGGGGAGTCGTAGTTGCGCTTGGAAGTGATATACATATGCTGAATCAAAAATCTTATAAAAACTTTAGCAAGGCTAGAATAAAGTTAAAGGGAAGATTTAATTTAATAATGCAAGAGTCCCTGAAATATATTGAATCTTGAAAATAATTAGTGAATAACCTACGAACGAAAATCAAGTATAAATCTCCCTAATTTGCAGATAATAACAGTACAAATCTGTAAATTAAGGAGATTTTTATATATATGAAAGCTACGGGAATTGTCAGAAGAATAGATGACCTTGGCCGTGTTGTCATCCCAAAAGAAATAAGAAGAACTATGAGAATCCGTGAGGGTGACCCCTTACTGACAACATTGACACCAATCGACAGGTTTTGTTGGGCAATGAATAGCCTAATACATAGAATAAAAGCGGAGTGAAATTCACTCCGCTTTTATAGTCAATGTAATACTTTATTTGTTATATCAATCAACGCTTTGAAATCAGCGGGCAAATCTTCTTGGCTATCATAGACATCCGATGTGTATGCTCTGAAAAGAGTATAATCAGAAGCGAATTCTTGTACCGAATAATAGACAGCATTATCGTTTGGATATCCAAATAGGGTAATGCGTCCCATATAATTTTCATCGGTATAAACTGCAATGACAAAACCAGGTAACAAAGGCTGTGTTTCAATAATTCTTCGTTTAATTTCGTATTTCAGTTTTTCAATAGGAACATTATTTTTTCCTGTTTTTTGAGCAAAATAGAATGTAGCAATAACTGTTATTATTTCTATTGCACACATAACAATGAATATTGTCCAATCACCGTTACTGAATTGGTGCATTTCTCTTTCGCCCGTTAAGAATACAGCAACAAAAATATTGATAAACATTAACGCTACACCCAAACAAACATATATAAGTCCTTTCTTTTTGGCGGACTTTAAATTGTTTAGTTTTTCAATCAGCATTTCGGGTTGTTCTGTTGATTCAAAATGCATATTTCGACGAATTACATAAGCGAGATGCCAAGAGTTTACAACACCCATAATAGTATGAGTTTTACCATCTTTAAGTTGAATGATTAATGTGTTGACTTGTGGCATAGCAAATGTAACATCTGAGAGTTTACAATCAATTTTACCGAACCAATGATATTTTGCTTTGATTGAATCTTCGTCAATGTGGATAAAAGCGCCGTAATTCAATAGCCAAGATGGGATTACAACTAAAATAATAAGAATACCCATAATTAGAAATGTTAGGGTTTCGCCTGTTGCTGTGGGGTCCGTTATATTAAAGAAAAAATACAAACCAATAAAAAACAAACCACATGCAAATAATAGAAAAAGCCAAACATTAAATTTCTTGCGAAGAAACACACCTTCCATAAAATCACCGCCTTTGATTTATTATAGCATATTTTATTTCAAAAGTAAATATATGCAGTATATTTCTCCACCATTTACAGATACTAACAACGTACCTTAAAATAAAGGAGTATTATATAAATGAAAGCCACAGGAATCGTCCGTAGGATCGACGACCTCGGACGAGTTGTTATACCAAAAGAAATAAGAAGAACTATGAGAATCCGCGAGGGTGACCCTCTTGAGATTTTTACAGACCGTGAAGGGGAAGTCATATTCAAAAAATATTCACCGATTGGAGAACTTCAGAATTTTGCCGGTGAATATGCCGACACTTTACAAAAAACATCGGGAATGCCAATATTTGTTTGCGACAGAGATGCTATAATTGCTGTATCGGGCGCTTCAAAACGTGAATATCTTGATAAAAAAATATCGCACGAGCTTGAAGTAATAATGGAAAACAGAGTTCTTTATCAATATAATTTACAATCCGATCATAAGTATATCAGTGATTTTGGAAAAGAGCATTATATCAGTTGCGCAATGCCAATTTTATCCGAAGGCGACGTTATTGGATGCGTGGTTTCGGGATGGCAAACATCAAATCCTATCAGTGAAAAAATATCAATGGATATTGAGTCTAAATTAATTCAAACAGCGGGTATTTTCCTCGGAAAACAAATGGAAAATTAAAAAACATTGGTTATAAATAATTCAAATTAATAATAAACGGTAGAAGTCCGATTGTGAACTTCTACCGTTTATTATATTGCCAAGATAATATTTAATCAAAAACAACAGAATTTGATTCCGATGCTTTATAATAACCTATATATGAATTACCTCGGTTAATTATAAGCTTTTCTCCGGAAAGATTCTTAAATAAAAGCTGTCCGTTGGCTTCAACACTCCATCTGATTTCTGTAAGAGTACCGTTTGAAATGTAATAGCCCGTTCCGCGGCTGGCGGTATTGACGACGGTTTCGGTTCCCGATGACATTTCGTAGGTAATCATATCTGCAAAAAGTATAAAAACATTTTTATAGGATGCTGTTTTACCGTCGAGCATATCGACCTTATCGCGTCCATTTTTCGAAAGCAAATATGTGCCGTCGTTATCATTCAATAGCAGCTTCGTTTCATTATTTTCGTAGGGAAGCGTAATACTATTAGCAACGGCTTTACCTTCGACGTTTTCAAAATAATCGCAAAAGTCAAATGGTAATTGTTGCATTACATATGTAGTAGTGTCGATTCCTTGATTTTTAGCAATTGTTGATAAATTCTGATAATCTGTATAAATATTCTTGCCGTTTTCTCGATAAATATACTCTGTATTTTTGCTGAGATCAATATGCAAAGTTGAAGGAAGAGAAGAATACGAAACGATATCTTCATTACCGTTTGCAACGAGTATACCGCCGAAAAATTTAACTATCTGCGAAATGTAATTACGTGTTTTTGCAATTGCACCTATCTTGCCGAGCTGGCTTATATCCGTTCTGTATACGAGAAATCTTGTCTCGCCGTTTTCGGTAGGAATTTCAACAGTGATCTCAGAACCCGATATTCCGTATAAAGGTGCGTAGGGTTCAACTGTAATTACGTAAGGAAGCTTACCCGTTAACTCCGCTGACGTTTCAAGTCCGGTTAAATAATTAATAAACTCGGGCGGTTTCGGCTCTTCGGGTTCAACTATCGTGCCTTGGCTATTATTATCGGCGGTACCTTCATTTTTGTCGGTATCGCCGTCGGTTTCATCGGCATTATCGGTTGATTCTCCGATTTCGCCGCTATTATCTCCATTAGTTTTATTCTGCCATCCGCTTGCCGCGGTGCCAATAAGAAAAATTAATACCACGCCTATTATTGTGGCTGCGAGCAGCTTAGCAATACTGCTCCCTGATGCGTTTTTCATTTTTACCTCCTTGCAAACCAATTAAAGGTATGCACGTTTTATACAAGTATGCTTATTTATTATAGCGGTCAAGCCATGCCGCAGCAGTCTCAAAAGCATCTAAAAGTCCTTTTGCGGAGATCTGCTTCTCGGGGAAAGGTTTTCCCGGAGCGAAAAGCTGAACTGCAATATTATCGGGAATATTTTCTCCCTCTTTCTTTGACGGCTTCTCGGTCATAATCATCATTTTAACGTAATACTGACTAAGATCTCCGTAATAAAGATCATCATCTTTGCGAACAAGAGGTCTGCCCTTGTATTCAAGAAATTCGGTGCAATCAATGCCTTTTACTTCTAACATTGTTATCTCCTTTCGTTTTATTTGGAAATAGCGACTGCTTGTCTACTCCGTAAATATGATATCAAAGAATTATCGTATTGTAAATATATTCGACAAAAGTGGATATCGTAAAAATATCGCAAAATACGCTATTTTTTTATAAACGGAGTGAAGGTAAGAGCACTTCTTCCATGTTTAGGGATTGGTTTTGTGAGTTCAAATATAGAATCAGCCTTATCCGATACGAGCTTTTGCTTCATTGTATCATCATCAAAGTTGTCGTAAGCTGATGGCTTAGTTAAAATTCTGAACTCGGTTTCTTTTACTCGTTTTAAAATCTTCATTCCAACACTGTCCATGCCCAAAACCTGAGTAAAACGCGGTAACATTTTAACATCGGAGGAGGTAACGCCGAAGAAAATATTTAGCAAAGCGCGTCTGATTCTGGCATTGGTATAACTTTTAGTTTCGGAAAGCTTAAGTAAAGAAGTAATATCATTCGCCTCAAAACTTAAGTTATAAAGGCGATTATATAAACCGTCATGCGCATCGTGATAGTCTTCACGTTGTACAGACGAATTTAAACGTAATTTTGATATAAAAGCAGAGGATAATTTTGAAATATCGCAAGGAAGCTCGCCGTTAATTTTGGCATCTTCAATTATTTTTCTGCATTCCGCAGTAACAAAATTCAATGCACCCTCGTCCGAAACAATCAGAGCATTTCTTATTGCGGATGCGCTCTGATAAGAGCCTTCAACGAAATCCACGTCGTTATAAGCAGCTCCACAGCGTTTTACGGTGTGGGGTTTAATTGTGCTTTCGGATTCAATTAATGCTTTAATATATTCAATTGAGAGAATATTATTTGGAGTAAATGAGATTTCAGATGAACCTGCAACAGCTTTATAAGCTAGCTCAAGTCGCGCAGGAAAGCCGAGTGATTTATCGCCCGAAAGCTTTTCAAATTCTCTTTTAAAATCAGAGCTCAAATAAATTTCTGCAGCTTTATATAGCAAATCAATCTCACCGCATTCGGAGCCAAAAGAAAGATAGTCAACAACGCCTAAAGCATTTGCGATAGCAACTCCGCTTTTAGCGAAGAGCTCCGCACTTGAAGATGAAAAAGGAAAGGGAAGTTCAAGCACAAGATTTACTCCGCCGAGAACAGCGCATTTAGCGCGTTCTCCCTTTGGCATAATCGCGATCTCGCCTCTTTGAGTGAAATTCCCGCTCATTATAGATACTATAGCTGTATCTTTACCAAATTTTTCTCTTATTTTTTTTATCTGATACTCGTGACCTAAATGAAAGGGATTATATTCTGAAATTATTGCAACGGTAACCATATTTAAACCCCTTTCTTAAAAAATTTGTTTTTTTTACTTTAGGTGTTGATAAATTTAAAAATTTAGTGTATAATTATAGCGTTATAAAAAAAGAAAGGACTACAATAATGAAAGTACTTGTTGTTAACGCAGGCTCAAGCTCGTTGAAATATCAGCTTTTTAATACAAATTCCGGCGAAGTATTAGCTAAAGGAAATTGCGAAAGAATCGGTATCGACGGCTCGAGACTTATTCACAAAATATCCGGGAAGGATGACTACATAAAGGAAACAGAGCTCAAGGATCACTCCGAGGCCATGAAGCTCGTCGTTTCTACTCTTCTCAGTGAAGAATACGGCTGCCTTAAATCTGTTGATGAGATTGAAGCTATTGGACACAGAGTTGTCCACGGCGGTCCTTACTTTACTCAGTCTGTTCTTGTTACCGATGAGGTAATGCAGACTCTTGAGAAATGCACGGCTTACGCACCTCTCCATACTGCTGCTCACATAATGGGTATTAAGGGTTGCAAATCTGTTATGCCCACCATTCCCGAGGTTCTTGTATTTGATACTGCATTCCATCAGACAATGCCCAAGGAAGCATTTATGTACGGTATTTCCTATGATATGTATGAGGATTATCAGATTCGCCGTTACGGTGCTCACGGTACGTCTCACAGATACGTAAGCGGTGAAATGATCAAGCTTCTCGGAGGAAAAGCCGAGGGAACGAAAATCGTTACCTGTCATATTGGAAACGGATCATCCATCTCTGCCGTAAAAGACGGTAAGTGCATCGATACTTCGATGGGCTTCACTCCTCTTGACGGTATCCTTATGGGTACTCGTTGCGGCGCTATAGATCCCGCTATCGTTCCGTTTATTATGGAAAAGAAGGGATACACTCCCGCAGAAATGGATTCTTATATGAATAAAAAATGCGGATTCGAGGGTATCAGCGGCGTAGGCTCTGATTCAAGAGACGTTGAAAAAGCAATGATGGAAGGCAACGAAAGAGCTAAGCTCGTTTATGATATGCTTTGCTATCAAATCAAGAAATTTATTGGATCATACAGTGCAGCTATGGGCGGAGTAAATGCAATCGTATTTACAGCCGGCATCGGTGAGCATGCTCCTTATATTCGTGAAAATGCACTCTCAGGGCTTGAGTATCTGGGTATAAAGCTTGATAAGGAAAGAAATACTTTCAAGCATTCATCAACTCCCGTGAAGCTTTCGGCAGATGATTCCGCTGTAGCAATTTATATGATTCCTACAAACGAAGAGCTTGTTATCGCAAAGGATACCGAAGCAATCGTTAAAGCCCTTTAATTATCAGCACCCGTGGTGAAGATCCCACGGGTGCTTTCACTTTTTATATATTACCATAAAAAACAAACGTTGTCAAGAAAGTATAGGGATTTAAACTCTGATAGAATAAATATTTTTGATTTCCGAAAGCATTTTATCATACATTTCGTTGATAATATCAAAATTCATAGTCGGTGTATAAATATCTTCAAGCTTAAAATGATAATCGGAAGCATGTTTTAATTCTTGCGCAGCTAAATTCAAATAATAATTTTTACTGTTTTCAAGAGAATACATTTTTTCTTCAAACTCTCTTAAGTTGTCAATTTTTATGAACTTAGTTGTATCAGTTAAAATTTCTCCGTCACCCATCCCGAATATAATCGTTTCGCCGTGATTAAGCATTATTCCTTCGGTAACGTGAGTATTAAACGGTGAAGGGAGTTTGCAAAAATCAGCATTGTTTTTCATTAGAGTATCAGCAAGTTGTCCTATAAAAATATTCTCACTTCCAAATCTTCCAAATACGGAATAGTTCTTTTTTGAATTACTAAAAGGACCTGTCAGTGTTCTGTAGCCTTGCTTTGAAAATGAGCTTATAAGTCTTACGTTTGATTTACCTGGTTTATACAGCTTTAGTGAATCAATTATTAACTCGCATTCATTAATAGATTTTTTATAATCATAAGTAGCTGCAATCTCTGCCTCAATATTTGTATCGAAAACAGAAGAATAGTACAAATATTCGTATGCCTTTTTATAGTTTGAATTCTTTTTGCAATTGTATTCTATAATACTTTCTCTGCTTTTGGCTAATGCTTTTGAATCCCAGGCTTGACCGAGGTTGATGATCTCATCCACAGCTCCGGGAATTTCCGCATCTCTCATATGAGGGGCAGTTCCATCTAAAACCGCAACCTTTACTGTACTGTCATCGATTATGATTGCATCAAGAGAATCAGGATCGGATGAACATCTGAATATTTCATAATGGATTTTATTAGCTTTACAAAAGACACAAAGTTTTTTTATTATTGAACTTTTTCCTGTACCCGGTCCGCCTTTTAGTATAAAAACTTTTTCAAATTCCGAAGAATTAAATATTTGTGAAAAATAAGATTTAAACCCTTGATAACCGTTCGCAGAAGCGTAGTACTCATGATACGTGTAAAAATTTTCCTTCATAGATTTCTCCTTGTGAAATTAAGGCGTTAATATATTTGCAAATTCTTATTTACAAAAAAACTTGACATTTTACATATTTATATTATATAATATAGATAATATGCAAAAATATACCCGAAATCAGGACTGTTATTTAGAATAAGAGGTTAATATGATTATTATAGGACTCTGCGGTGGCAGCGGTTCAGGCAAAGGAGTTGTTGCCGAGCTGTTTGCTTCTCACGGCATACCTTCTGTTGATGCCGATGCAGTTTACCGTGATTTGATTTATGCAGGATCTCCTTTACTAAACCGTATAAAAGATGCGTTTGGCGAATCTGTCCTATTGCGAGACGGTTCTTTAGATAGAAAAACTCTTTCTTCAATAGTTTTTTCAAATAAGGAAAAACTTATGTTGTTAAACAAAATTACGCATAGCGCTATAATTAAAGAAGCAGAAATTAGATTTTCGCAATATAAAAAGCTCGGCTATTCTGCGATTATTTTTGACGCGCCGCAGCTTTTTGAATCCGGTTTTAATAAAAAATGCGATATTATTATCGCTGTTACAGCACCTATCGATTTAAGAATCGAGCGTCTTATAAAAAGAGATAATAAATCCAAAGCATCTATTCTCGAGAGGTTGGATGCGCAGTTACCCGATGAATTCCTTATATCAAATTCTGATTATATATTGGAAAATAAGGGTGATATAAAATCTCTTTCGGATGAAATTGATAAACTTGTAAAAATTATTTTGAAGTGAGGATATAACAATGAGTGAAAAATCTATCGGAAAAGAAATGCTTGAAAAGCTTTCCTACAAGAAAAGGAATGTATACGAAGAAGCAACCTCTGATGAGATCAAGGCTATCTATGACTATGCTGTCGGATATATGAAATACCTTGACGATGCAAAAACGGAGAGAGAAGCGGTTGTTGCTTCGATAAAGCTTGCTACTAACTGCGGTTATACAGAATATAAGCTTGGTGACAAGGTTAAGGTTGGAGATAAAAAGTATTTTAATAATCACGGAAAATCTCTTATTCTTTTCAGAATAGGCGAAAACGATATTGAAAAAGAGGGAATAAGAATTCTCGCTTCGCATATCGATTCACCCAGACTTGATTTGAAGCAGGTACCGATGTACGAGGATGCGGGAATGGGATTCCTCAAAACTCACTATTACGGCGGTATTAAAAAATATCAGTGGACCGCTATTCCGTTAGCTCTTCACGGTGTCATGATCAAGAAGAACGGTGAATCAGTTGAAATTGTTATCGGCGAAGACGACAGTGATCCCGTATTTTATATTAACGATCTTCTTCCTCATCTTGGTGCAAGGCAGGCGGCAGAGCCTCTCGGCACGGCTATTTCAGGCGAAACGCTTAATATTCTCATTGGAGGACTTCCTTACAATGACGAAGAAGTAACAGAAAAAATAAAGCTTACGGCGCTTTCATATCTTTATGAGAAGTATGGCGTAACCGAAGAGGATTTCCTCAGCGCAGAGCTTTCTCTCGTTCCCGCATATAAGGCACGTAATATAGGCTTTGACGGTGCTCTTATCGGAGCATACGGTCACGATGACAGAGTTTGCTCTTATCCTGCTCTTACCGCGCTTCTTGACTGTCAATCAAACGAACGCACTTCTATGGTTATTCTTGCGGATAAGGAAGAGGTAGGCTCAATGGGACTCAGCGGTATGCAGAGCGACGCTCTCGTTGATATTATAGACGAGATTGCTATTGCGCTCGGTAAGAATCCGAAGGTTGTCAGACACCATTCAAAATGCCTTAGCGCAGACGTTAATGCCGCATACGATCCTAACTTTGCTGACGTTTACGAAAAGAGAAACAGCGCGCTTCTTTCTTGCGGTGCTGTTATCAGTAAATACACCGGCGCAAGAGGCAAATCCGGAACAAGTGATGCTTCTGCGGAATTTGTTGGTTTCGTTAGAAGACTATTCGATGAAAACGGTGTAATTTGGCAGTCTGCCGAGCTTGGAAAGGTTGATGCGGGCGGCGGTGGAACAGTCGCTATGTTCATTGCTAATCACAATATTGAAACTGTAGACCTCGGTGTTCCCGTAATCTCCATGCACGCGCCTTATGAGGTTGTTTCAAAGGCTGACGTGTATTCTACGTATAAAGCTTGCGCAGCATTTATTAAATAATTTAAAGGTAACGTATGTTTTTAGAAAAATTAATTCCCGCGGAAAACAGATACCGCGAAATAGAGCAGTTGATGACCTTGCCCGAAATAACTTCAGATGGAAAAAAATACACCGCTCTTGTTAAGGAATATAACGGGCTCACTCCTATCGTTGAAAAATACAGAGAGTACAAAAAAGCTGAAAAAGATTTAGCCGAGGCTATAGAGTTAAGGGATGATTCATCCGTTGAAAAGGAATTGCGCGAGCTTGCTGAAGAAGAATGCAAAGAGTATTCCGAGCTATGCAAGAGCCTTGAGGAAGAGCTTAAAATTCTTCTTATTCCTAAAGATCCTAACGACTCAAGAAACGTTGTCGTTGAGATCAGAGCCGGTGCCGGCGGAGAAGAGGCGGCTCTGTTTGCAGCAGACCTTTTCCGTATGTATTCTATGTTTTCAACGAAAGAAAGGTTAAAGCTTGAGCTAGTTAATGTTAATGAAACGGAGCTTGGCGGTTATAAAGAAATTACCTTTAACGTAATCGGTGATGGGGCATATTCCAGATTCAAATTTGAAAGTGGAGTTCATAGAGTCCAGCGTATCCCGGTAACAGAATCAAACGGCAGAATTCAAACGTCTACCGTAACTGTTGCCGTTTTGCCTGAAGCAGAGGACGTTGAGGTCGAGGTTAACCCTTCTGATTTAAAATTCGAATCCTGCAAATCAAGCGGTGCGGGCGGTCAGCATATTAATAAAACAGAATCTGCCGTTCGGTTGACGCACAAGCCTACCGGTATTGTTATCGAATGCGACCAGGAAAGAAGCCAACTTCAGAATAAAGAGAAAGCTTTGCGAATTTTGTATACAAAGCTTTACGATATTAAACAAAAAGAGCAAAATGATGCGATCGCATCTGCAAGAAAAACTCAGGTTGGTTCCGGCGATAGAAGCGAAAAAATCAGAACATATAACTATCCTCAATCCCGTATCACCGATCACAGAATCAATAAAACGGTTTATACTTTTGAATCCTTCCTTAACGGTGATATCGGTGAGCTTGTTAATGAGCTTATTGCGTTTGATACTGCAGAACGCTTAAGAGGCGATACCTAATGAAAACAAAGATAATTAAAATAGACCCCAGTAATGTGTGTGAGAGCAGTTTGATCGAAGCTGCCGAGATTATAAAAAACGGTGGACTCGTAATTTTTCCAACAGAAACCGTCTACGGTCTCGGCGCTGACGGAACCTCAGCCGAGGCGGCAACAAAAATTTATTTTGCGAAGGGAAGACCGTCGGATAATCCGTTGATAATTCATATTGAGGATCCTCGCGATGCGTCAAAATTCACCTATACAAACGAAACATATTTTCGTTTGGCTGAAAAATTTATGCCGGGACCTCTTACTGTTGTGCTTCCCGCAAAAGATAACGTACCGAAAGAGACAAGAGCATCACTTCCTACGGTTGCGGTACGTTGTCCGTCAAATCCTATTGCAAAGACACTTATAAGACTTTCCGGCGTACCTATTGCAGCTCCTTCGGCAAATCTTTCGGGAAGTCCCTCTCCAACAAAAGCATCTCACGTCATTGATGATATGGATGGAAGAGTTGATATGATCATCGATGGGGGAGATTCGGAATTTGGTCTTGAATCTACCATAGTTAAGGTTGAAGATAACGGAACATTAACCCTTCTTCGCCCCGGTAAAGTAACAGTTGATGACTTGCTTACAGTGTGTCCCGTTGTAAAAATAGCAAGCGCCGTAACAGATCAGCTTGCTGAAAACGAGGTCGTACTTTCGCCGGGTATGAAGTATAGGCATTATGCACCAAAATCTCCAGTTTATCTTATTGAAGCGGAAGCGGAAAAGGCTTTTAATTACATTGCTGAACGCTCAGCTTCTTCTTACGTTGCAGCCCTTTGCTACGAAGAAGATATTGAGCTTTTAAAAATCAAGGCTCCTAACGTACATATTTATAAATTCGGAGCAGAGAACGATGAGCTTTTGCAGGCTCATTTACTGTTCGACATACTTCGCGATGCGGACAAGCATACTTTTGACGAAATTTATGCCCCTTTACCAAGAAAAGAAGGGGTCGGCCTCGCTCTTTACAATAGAATGATAAGAGCTGCGGCATATCATATTATTAGAATGTGACGGTATTAAAAATGGCAAAAAAGAAAAAGATCTCTGTTGAGGATTTAAAACAAAATGAGGCTCCCGCAACGGAGCAGCCGATAACGGAAACTCTGGAAAAAAACTATATGCCCTACGCAATGAGCGTTATAGTATCGAGAGCAATACCCGAAATCGACGGTTTTAAGCCTTCTCATAGAAAACTTCTTTACACAATGTATAAGATGGGACTCATGAACGGCCAGCGAACAAAAAGTGCCAACATTGTTGGCCAAACTATGCGCCTTAATCCTCACGGCGATGCTTCCATATATGAAACGATGGTGCGTTTGACTCGAGGTAACGGCGCGCTTCTGCACCCATTTGTTGATTCAAAAGGTTCGTTTGGTAAGCAGTACTCAAGAGATATGGCATACGCGGCTTCAAGATATACCGAAGCGAAGCTCGACAGCTTTTGCGCAGAGCTGTTTTCAGGCATAGATAAGGATGCTGTTGACTTCGTTCCAAACTACGATAACACTTCCGAGGAGCCCACGCTTTTACCGACTACCTTCCCAAATATTCTTGTATCCCCGAACCTCGGTATTGCAGTAGGTATGGCTTGCTCGATATGCTCCTTTAACCTTGCTGAGATCTGTGACGGAACTATAGCCCTTTTAAAAAATCCAAAGACAACCGTTGAACGCATTATGGAGATTATAAAAGCTCCAGACTTTTCCGGCGGAGCTACAATACTTTATGATGCCGAGCAAATGAAAAAAATCTACCTTACGGGTCTTGGAAGCTTTAAAATGCAGGCAAAATGGACTTACGATAAAAAGAATAACTCCATTGATATTCTTGAAATACCGTATTCTTCGTGCATTGAAGCCATAATCAAAAAATCTGTCGATATGATCAAAGGCGGTAAGCTCCGCGAGGTTGCCGATGTAAGAGACTCCGTGGATATCAGCAGTACAAGACTTCTGACGTTCGAGCTTAAGAAGGATGCTAATCCCGATACTGTCATAAAAAAGCTTATGGCAGCAACAGAGCTCGAAAATAGCTTTGATTGTAACTTCAATATTCTGGTTGAAGGAAAACCGATGCTCCTTGGTGTTCGTGAAATTTTGCTCGAATGGATCAAGTTCAGAACGAAATGCTTAACACGCGAGCTGAATTTTGATTTAAACAAAAAAGAAGAGAAGCTTCATCTTCTCCTCGGTCTTGCGGCTATATTGCTTGATATTGATAAGGCAATTAAGATAATCAGAAACACCACAGAAGAAAAAGACGTTGTTCCTAACCTTGCCTCAGCGTTTAATATAACAAACGTTCAGGCAGAGTACGTTGCGGAAATTAAGCTCCGTAATCTTAACAGTCAGTATATTCTTAACAGGGTCAAAGAGATCGAAACACTCAGAGCCGAAATTGACGATATTAAAGAAAAGCTTCGCGATGAGCTTAAGCTTAAAAACGTTATGATCGAGCAGCTTCGTGAAATTAAAAAGAAATACGGCAAGCCCAGAATGACGGAAATAATCGAGAAGAGCACAGTTGCTGTTGTTAATAAAGAAGAGATATTCTTCGAAAATTATAACTGCAGACTTATTCTCTCACACGGCGGCTATTTCAAGAAGCTATCCGTGCAGGCAACGCGTTCTGCGGATGAGCAGAAGCTCAAGGAAGGCGATTACATTATTTACGAGGAAGATACCGATAACCGCGGCGACGTTCTGTTCTTTACGGATAAAGCGCAGATATACAGAGCCCGTGTTGCCGATTTTGATCTTACAAAGGCTTCTCAAATGGGTGAATATATTCCTTCGAAGCTTGGAATGGACGCGGATGAACACGTTGTTGCATGTCAGATGATTTACGATATTGTACCCGAACATCACGTTGTTTATATTTTTGAAAACGGAAAAGGTGTCAGAATACCGATGTCCGCTTATGAATCAAAATCAAGAAGAAAGAAGATCAGCGGTGCATGCTCATCGGCATCCCCTCTGGTTGGTGTATTCTACGTAAAGGATAAACCTATTCAGATATTCTTACGCAGTGATATGGGAAGAGGACTCTTGATAAAGAGTGATCTTATTCCTCTCAAAACTACGCGTACTTCAAGCGGTGTCCAGATAATGCAATTCCCGAAAAAGAAGGGAATTATCGAGCTTGCAACGGATAGAATCGCATCTCTTGGCGCTGACGTAAGCAAGTGTAAGAAAACCGTTATTCCTTCAACGGGTACAATCATTAATCAAATTACATTTAAGTTCTAAATCCCCATGTCCCCCGATTCAAAAGAGGCTAGCTCGTTTTACAATTCGAGCTAGCCTCTTATTCTTTTATCCTACGGTATCAAACTTGTAACCGACACCCCAAACGGTCTTAAGCGACCATTTATCGGAAACACCCTCAAGCTTTTCGCGAAGTCTTTTAACGTGAACGTCAACAGTTCTCGAGTCACCGAGATAGTCGAAGCCCCAAACTTTATCAAGAAGCTGATCTCTCGTAAAGACTCTGTTGCAATTTGAAGCAAGGAAATAGAGAAGCTCGAGCTCCTTCGGAGGAATATCAATAGCCTTACCGTTGATTTTTAATTCATACTTCTGAAGGCTTATTTCAATGTTCTCGTACTTTACAACTTCCTCGTCACTCACGCTTACCTGCGCATTATAACGGCGGAGAACGGCTTTTACTCTGGCGGAAAGCTCTTTCATATCAAAGGGTTTAACAATGAAATCATCAGCACCGAGCTCAAGACCCAGTACCTTATCAAATACCTCACCCTTAGCGGTAATCATAATAACAGGCTTAGAGGATATTTCTCTGATCTCACGGCAAACCTGCCAACCGTCTTTCTTAGGCATCATAATATCAAGAAGAACAAGGCTCGGCTCGTAAATCTTAAATAAATTAATACCTTCGATGCCATCGTTTGCGCATTTTACGTTATAACCCTCATTTTCGAAATACAGCTTCAGTATTTCGCATATGTTAGGGTCGTCGTCGACTACCAATAATTTAGTATCCATTTTGAACCTCCAATTGTTAACTTTGTTAAATTCTTTAAAATCTTAACAATTGTATTATAAAGCATAATTATGTTCTTGTCAAGAATAAATTATGAAATTTTATAAATATTATGTGAATAAACGTTAAAATCGTGCAATCTCGATATATATTTTATTAACTTTACCTATTGAAATATTAGTAGCGTTATGTTATAATCTATTTGTTATTTTGACATAAACAATAAGAGGAGTATATCAAAAAAAATGAAACTTGGTATCGTAGGACTTCCAAACGTAGGAAAGAGCACCCTTTTCAATGCTTTAACTAATGCAGGCGCGGAATCTGCAAATTATCCTTTCTGCACAATAGATCCCAACGTAGGTGTTGTTGCAGTTCCGGATAAAAGACTCGATGTTCTTCGCGATATGTATAAACCCGAAAAGTTCACACCGGCTGTAATAGAATTTGTTGACATTGCAGGTCTTGTTAAGGGCGCAAGCAAGGGTGAAGGACTTGGAAATAAATTTCTTGCCAACATAAGAGAGGTAGACGCGATAGTTCACGTTGTTCGATGCTTCGTAAATGATGATATTATCCACGTTGAGGGTAATATCAATCCTATGCGCGACGTTGAAACGATTGATGTTGAGCTTATTCTCTCAGACCTTGAGATCGTTGAAAGAGCTATCGAAAGAACTACAAAAGCTGCTAGAGCAGATAAAAAGCTACTCGAAAAACTTGAGGTCCTTCAAAAAGTAAAGTCGTGTCTCGAAGACGGAAAATGCGTCCGATCTCTCGGACTTACTAAAGAAGAGAATGAATGGATAGAGGAATCCAGACTTCTTACCAACAAACCCATTATTTATGTAGCTAACATATCCGAAGATGAAGTATCGGGTGAATACATAAATAACGAGGGATATAAGCTTCTTGCCGCTCATGCTGCAGCAGAAGGAAGCGAAATAATCGCAGTTAGCGCGCAGATAGAAGCGGAGCTCGTTGAGCTTGAAGGAGAGGAAAAGCAAAGCTTCCTTGACGACCTTGGTATAGATGAAAGCGGACTTGATAAGCTTATAAAATCAGGATATTCTCTTTTAGGACTAATCAGCTTCCTCACGGCAGGTCCAAAAGAAGTTCGCGCTTGGACTATCACTCGAGGAACAAAAGCCCCCGGCGCGGCAGGAAAGATCCATTCCGATTTCGAGCGTGGATTTATTCGCGCAGAGGTCGTAGCATTTGATGACCTTGTAAGAGAAGGGGACAGAAATAAGGTTAAAGAAAAAGGTCTTCTCAGAAGTGAAGGCAAGGAATACGTAATGAATGACGGTGACGTTGTTGAATTCCTCTTTAATGTATAAAAAAATGAACACGGTTTTAAGGGTTGTACTCTTAAGGACAGTTTTTGAAATTTAATAAAGTACGTTACCTACTGACAGGAAAAGGACGAGGATCTGTAAAACTCCTCGTCCTCTTTTCTTTGCAAGCACTGCTTCTGTGGACACAGAAGCTCTTTTTTATGGCGATATATTTGCTTTCGCAAATGCGATATGTTTTCGCGGCTTGCCATGCAAGCTACGCTCAAAAGCGATATAACCTCCCTTGCGGTCGGTTGCGATATGATATAAATCACCTTCACGCCCCGCAGGGCATATCGCATCGAAGATATATCGCACGCGATAGCGTATATCGCAAATCCCGTAAGGGATTTATATCGCTGTGTAGTGTCCTTAAGGGCACTACGCATAGTGCCGTGTTCATTTTTTTAGCAACTGACGCTATAAACAATAAAATCAGATAGACTTTTAATCATAAAGTATAACCTTGCGCTTTGATTCTATTATATTCGGCGGGTCGTGTTCAATATAATTAAGATCAAAAGATATTTTACTGTCAAAAATAACGACCTCAGTCAGTTTATTATCAAATTCGTCAAGTACATATTCGTAAGTATAGGCTGTGCCGTAATCACCGAAAATTATCTTCTCGCTAACGTAAAGCAATTCTTCGGCAAACGGTGTATTTTCGAGTATTCCTGACGATAGATAACTAAATATCTTATCACCGTTTTTAAAGGTAAAAGCGAAGGAATTATCGCAATACGCCCTATACGGTACAAGAATTTCATATTCTCCGACTATTGTTATTTGATCATCGTAGTAGAATAAGGGTGTTGTCCGATATTTATTGATAGCTTTAAAACAGTCAATAGCGATCTGCTCTTCGTCGCCATTTTGGGGTATTGGAAGCAATACGTTTTTTACCATAGTATTTCTTAAAACAATATCGAGTGAATCGGAAAGATAGTTTGAATAATTCGCAACCATATAATAATCAAGCTCGGTAATCTTTTCGTCACTCAAAACACTATTGCTGAAATATGCCTCTGTTCTCGTATGCAACGAAGCATCGAAGAGTAATGTATTCCCGTCTGTTCTGATAATTATTCTATCACTTTTATCACTTACTGCTGTAAATTTATCGTCTTGTTTCGAAATCTCCGTCAAGCTAACGGTTAACACCGACATTAAAACATAGCACAAAGCAATTACTGATACAAATTTCTTCTTGCTTTTAATATTCAGCATAAGAAACAGCATAAATAAAACGAAAAGAAGAACAAAACCTATCTTTACAATCAGAAATTCAAGCGACCCGAATATCATCGGCATATCTGAAATTTTTGATGCAAGCACGGAAATGAAGCTTGAAAAGGTTATAAGCAGATTGCCGAGCGGAAGAAGATTGCCAAGTAATAAAACAATAATTCCCAAATAAACGAATGCTTCGGTTAAAATAGAAAAAATCAACGTAGAAATAATCGATATAACCGACGTTCCGTTAAAGGAAAGTGCTGAAAGAGCGGTCGAGGCGCATAAAGCAAACAGCGAAAACAATATCGAGGTGTACGTATATCTCCAGACTCTTTTGAGTCCTTTTTCGTCGCTGTATTTTTCGTTGATCAAGTCGCTTGCCGAGAGTATGCCGAGCGTTGCTAAAATTGATAGCCACAATCCAAGATCAAGCGCAGCATATGGATTAAATAAGAAAATAACCGTAGCTGCAACAAACAAAGACGTAATACTGTCTTTAGAACCGGTAATTAAAAATAATACGGATGATATTATAAGCATAAGACCTGCTCTTGTAACCGAAAGAGGAAAGCCCGTAAGCATCATAAAAACAAATGATGCGATACATCCAAGGATTATTCTTATGTTTTTCCTGATTTTTATGATGTAAAGCAATCTATCAAGTGCACCCATAAGAATAGCAACGTGCATACCTGACAGAGCAAGTATATGCGAAATTCCAAGGCGTTGAAAATCGAGCAATAGCTGACCGTCGAGAGCATCCTTTTCTCCAAGAAGTAAAGCGCCAAACAAGGAGCCCGCAAAGCTGTTTGATAAATTTGAAGCTCGCTCGAAAATATTTTTTCTTACTATCGAAAAACGATGTAAAAAATGCGGATCTTCTACTCGAACAACATTAATCCTTGACGTACTGCACGTCGCGGAAAATCCTCTTGAAGCATAGAAGGTTTTAAAATTGAAATCACCGTCGGACTCAAACTCTTCAATTAAAGTTTCAAATGATATAACAGTTCCAATTGCGATGTTCTCATGAGCACCAAAAAGATTCATTTTAAACTTATAATCAACATTCTTGTTATCAATCTCAAGAACGTTAATATCTAAAATAGATAAATTATCATTCTTTTTATCAACACCTTCTACTTTAGCAATCACGGTAACTTCGCTTTCCGTATCTTGAACGGGATAAAATACGTAATTAAAATAGAAGAAAGATAATAAAAATGAAAAGAGTAGGGAAAAGCAAGAAATTTTAGCTATAATACCTTTGAAAGGCTTTGGAAAAAGGCTTATAAGACAAAGTATAACGGCAAAAATGATTGCGCAAAGCGCGAGAGCGTCCGATAAAAGCGCAAAAACAGAAAATCCGCTCAGCATAATACAAAGTATTAGTCCGAGCGGTCTTTTATAAAATATGCTCACGATTGAGTGCCTGTACCTTCGTTTGAAAAGCGCATTGAGCTTCCCTTCGGGATAACAAAATTGAATGCGTTTCTTACAATGGAAAAATCAATGTTTTTAGCACCTTTTATCTCGCCGTCAATACAAATCGGAATAGGATCGTTAAACTCCATTTTAAAATGAGATACACGTTTGTATTTAATATACTTTTGAGCCTTTTTATTAGTAAGATATGTGCCTTTTTTATACGATCCCACAAGACCGATAAAGGTTAATCTTGAGACTTTTTTAATAATTGCAATATCCATAAGACCGTCATTAAGGAGAGCCTCGGGAGCAGCATCAAAACCGCCTCCGCAGAACTTTCCGTTACCGATAGCTGTAAGTAATAGGGTGGAATCTATAATATCGCCATCATCAAATATAAGTCGCATTTTTGTACCGTATTTTTTAAACAAAGCAACAACAACTCCGCCGATATAAGAGAGCCCCGGGGTAACGAGCTTCATTTTTTTGAGCCTATTAGCTTCTTTAACAACAGAGCAGTCAAATCCGATATTTATCATATTTGCACAATACATATCATTACACTTAATGAGATCAAGAGAAACTGGCTCTCCGTCTATTTGAGCATCTATATCGGCGAAAAGCTCTGTGTGAGTAAAGTTTTTAACGAAATCATTACCCGAGCCGTGGGGAATAACGCCGAATTCGACGTTTGGCGAAGCAGGAGCGCTGTTAACGATCTCATTGATAGTACCGTCACCGCCAACGCAGATAAAACGCTGCCTATCTTGAGAGCTATTCACCATAGAGGTTACGTAATCTGTTGCATCACCGACGCTTGTTGTATAATAAATTCTGTAACTTAGCTGACGCTTCTGACACGCAGAACGAATCTTATCCGTCATAGCTTTTACAGATTTTTTTGCCTTTTTCAGATTCTTTCCCGACATGGGATTAAGAATAAAATGATAAACCATATGTATTCTCCATAGGATAGTTTATAACAAGATATAGTATATCATATAAAGCTGATTTTGTCAAGATAACACGTTTTTATACGTAAATACCTTATTTTTTTGAAGTAATGAAATCAAAATAAGCCTTTGCGGCTTGTTCTGTTTTATTATTTCCAAACGTATAATATTTTCTTCCGACAAGATCCTTAGGTAAATAATCCTGCTTTATATAGTGGTTCTCATAATCGTGAGGGTACTTATACCCTTTAAACAGAGGACTCTGCAAATGCTCTGGTATCTCAACACCAAGTCCGCGGTTCATATCCTCGCAAGCGAGATGATATGCCAGATATGAAGAATTCGATTTTGGTGCAGTGGCAAGAATACAAACCGCATTGGCAAGAGGAATTGCAGCTTCGGGAAGCCCAATTTCCTTTGCACTTTCAGTGAGAGAATGAGTTATAACTCCTGCAAGGGGATAAGCGCATCCGATATCTTCACTGGCAATAACCTGAAGTCTTCTTGAAACGGATATAATGTCACCCATTGCAAGAAGCTTGGCAAGATAAAATACCGCCGCATCGGGATCGGAGCCTCGGATAGATTTTTGTAAGCAAGACAAAAGATCGTAATGCACGTCACCGTCACGGTCAAAGTGACCAACTGCAGAAGGTTTGAGTTCCGCTGCGTTTTCTTCGGTAATTTTATCTCCCGCAATATAAAAAGCATTTTCGAGTATACCGATACTCATTCTTACGTCGCCGCCGCAAGAATTCGCTATGCCAAGAAGTACGGAATCCTCAACCGTTTTATTAGTTCCAAATTCGGAATTAAGAACAGAAATGGCTCTTTTGAGTGTAGGAACGCAATCGGAACCGACCACTGATTTAAATTCAAATACGGAAGAACGTGAGATAATAGCTTTATAAATACAGTAGTATGGGTTTTCTGTTGTGGAAGCAATCAAGGTAATTTTGCCGTTTTCAAGAAATTCAAGCAAGGATTGTTGCTGCTTTCTGTTAAAATATTGTATCTCATCGAGGTAGAGAAGCGTTCCGTTTGATGAAAACATATTCTCGCTCGATGCAATAACCTCTTTAATATCCGCAAGAGTTGCAGTCGTAGCGTTTAATTTATAAAGCTGCATATCGGAAGCTTTTGCGATTATATTTGCTACCGTGGTCTTTCCTACGCCCGGAGGCCCGTAAAAAATCATATTGGGAATTCTTCCGTTTTCAACAAGCTTTCTGACTATTCCGTTTTTTCCGACGAGATGAGTTTGACCTGCTATTTCGTCAAATGAAGTCGGACGAAGCTTGTCCGCTAAAGATTGATTTGCCATTTTTTAGCCTTTCAATAAATAATTATGATATATTGTCAGAGTTCTGGATTATCAGATCTCCAAGTTTTTTCCTTAATCCCAAATGCTCGTCAAGCATAAGCTCGGGATCGGATGCGGATATCGCTTTTGCATATTCAAACGCTTTTGTAAAAAGGTCTTTATCATCGCAGAGTTTTGCAAATTTAAATTCAAATCCACCACTCTGCCTAAAGTTAACATCCGAATTTGCAGAAAAGAAATCTCCAGGTCCTCTTAATGCTAAATCTTTATCTGCAATCTCATATCCATCGTAAGTAGTTTTCATAATATTAAGACGCGCTTGTGCTTTTTCTGTTTTAAGATCGGACACAAGTACGCAATAGGATTTTCTTTGTCCTCTTCCTACACGGCCGCGAAGCTGATGCAATTGCGATAAACCAAATCTCTCGGCATTCTCTACAACCATTAAGGATGCATTTGGAACGTTGATACCGACCTCAATGACGGTTGTCGAAACAAGAACGTCAATTTCACCTGACGAAAACTTGCTCATTATATCATCCTTTTCGGCGGGTTTCATTTTACCGTGAAGATAATCGATTCTGACACCCGGGAGCTTTTGCTTTAAATTTTCGGCATATTCAACCGCATTTTTTAGCGGCATTTTGTCATTCGCAAAAGGATTGCTGACCGATTCGGGCATATAGTATACTTCCGAGTCATCATCTTCTTTTGCCTCTATTGATGGGCATACGATGTAACACTGACCGCCGAGAGCAACTTGCTTTTTGATAAAATCGTTCAATCTGTCCCTATACGATTCATCGACCGCAAAGGTATCAACACGCATTCTCCCGCGAGGCATCTCAACTATCCTTGAAATATCCAGATCCCCGTACATAGTTAATGCCAGCGTGCGCGGAATCGGTGTCGCACTCATAACGAGCATATGCGCAATCTCTGATTTTTTCTTTAATCTCGATCTTTGCGCTACACCAAACCGATGCTGCTCATCGGTTATAACCAAACCGAGATTGGAAAACTCAACCTTATCCGAAATAAGTGCGTGAGTTCCTATTATTACGTTTGTTTCACCCGTGATAAGTGATGAATAAATACGTTTTTTCTCTTTTTGTGAAGTGCTGCCGAGAAGCAAGTCAACAGTAATGCCGAGCTTATCGAATAGCTTTTTAATATCATCATAATGCTGTCTTGCAAGTATTTCAGTCGGAACCATGAGAGCTGATTGGTAGCCTGATTTTACAGCGATATACATAGCTGCTACTGCGCAGATCGTTTTACCTGAGCCAACGTCTCCGACAAGAATACGCGCCATAGGAGAAACCTTACCGTTTTTATCTTTGATAACGGTATCACGATATATATCGTTAATGGCTTTTTTTTGGTCACCCGTGAGTTCATAAGGTAATATGTCCGTCAAGGGTTTTAGAGAACATGGGGAAAAGGGAATTCCGTCTCCTTTTTTCTTATGCCTTGACTGTATCGAAATTGCAAGTCCGAAAAGAAGCATTTCATCAAAGGCAAGTCTTGATAACGATTTTGATAAGGCTTCTTCGTCCTTAGGAAAATGGGCATTTGTTATAGCGTAGGAAAGCGAGGGAAGCTCCGCTGCAACCCGGATATGCTCCGGCAACGGATCGGATATCCTCGATACAGCTTCATCAATTACGGAAAGAATCAGCTTATCCATTATTTTGGAAGACAATCCCTCGGTCAGGTGATAAATCGGGACGAAGTCGGGTAGGGGCTTCGATTCAACGAACGGCTCGTATTTGGGACTTATCATCTGAAGTTGCTTTTTTGAATAAATAAGCTTTCCGTAAAACCTGAAGGAAGCACCTACCGAAAAAACATCCTTAACAAAAGGCGAATTAAAAAATACGATCTCAACCGCACCGCTCTCGTCAAATGCTCTGAATTTCGAGATGGTAAGGTTATTTCTTATTCTTGAGTTCTTAACGGATGTTCCTACGGTTAAAATAGTAGAGCATGGTGAATCAAGCGGAGAATTTCTGAGCAGATGCACATCTCCTCGCTTTTCATATGCTCGTGGGAAAAAGTATATAAGATCCTCGAGCGTTAAAATACCCAGCTTCGCTAGTTGTTTTGCTCTGGATTCACCGACGTCTTTGATATTCTTTACCGATGTTTCGATATAATTCATATTCTAACGCTCCTTTCGGTGGTTTTTCATTTTATTTTACTACATTTTTTTGTTTTTTTCAATAACTAAGCAAGAAAATCTCCATCATATTTAAAAAATTATAAATGTAATGTAAAATTTATTTATAATTTTAATAAAATTAGTTTTTCTTCTTTACAATTCGAGGACTTTGTGTTATACTGTAATGGTATAATTATATATTTTTATTATTTTGGAGTAATTTTAATGATCAGAGAAATAAAAAGTTCGCAAACCTACTCAAAGGTTATGCTCTTCTTATCGGTTCTGACTCTTTTATTCGGTTTTTGTTTCTGCTTTTTAGGTGAAATTTTTCTTCCGTTTGCTGTTTCATTTTTAGCTGCATTGTTTATTTTTGAGAAACCTAAAAAAAGAGTTTTATCTTATATAGTACCGATAATTCCCGTGATATGTGCGGTTTTGAGCTTTGGAGCTTTCGCACTTATTACTGTTCAATACATTGCATTCGCAGCAATTCTTGCATTGTGTTACCGCTATTCAAGGTCAAAAGCTAACTGTGCATTTTATTTGACCTTTGCGATTTCTTTAATGCTCATAGTTTCGCTTTACATTTCCGGCGCAATGAAATGCGGCAGCTTCGCGCTCGATGCTGTTACCGATTATTATTCAACGTATTATACTGCCCTTAAAGCCAAGATAATTGATTTTGCTACAAATTATACTGTGACGAACAGGGACGGAAGTATCGATAAACCGTTTACCAAGGAGATTGTTGCTGAGCTTATCGACGGTATTTCGAAGCTTGCGGTAAGCATTATTGGAATATACGGCTTTATTTCAGCGGGTATTGTAATTAAAATCTTCGCTTTTTTAATTCTGCGTTATTCAAAGCACGGCATTTTAAAGACCTTTGCTCATTTTTTACCGTCCAACGCGGTAGCTTACATTTATATAGTATTAGCTATTCTTTCCGCTTTAATTGGATCTACCGATATCGTTGATCTTGCAATAATAAACGTTTGCCAGATCTTTATGATCGTTTTCGCTTATATGGGCGTCCAATACGTTCTTGCGATTGCAAAGATATCAGGTAGAAGATCAACCGTTCTTACTTTTCTTGTGGCAGGAATTTTGGTTTTAAACGTTGTCGCTCTTCAACTATTATCCTTCCTTGGCGTGTGGATAACGATTGGAACGAACAGAAGCTTAAAACCTATAGACGAAGAATGATAAATTGCCTAATTTGGCATAAGGAGCTACAATGGATTCAAATAAAAACAGAAAACATATTCCTTTTGCATCAAGAATGCAGCTTGCGTTAAGCATTGTACTTTGTCCTATATGCATAGCTATATACGCTTTAATAAGAGATTATTCGGAAATTGATTCTGCATTGCTGGCAGTTACGCTTTCGTTCTTATATCTCGCTTTAGTTGCATTTATTGCAACTTATCATAAGAAATATACCAAAAATCTTCCCGCGGCAGGTCTTCAGGATCTGTTTGAGGAACGCGGAAGCTACGTTTTTAAAAATTCAACCTCTCCGGTGATTATTATTGATTCATACGGAACGCTTCTCTGGTATAACGACGCTATGCATACGATTGCGGATCCTCACGGCAATTTCGTTGGAAGTAACGTTGTTTCGATTATAGAAGGGAAGATTGAAAAGAACTCTCTTTTGGAGCATCCAATTAACGTTTTCGGAAGAAAATACAAAGTTGAAGGCTTTGAGCTTTCTACCGAAGAAGACGGCTTATATCTTGCCTGGCTTACGGATATAACAGAGCTTACGGATATTCAAAGAAAATATGCGGATGAGAGAGTAGCGGTTGCTTACATTGCTATTGATAACGTTGAAGATATTCTGCAATACGTTCACGATAAATTCAAAGATGCCGTTGCCAGCGTTGATGACACCATCAAAGCATGGGCAGCGTCCATGAACGGCGTTGTAAAGTCTTATGACAATGATAAATACATTATGCTATTCGATTCTTCAAAGCTTGACGAATGCATAGCTAACAGATTTGAAATACTTGATAAAATTAGAGACAGTCGTGTCGGAGACGGCGTTTCGATCACCGCTTCAATCGGTGTTTCCAAGGCAGTCGGTACACTTGCTGAAAGAGAAAAAGGCGCCAGAGAAGCTATAGATCTTGCTTTGCAGCGCGGTGGTGACCAAGTTGTTTATAAAGCGGAGGATTCTATCGAGTATTACGGCGGACGAACAAAATCGCTTTATAAGCGCTCAAACGTTCGTTCAAGAACCTTTGCCAATCAGCTTTCTGCTGTTATTTCCCGTTCAGACAACGTAATCATAATGGGACACAGATACGGTGATTTCGATTCGATAGGCGCGTCTGTTGGCGCTGCAAGACTTGCTATGCAACTCGGAATAAAGGTTAACATCGCAGTAGATATGAGAGATGCTAATTTGCAGCCTTGTATTGATATCATGCAGATGAACGAGAATTACAACCGTATGTTTGTTGACAGTGCCGAGGCTCTCGACCTTATAAGTCCGGATACTCTCGTAATTCTTGTAGATCATAACAATTTTGAAAGATCGCAGTTCTCGGATATTTCCAAGAGAGCAAATAAGGTTGTTATAATTGACCACCACAGAAAGATCGACGTTATGCATGAAAGCGTTGTTCTTTCATATATTGAGCCTTCGGCATCCAGTACATGTGAATTGCTTGCGGAAATGCTTGAGGTTTCATCAATGTCGGGAAATCTGCTCAAAGAAGAGGCAGACTTGCTTCTTTCCGGTATACTTCTTGATACAAAGCAGTTTACAAGAAATACGGGAACGAGAACCTTCAGTGCAGCACAGTATCTGCGCGGCGCGGGAGCTAACCCTACAGACGTTTACGACTTATTTAAAACGTCACCGGATGATCTGGCAAAAGAGTCGAGATTCCATACTTCTATTACGGTTTACCGCGACAATATCGCTATTTCAAGTTGTGAGGGCGAAACGGACGATTCCTACCGTGTGGTCGCATCAAAGGCGGCAGATAAGATGCTGACGCTTAAGGATATAGAAGCGGCGTTTGCTCTTGTTAAAATCGGTGAGCAGATACACATATCCGGACGTTCAAACGGAAGAATAAACGTTCAGATCATTCTTGAAAAGCTTCACGGAGGCGGTCACTTTGATATAG
The DNA here is from genome assembly GCA_017411605.1 of Clostridia bacterium. Lineage (GTDB taxonomy): Bacteria > Bacillota > Clostridia > Oscillospirales > CAG-272 > UBA1740. Next base: position 35,717 of record JAFQPR010000088.1, on the reverse strand, counting down.
CTGGAGCGCAGATAAGATCCGATTCCGTTATCAGCGTACTTGACACTCTTAAGGACAGTATCGATCAATTTCTTGATACAAAAGACACAAATAAAAAATAATATTCGTGAATTATCACGTTGACAATAATAAGGAGAATAAAAATGAAAGTTATATTACTTTGCGACGTTAAAGGTCAGGGTAAAAAGGACCAGATAATCAACGTTTCCGACGGTTATGCAAGAAACTTCCTTTTCCCTCAGAAGAAGGCTATTCCCGCCGATGCTAAGGCAGAGAACGAGCTTCGCGGTAAGGAAGAAGCAAGACAGTACAAGATTGCAGAGGATAAAAAAGCTGCCGAAGAACTCGCTGCAAAGATTAAGGAAAAAGAAGTTAAGATACAGATGGGTCACGGCCACGACGGAAGATTATACGGCTCTGTTACCGCAAAAGATATCGCCGAAGAGCTCGGGAAACTCATCGGTATTACCGTTGATAAGAGAAAGATAAACCTTAAGGAAACAATAAAAGCATACGGAAAGTACTCTGTTGAGCTTAAAATTCATCCCGAGGTAGTTGCAACGTTCTTTGTGCTTGTTCACGAATAATAGAAGTTAATCAATAGATTCATTCTTCGAAGATCAAAAGAATTAAATCAGGAGAGATCATGGAAGACAGTTTGGTTGTTAAACAAATGCCCGTTGCTATTGAGGCAGAGCAAGCGTTTCTCGGATCTATAATCAGAAAGCCCGATTGCTTTGACGCGGTCGGCGGAATGCTTACGGTAGAAGATTTTTATCTCGAAGAGCATAAGTATATTTATCTGTCCCTCGTAAAAATGTATACGGAAAGCAGAACTATAGACCCAGTAACGCTCGCCAACGCTCTTGTTGAATCAGGAATCAAGGATCAGACGGGTGGAATTCAATATATAGCTCTTTTGGCAGAATCTGTGCCTTCTGCGGCAAACGTTAAGGATTACGCAAAGATAGTCAAGGATAAATCTACGCTCAGACGTCTTATCACTGCTTGTGATGAGATAAATAAGGATGCGTACGAGGAGTCTGCCCCTGTCAGAACGATAATCGACAACGCAGAGCAGAAGATATTTGATATTTCAAATAATAATGACACTAAAGAGCTTCGTCATATCAGCGACATTCTTCATAACGTATATACAGAGCTTGAAATGAGCTCCGAAATGCGTGACGAAAAAAAAGGAACTAAGACGGGCTTTTCCGGTCTGGACGAAAAGCTTATCGAAATGGGCAAAGGCGACTTTATAATCGTTGGCGCACGTCCCGGTATGGGTAAAACCTCCTTTGTTCTTAATATTGGAACAAACGTCGCTAAAAAAACAAAAAAAGCTGTTGCTATATTCTCACTGGAGATGTCCTGCGAGCAGCTTGTAACACGAGTTATCTCAAGTGAAGCTATGATAGATTCGCAATCACTGAGAACAGGGAAGCTATCTACCGAGGACTGGGAAAATATCGCAGGTGTAATTTCAGAGCTTTCGGGCTGTGATATATACGTTGACGACACCTCGCAAATCGGGGTTACCGAAATGCGTTCAAAGCTTCGCCGGGTGCAGAATCTCGGATTGGTTATCATCGACTATATCGGTCTTATGCAGTCAAATACCAATATCGACAACAGAGCACAGCAGGTTGGTGAAATTTCAAGAAACCTTAAGATAATGGCTAAAGACTTCGGCGTTCCTATCGTTTGCTGCGCCCAGCTTAACCGAGGAACAGAAGCGCGAGGCGTAACAAACAAAAGACCCACCCTTGCCGATCTTAGAGACTCGGGTTCTATCGAGCAGGATGCTGACATAGTAATGTTCTTGTATAGAGATACGTATTACAAGGATATCGGAGCGACCACCGAAAAGGAAGGTGAGGCTCCCATTGAGGACACTGCGAATACGGCTGAGGTCATTATTGCAAAAAACAGACACGGATCTGTCGGCAACGTTAAGATGGGATGGATCGGGCAGTTTACTAAATTCAGAACACTTGAGGATATAAGAGAAAGTTGATTTTAAAAAAAGAACTTATCATATCTTGCGATGAGCTTTTCAATTCGGAGCTCGGTAAACGCGTATATTCGGATATCTTGAAAACCGTAACCGATTTCGGAATGCTCGAACTTTTTGCGAAGGGAACGATTGTAGGTCTTTCCGGTGGAGCGGATTCTGTTCTGCTCGCAATTTTCCTTTGGAAATTAAGAAAAGAGTATAATTTTAAATTAAAAACTGTTCATATTAATCATATGATACGCGGCTGTGATGCCGATAGAGATGAAGAGTTTTCAAGAAACTTTTCAAATCTTCTCGGTATTGATTTTATTTCGTACAAATATGACGTTCCTTCATTAGCTAAAGAATCAAAGCGTGGGCTCGAAGAAACGGCAAGGATTGTCAGATACAAAGCCTTTGACGAATCATTATCAAGTGAATACCGTACGGTTGCAACAGCTCACAACGCAACCGATAATACCGAAACCTTTATATTCAATTTTATGCGCGGGTCGGGCACGCTTGGTTTAACCGGAATATCCCCTATACGTGATAACATCGTAAGACCCTTAATTGCCGTTTCAAAAGAAAACGTGGTCAGGCTTTTGAGCGAAAAGTGCATTCCTTACTGCACCGATGATACTAACTTTTCCGTTGAGTATTCAAGGAACTATATAAGGCATGAGATCCTACCAAAGCTAGGAAGACTCGCAAGTGATCCGGATTTATCCGCAGCAAGAGCTATCGAAAACATAAGATGCGATTCTGATTTTATTGAAAAATATGCAGCTGAATTTTATGATGCAAACTGTATTGATTCTAAAATCAAAGTTGGGGCTTTAATGTCACTTCACAAAGCTCCTTTTGTCAGAGTAATAAAGAGAATGGTAAGCGAAATAAGCACTGTAATTCCCGAGAAAATTCACTTTGATGAAATATACAATGCTCTGAAGAAACAAAAGTCTTTTGAAATCGATCTTCCGGGTGGAATTGCTTTTTACTCCAGGGACGGATATTGTTTTATTTCAAAAAAAACAGACATTGTTAAAAAAAATGAAATTCTTATCAAGCTTTGCGATGGAATTACGGAGATTCCCGAGCTTGGAATCGCGATAGTAATTTCTGACAGTAAATGCGAAGATTTTTCTTCAAATGTTTACAAATTTTCAATACAAGCAAATCTTTTCTCTGCTATAATAGTTGGTGAAATGTATTTGCGCACCAAGCAAGACGGCGACAGTTATTTTTACGGCGGTATGACGCGCAAGGTAAAGAAGCTTTTTAACGATAAAAAGCTTACGTCCGAAGAGCGTAATAGCATTCCTGTAATCTGCGACGAGAGGGGAATTTTATGGATTCCCGGTTTTGGAGTAAGGGATGACCAACCATTAGAAAAAAAATCTAAATGGATCACCGTTTATAAAAAAATCAACTGAAATTTATATATACCGTTCAAATGGTTAAAATACTTTTATGAAAGTTAAGAAAGGCACGGAAACGCTTAAATGAAAGCAAAATGGAAGAGCATAATAATGCTCGTTGTTGTATTAGCTGTCATAATTGCCGCTGTATCCATTTTCACTACAGCACTAAAAGATAAAGAGCAATTTGATTATAGCGACATGGTAACACTCTTCAACGAAGATTTGGTTACATCATTCAATGTTGACGGAAAGCTCGTCATGACTATTGAATCTATTAAACCGCAGAAAGACGCAAGCGGAGATCTGATCAGGGGTAAGGACGGGAAAGCACTTCCCGAACTTGATTCAAAAGGAGAAATTGTCAAGGAAAAGAATTCCTACCAATTAAGCTATAACTTCCAGCTTGATCATATTAACGAGCTTGCACTCAGAAATTACTCAAATGGATTCATTAACGGAGAAAATGGTCCAAGATATACCAATTTAACAGCTTACAACTACGAAGTTCAAGCGCAGACTCCATGGTATCAGGCATATTTACCTCTTATTCTTCTTATGGTCATATTCGGAGTATTCTACTTCTTTATGATGCGAGGAGCAGGTGGTGGCGGTAAGATCAATTCCTTTGCTAAGTCACGCGCTAAGCTTTCGGGCGAAAAGAATACGGTAAAATTTGCCGACGTAGCGGGCGCGGATGAGGAAAAAGCAGAGCTTGAAGAAGTTGTCGAATTCCTTAAAGATCCCCAAAAATACGTTAAGCTCGGTGCAAGAATTCCCAGAGGTGTACTTCTCGTAGGCCCTCCAGGTACAGGTAAAACCTTACTTGCAAAGGCTGTTGCCGGTGAAGCGGGTGTTCCGTTCTTCTCGATTTCGGGTTCTGATTTCGTTGAACTATACGTAGGTGTCGGTGCATCTCGTGTTCGTGATTTATTTGACAACGCGCGGAAAACCCCTGCAAGTATTATATTTATTGATGAAATTGATGCCGTAGGACGTCACAGAGGCGCAGGTCTCGGCGGCGGCCATGACGAGAGAGAGCAGACTCTTAACCAGCTTCTCGTCGAAATGGACGGATTTGGAACAAATTCGGGCGTTATAGTTATCGCGGCGACAAACAGACCCGATATACTTGACCCGGCGCTTTTAAGACCCGGTAGATTTGATAGGCAGGTTACCGTTAATTATCCTGATATTAAGGGAAGAGAAGAAATTCTTAAGGTTCATTGCCGTAACAAGCCTCTTGAAGCAACAGTTGATCTCAAGAAGATCGCGCAGACGACTATCGGATTTACCGGCGCCGAGCTTGCAAATCTTCTTAATGAAGCAGCTCTTCACGCCGCTAAAAAGAACAAATCCCTTATCGGTATGGACGATATCGAAGCTTCTTACATGAAGATGCTTCTCGGTCCTCAGAAGAAGGCTAAGGTCAGAAGAGAAGAGGATAACAAGCTTTGCGCATACCACGAGGCAGGTCACGCTGTTGCATCTTACTTCTGCAAGCATACTGACCCTGTTAAGCATATCACCATTATCCCTGCGGGTAATGCCGGCGGTGTAACAATCAGCGTTCCTACAGAGGATAAAATGGGAGCAACGAAGAATGAGATGCTCGATCGCATTGTACTTGCTCTCGGCGGTAGAGTAGCTGAAGAGCTCGTGCTCGACGATATTTCGACCGGTGCTTCGAATGATATCAAGCAGGCAACCTCAATTGCGAGAAATATGGTTACCCGTTATGGTATGAGTGATAAGCTCGGTACTGTGCTTTACGGCTCCGAGCATTCATCGGATGAAGTATTCCTCGGCAGAGATTTCTCTTCAGGCAAGGGTTATTCCGAGAAGACTGCTTCCGATATCGACGATGAGATCAGAAATATTATCGCATCCGCATACGAAAGATGCAAGCAGTATCTTACCGAGCACATGGATAAGCTTCAGTTCGTTGCTGAATTCCTTCTTAAATATGAATATATGGACGAGGATCAGTTTATCGCGGCTATGGAAAGAGAGAATCCCACCTTTGAAGAGATCGATGCTATAGCAGCCGAGAGAAGAAGCAAGAGTGAGGAAGAGAACAAAACTGCTAAAGAGAAAAACGAGAGAGAAGAGGAGGAAGAGCGCCGTCGTTGTGAGCTCGCTAAAAAGATAGCAGACTCAAAGAGCGACGATATGCTCGAAAGCTTCTTCCGCGATATGCAGAACGGCACGCTTCACGACTCTGTTGATATCAGTGGCGCGTCAGGTCCGCTTGATATAGACGGTGACGGAAAGCCCGATTCTGAAAACGAAACAGAAGCTTCGGATTCTTCGGATGATAAAAAATCGAATGATTCCGGAAGTGAAAACTAAATGAATGATCCCCCGAGCTGCTGGGCTCGGGGGATTTGTAAATATTATTAATATTCTAAATAATTATTATTTAAAATGTTATTTTATTAATTAATATACTCAAACCTTTTTAAAGATTTTCCGTCTTTTATAACAGTATCATTCCACATTGAGGTAGGTCTTACCCAGATGTCCCCATCGCCGTACAAAGCTTTATAAACAACCATATCCTCGAGTGTTTCCGAATGATGCGCTATAGCAATAACTTCGTATTCATTTCCTTTATAATGACGGTATTTTCCAAATTTAATATTATCCATAATCACCTTTTAAATTATGTATTATTTGCATAGAATCGTATTTTTATTATAAAAGCCCCTGCAAAAAAGCTGGGGCTTTGAATTATTTAATTTAAATAGGATGAACTCCGTTAGCGGCATCACCGTTAGCATCAAGCTTATAGTTCTGCTGCTTTCTCCACTCAAAGAACTTGATTGCAACCTGCTCGAAGAGTGCAAGGGAAAGAAGGTCCTCTTCCTGCTCCTGGTAAGGAGCAACTCTCTCTCTGAGAGAATCAACCTCGGGAGCGATCTTATCGGCGGGTCTGTAATCGATTATTTCGTCGTTACCGATAATCTTTTTCTTGAAGTCCTCGGAAATTGGAGCGGGGCACTTACCGTACTCACCGCGAACAAGTCCCTTGAATTCCTTTGTAACTCTCGAATATCTGCCTTCGTTACCGAAAATAACATTGTTAACTGCCTGCGTACCAACGATCTGAGAAGAGGGAGTTACAAGAGGCGGGAAGCCTGCATCCTCACGAACCTTAGCAACTTCTTCAAGAACAGCGTCAAGCTTATCCGACTTACCTGCCATCTTAAGCTGAGAAATAAGGTTAGAAAGCATACCGCCGGGAACCTGATAACGAAGAGCGTTAACGTCAACCTTGAGAACCTTGGGGTCGATAAGACCCGAAGCAATGTACTTCTCGCGGATAGTGTTGAAATATTTTGCAACAACGTCAAGCTTTTCAAGGGAAAGACCTGTGTCATGAGGCGTTCCCTGAAGAGTTGCAACAAGAGCCTCAGTGGGAGTATGCGAGGTGCCCATCGCGAGAGGCGAAATAGAGGTGTCAACACCGTCAACGTCAGCCTCGATAGCCTTAAGAAGAGCCATAGAAGCAAGACCTGCGGTATAGTGAGTATGAATGTGAAGAGGAATCTTTACGGTGTTCTTTATAGTCTTAACAAGCTGATATGCTTCATAAGGCTTAAGAAGACCTGACATATCCTTGATACAAATAGAGTGAGCGCCCATTTCCTCAAGCTGCTTAGCGAACTGAGCAAAGCCTTCGTTTGTATGGAAGGGAGAGGTAGTGTAGCAGATAGCAGCCTGAACGTGACCGCCTTCCTTGATTGTAGCTTTAATAGCGGTTTCAAGGTTTCTTGCATCGTTAAGAGCATCAAAAATTCTGAGGATATCAATACCGTTAGCAACGGATTTCTGAACAAAATACTCAACGACGTCGTCAGCATAGTGACGGTAACCGAGAATGTTCTGACCTCTGAAGAGCATCTGAAGTTTTGTATTCTTTACGTGGTCCTTTATGGTACGAAGTCTTGCCCAAGGATCCTCGTGAAGGAAGCGAAGGCAGGAATCGAAGGTTGCGCCGCCCCATGCTTCGAGAGAATAGTAGCCAACCTGATCCATAGCATCGAGGATAGGAAGCATCTCATCGGTTGTCATACGGGTTGCCGCAAGTGACTGATGAGAGTCACGTAGGACCGTTTCTGTTATAAGAAGCTTTTTAGCCATTTTTATTAATCCTTTCAATAAATCACCTTAACCAAGTAAGGAGAGGAATACACCGGCCGCAACAGCGGAGCCGATAACACCCGCAACGTTGGGACCCATAGCATGCATAAGCAAGAAGTTCGATGGATCTGCTTTTCTTCCTTCGTCCTGAGCAACTCGCGCTGCCATTGGAACCGCGGAAACGCCTGCAGAGCCGATAAGGGGATTGATCTTTCCGCCCGTAAGCTTGCACATAATCTTACCGGTAATAAGTCCGCCGCAAGTCGAGATAATAAATGCAACAAGACCAAGGCAAATTATAAATATTGTTTCAAGCTTTAAGAAGTTCTGCGCATTTGCGGTAGCACCGACAGACACGCCGAGGAAGATCGTAATAATGTTGCAAAGCTCGTTCTGCGCTGTCTTCGAAAGACGGTCAGCAACTCCGGAAACGTTAAAGAGGTTACCAAGCATAAGGAAACCAACGAGGGGAGCGGCATCGGGAACGATCATAACAACAAGAAGTGTAACGATAATAGGGAAGACGACCTTTTCAACCTGAGAAACAGGACGAAGGTTTGTCATCTTGATCTTTCTTTCGGACTCGGTCGTAAGAAGACGCATAAACGGAGGCTGAATGATGGGAATCAAAGCCATATAAGAATATGCGGCAATTGCGATAGCGCCAAGAAGATGAGGAGCAAGCTCCTTCGTAACAAGAATAGCAGTAGGACCGTCAGCGCCACCGATTATACCGATAGCACCCGCCTCAAGAGGAGTGAATCCAAGAAGAAGCGCTCCGAAGAATGCAACGAATACTCCGAGCTGAGCGCCCGCGCCCATAAAGAGCGACTTGGGATTAGCGATAAGGGGAGTAAAGTCGGTCATTGCGCCAACGCCAAGGAAGATAAGCGAGGGATAAACGCCAAGCTTAACACCAAGATAAAGAACGTCAACAAGACCACCGTTGTTAATGACTTCTTTAATCATAGTAGTCATCTTGATATGAAAAGCTCCGTCGGTGATAGTCGCGCTATTACCGAGAGACTGTCTGAACAGCTCGTTAAATAAATCTAATTGAGTATCATTTAAAACCTCAAGATTAAACGTTAAAGCAGTATCGGTAAGCGTACAAACTTCCGTGGGAAGAGTTCCTTGCTTAACATAGAGAGCAAGATAATATAAAAACTCTTTCATATCGCCTGCAAGCGTTCCGACAATTTCGCCGTTCTCAACACTGATATAGTATTCATCAAAGAACATATCCATATGCATAAGGTTTGCTCCGGGAAGATTTGCGAGAAGCATACCGAATGCGATAGGCATAAGAAGAAGGGGTTCAAATTTTTTAACTATAGCAAGATAGAAAAGCACACCGATTATTGCATACATGATAAGATAAAGATACCAATCATTTAATGCAAAAAGCTTAGCAATACCGGTAGATTTCAGAAAGTTTAAAATACCGTCTTTCATTAAAAAGCACCTGAACTTTCTAAAATTATGCTAAAGTAACAATTACGTCGTTAGCACCGACAGATGCACCCTTCTGAACGTTAACGGAAGCAACAACACCATCCTGAGGAGCGGGAATATCGTTTTCCATCTTCATTGCCTCAAGTACGCAAACGGTATCGCCCTTCTTTACGGACTGACCTACGGAAACCTTAACGTCAAGGATAGTTCCGGGCATGGGAGCGGTGATAGTTACGCTACCCTTAGCGCCTGCTGCAGCGGGAGCTACGGGCTTCTGGGGAGCGGGAGCAGCTGCCTTGGGAGCTGCTGCAACAGGTGCAGCAACAGGTGCTGCGGGAGCTACCACGGGAGCAGAAAATACTCCGCCGGCAGAAACCTCTTCAACAACTACTTCATAAGAAGTACCGTTTACGGTAATGTTATATTTTTTCATTTTAATAATTCCTTTCAATTCAAAACTTATTTTCTTCTAAAGGATACAACTCTGAATTTTGCGCCTTGTGACTCGCTTTCAGCCATGGCTATCGCAGCGGCAATAACCGCTACGATTTCTTCATCGTTATTAGAGTAAACGACGGGAGCGGCAACCTCCTCGCGAACGGTAGTATCGGGAACAATTTTCGAAGTACGCTTCGCGGGCATATCGTGAAATACTAATTTAAATACTGTAAGACAAGCCCAAAGTACACCAAGTACAGCAAAAACAGTTACAATACCGATAAGAACTACCTGACCGCCGAAGACAAGGTTATCACCGTATCCGGAATCAACGTTTAATAAGAAGTTCATATCAAACCTCCTGATTAAAGGGGAAGAACCTTAGAGCCGATAATTGCGTTCTGTCCTTTTGCGGATAGCATAAGGAGGGCGGAGCATATTCTTGCTCTGAGTTCGTTAGTACTGATTATATCATCGATCTCACCCGATGCAGCGGCTCTTGCGGGAGAAGCAACGTCAGCGCGCCACTCTTCAACAAGGCTTTCTCTGGATTTCTGAAGCGTAATATACTTGTCCCATGCGAAAGCAACTCCGCTTTCGGCAGGAAGAGCGCAAACCTCAGCATCGTCAGTGCAGTAAACGATATCAGCACCGAGAGCTTTAGATCCGAGAAGAACGAAGGATGCTCCTATCGCGTGACCGATAATAACGGTGATCTTGGGCACGTTTGCCGATGCATATGCAACTGCAAGCTTTGCAAGCTCGGGAGCAAAGAAGTTCATCTCGTTGTCCTTATCAATAACAAGTCCGTTAGAATCAACAAGTGTTACAAGGGGAATAGAGAATGAATTACAGAAGTTAACGAAGCGAGATATCTTTCTAGCCGAAGCTGCATCAAGTCTGCCTTCGTTATTAGCAAATGAATTTGCAACGATAGCGCATCTGACTCCACCAACAGTAGCAAATGCTGTAACAACGGAAGAAGCAAACTCGGCGCTTACTTCATAGAATACGCCATTGTCTGCAACAGTTGCAATAACAGAGCGTGCATCGCCTGCAAAATCAAGCTCACCAATCATTCTGTTGAGGTTATCGGTGCAGCTTTCAACAAAAATACCCGAATCGGCATTCATAGGAAGGAAGGATACGAGATTTCTGATGTATCCTGCGCACTGATTGGAATCGCCGGAGAATGCAACGAGCGAATTCTGAGCATTTTCTGCACCCGTAAGAGCAGGGGATGAAACGTAAAGCTCAGCATCGTTTGCTTTAACCGTAAAGTCGAACATGGCTGCAATAGCAGATGAAAGACCAATGCACTTGCCTGCAACATAAGCTATCTGGGGAATAACACCCGATGCAGCATTTACTGTTGCCATGATCTTACCGTACGCGGCAAGACCTGCCGTTCCTGCGAAAATATCCGTTCCGTTGGAATTGAAGATACCAACAACGGGAGCGCCGTTCTTAACTGCGAGAGCATAAAGATCGGCAATTTTCTTTGCGTGGCGTTCATCGATCACGCCGCCCATTCTCGAAGCATCCTCAGCAAAAGCGAACGCAAGCTTTCCGTCAATTGCGCCGTATCCGCAGATAACACCCTCGAATTCATTTGATTTGTCTGTGGCCAAGAAGTCAGAGAAGCCTCTTTTAACGTAAGCACCGACTTCAACAAACGATGCAACGTCAAAAAGATCAGCAAGCTGATTTCTTACAGCGGAATTTTCTGCCGCGATAAGAGAATTGCGAAGCTCGTCTGCAGTAGGAAGTCCACAGATTTCAGGTTTTGTGTATTTGTCCAAACCGAATTCCCGATTTGCCAAATGGCAAATCTCTCCTTCCATAATAATAATCATTTTGAATTTTGACACAAATTTGAAAATAGCCAAATTTCACTAACTATAATATACCACCAAATAACCTGTAAGTCAAGAGTTTTTTCAAATTTATATAATATAATTATATAGAAATAACGCAGATCAAAACACGAGGTGTTAATCTGCGTTAAATTTCATTCTTTAAAAGCGCTTATCAATGAAAGTTTTTTTGAAGCATATCTGTAAGCATTCTCAAAATCACCGATCTGCTTATATGCATTCTCGATATCGGAATACACGCCAAATAGCATACAAGCATTATAATTCTTGTTTTTCGATTCTTCAAGCTCCTTTAAAATTTCAATAGCATCAAGATAATTGTATTTTTTTAGAAGCTGCTTTGCCGCAAGATGCTTTTGATAATTTTCATTCTCAAATTGATAATCGTAATCCAAAGTTATGTATTTGAAGAATTCGTAATCAAAGGTTCTAATATGAATTTTTTCATATTGCTCGGAATCGAATTCGAGAAGAGGAGAATGAATATTGGATGCTACAGACAAATAAAGCGGCGCTGTTGCTTCTATCTCGAAGGTATTGTAGCAGGTTGACGATGCTACCTCAAGAGAAAGCTTGAGATATTTTTCCGCACTATGCAAAGAGCCGTCAAATAATTTTTTGCGCCCAAGGTAAAGCGCGGAAAATGCGTATATATATCGAAGCTCATCGTCCGTGTCCGAAAGGGAATCAATAAGGTCCATACATTCCGAATACTTACCGTTTTTGAATTCGCTATGAATTATCGGAAGCTTATCCTTTTTCTCATAAAAGAAAAAATTATCATCGTAAGAAAAGAGGTAAGATAAAGGAATATCTAAAACTTTTGCGAGATATTCAGCGCTTTCAACAGAAGGCATCGCTCGTCCGGATTCGATTATACTAAGCATATTTCTAGTCATATAATCCCCGGCGACAGCCTTCTGAGTTAATCCCAGCTCAATACGTCTGTTTTTGATTTTTTGTCCTATATTTAAATTTTCCATTATAATCTTCCTTGATAATATGCTAAACTTTCGGGCGCTTTAACTTAACTCCCGCGAGAGGATTGCTTTCAACGGCTTGCTCTCTGTTTCTGTCAACGACGTGGGTATAGATTTGTGTAGTATTAAGCTGTTCGTGCCCCAGCACGTCCTTCAGCACTCTTATATCGACCTTGCCGCTTTGATACATAAGCGTTGCGGCGGTGTGACGCAATTTATGAACAGAAAAGCCTTTATAACCCAAACCCGAAAGCTTTAAATATTTCTGCACCATCCATTGAACTGTTTTATTGGATATACGCTGTTCTCGTGAGCTTAAGAAAAAAGCCTTATCGGATGTTCTTATAAATTTGGGATCCAAGCGCACCTGAAGGTATTCGGAAACTGCGCTTCTCGCAAAATCATTCAAATAGATCAACCGTTCCTTATTACCTTTACCAAGAACTCTGACAGTTGCAAGATCCTGAGAAAAGCTTTGAAGATTCAGTCCAACAAGTTCGGAAAGTCGCATTCCCGTATTCAAGAAGAGAACAACAATAGCAAAATCACGTGTGCTCGTAGGTGAAGCTATATCATTTCTGATAGTTTCAAGCAGCCTGAGGCTTTCCTCGTAGCTCATATATTTAGGTAGCGTTTTAGCGGGCTTTGGCGAATCCACATCAACAGTTGGATTATTTTCAAGCAGATGCTTTTTATTGCAAAGGTAGTTAAAGAATGAGCGTAAAGCAGAAAGCTTACGCATTCTGGTAGTAGATCCGTTCGATCTTTCAGAGCGGGTGAATACCAAATATTCAAGAATATCATTCTGACCGATTTTCTTGATATCATCAAGAGTAAGATCGGAGATAGATATTTGTATAAATTCCTCTTTAGAGGGAATGCTCCCCGAATTCCTGGCTTTAATATATCTGAAAAAGGTTCTGATATCAAGAAGATATTCGCAAACGGTTTTTTCCGAATTACCTTTGATTACCGAAACGTAATTTGCATAATCTTTAATAATGGGAGGAAACGTCTGATACTCGGGACTGTGTAAGGTTAAAACTGCCATTATTTTACCTCGAATTTGTTTTTACACTTCTATTATACAAAATTTTTTTGTGATTTAGTGGATAAACTGTAAACATTTCAAATAATCTATTGTTTTTTTTGCATTTTGTGTTAAAATATAAGAAAACAGACATCAAAGGGGATAGTATGCGTTTCTTCAAGGAAAACTCGGAAAGCATAATTAAGCTTTTTATTAATCAAATAGGCATTGCGATCTTTTCTATGTTTATGATACTTGCCGCCTACGCAATTAGCGATAAGGGCGGTAATGCGGCAGTAATAAGTATATTTATTTCGATCTTCTCAATTCTTTTTTACTTTGTTCTTATTTACAACGTAGCATGGGAGATAGGCGCAAAGGATAAAATAAGAATTGATGCGGGACGTATGGATAAAAATAAATCCAAGGGTATACTTCTTGGTATTTATTCAAACATTCCGAACTTTGTAATCATAGGATTGGCTATCATTCTTTTCTCCATTTATATGATTGCAGGCGGAGAATGGCTTAAAAGTATTTTCGCAGTTCTTAACTTCGTATTCAGATTTTTTGTTTCCATGTACCTCGGCTTGATCCAAGGTATAACGGGTTCTATCGCAAATGAAAATACGGCTTATCTTGTTCAGTCCATTCTTTTCTTTGCTTTTTCTATGCTCAGCGCGGTAGTGATACACATATCATATATTCTGGGACTTAAGGATTTCAGATTCTTCCCAAACACAAAATCGGCAAAATAAGTTATAAAATAGCATTACTCCCATATATTTTTGTATGGGGGTAATTTTATGTTTAAAGGGAATTACTTAACAAAATTCTTAATGCAGACGATTTTTTGTTTTCTGATTATACATTTCTGTTTTCAGGATATCAATTCAAATATAATAAAAAACAGCGAATTATTGATTGAAGTAAACACGAATGCGAGTAAAAAAACAGTTATTATTGATGCAGGTCACGGTGGAGAAGACGTCGGCGCTATTGGATTAAACAACGTATATGAAAAAAACCTTAATATGGAAATCGCAACTAAACTCGGTAATTATCTATCTGCTGCCGGTTACAACGTCATCTATACAAGAAAAGAGGATCGTCTGTTATATACCGAGGAACAAAATATCAAAGGAATGCGCAAAATATATGATTTGAAAAACAGAGTGAAAATTGCAAATTCATACGTTGATGCAATATTTATAAGTATTCACATGAATTCTTTTGGACAGCAAAATTGCTCGGGTCTTCAAATATATCATTCAGATAACGTTGAATCAAAAATACTCGCAGAAACGGTACAAGATTCCGTAAAAAATCTTTTGCAGCCTAATAACAGGCGCTCGGTTAAGACAGGAAAAGACATCTACATCCTTGACAACACCCAAAACGTTTCAATCCTTATTGAATGCGGTTTTATATCGAATCCCGAGGAATGCAAAAAACTTTCCGAAAAAGAATATCAAAAAGAATTGTGTTTTTCAATTCTTTGTGGTATTATAGAATATGAAAAAAACAGATAACCCCAAAGAGGAGATAAAAATGAAAGGCGTAAAGCTTATCTTTGTTTGCAGAGAGTGTGGGGCAACTTCACCCAAGTGGCTCGGAAAATGTCCCGAATGCGGAACGTGGAATACCTTTGATGAGGTTGAAATCAAAGAAAAACAACACGCATCAACGATAAACAATAAAATTAGTACTAAAAATCGGGCAGAAAAGTTTTCCGAGCTTAAAATGCCGGAGTATATACGCACAAAAACAGGTATGACAGAGCTTGACAGAGTACTTGGCGGCGGTCTTGTTGACAGCTCGGTCGTTCTTCTATCAGGCGAGCCCGGAATTGGCAAATCAACTTTACTTCTTCAAATTTCAAGAGAGCTTTCGAGAACGAGAAAGGTTCTTTATGTTTCCGGAGAAGAATCAAAGGGACAACTCAAGCTAAGAGCGGAACGCCTCGGAGTTGAAGGAGACTCCATTTATCTTCTGACCGAAACCGATCTTGACTCTATAATTGCGGAATGCGAAAGTTTAAAGCCGGACGTAATTATTATGGACTCGGTTCAGACGATTTCATCGGAGAATATAACAAGCGCCCCCGGAAGTATAACACAGGTCCGAGAAGGAGCGTTGACACTTATTAATTATGCTAAGAATTCGGGCGCCGCAGTTTTTTTGGTAGGGCACGTTAACAAGGAGGGCGGTATTTCCGGTCCTAAGCTGCTCGAGCATATGGTAGATGCCGTTTTATACTTTGAAGGAGAACGAACCAATTCGTACAGAATAATACGCGCTATAAAAAACAGGTTCGGTTCGACCAACGAGATTGGTGTTTTCGAAATGGGTGACAAGGGGCTCGTTGAGATTCCCAACCCGAGTGAAGTCGTTATGGCTGAAAGACCAAAAAACACGAGCGGATCCTGCGCAGGCTGCGTTATGCAAGGTACGAGACCGATAATAACCGAAATCCAATCACTCGTTACCAAAACAGTATTTCCTACAGGTAAGAGAACCGCCGATGGCTTTGATAACAACCGAATGGGACTTCTCATTGCAGTGCTTGAAAAAAGAATGGGTTTAAAATTCTATGAAAATGACGTTTACATTAACGTTGCCGGTGGATTGCATCTGGATGAGCCGAGCGCAGATCTATCAATAGCTATGGCTTTGATTAGCGGTATAACCGATAGAGTTATACCCGATGAGCTTATTGCGTTCGGTGAGATCGGTCTTTCGGGTGAGGTAAGAGCAGTATCTCATATCGATTACAGGGTAAAAGAAGCTGTACGTCTTGGTTTCACGAAAATCGTACTCCCAAAGAAAAATATAACTTCTTCACTTCAGGTTCCGCAAAGCGTTGAACTTATAGGCGTAAGTAACATCTATCAGGCTCTTGCTTGCATGAAAATGAAAAAAGCAGATTGACTTCATAAGAGGAATGTATAAATGAGAGTTTATGCATTCCTTTTTTATATTAAATGCATGCTTTTTCTTTAGTTTAATTCTTAAAAGCGCTTAATTTGTGCAAAACGAATAAAAAATACTTTTAAATTTCTACATTAGGTAGTTAAAATCTTAAAGTTTCGTTCTTGAAATTAAATATAAAATAATGTATAATTATTTCATATGATGCTATTTTTATTCCGCGTCATAAAGCACTAATCCAAAGGAGACTAAAACAACATGGAAAAGGTTTATACCAAAAGTATTCGAAACGTTGCACTACTCGGACATAGCGGAGGTGGAAAAACTTCTCTTGCAGAGTCAATGCTTTATATTTCAAGACTTACGGATCGTTTAGGAACTACCGCTGACGGTAATACGGTTTGCGACTATGATCCCGAAGAGATTAAGAGAGGTTATTCTGTTTCTGCAGCAATGGCGCCTATGCTTTGGAGCGGAACAAAAATTAATTTACTTGATACTCCCGGTTTCTTTGATTTTGAGGGCGAGGTTCGCCAGTGCGTTAGAGCTGCCGACGCAGCAATTATAGTTGTTGACGGTAAAGCAGGTATCGAAGTAGGTACAGAATCTGCTTGGAATCTTGCAACAGATGCGGGAGTTCCAAAGGCTTTCTTCATAAACAGATTTGATGACGGCGAGGCAAGATTCTATAAGGTATTCGGTCAGATCAGAGATAAATACGGCGTTACCGTATGTCCTATCCAGATCCCAATTATCGACGGCGATACCGTAATCGGATTCGCTAACCTTATCGATATGAAGGTCTACACATTCGAAAAAGCTACCGGTGAATACGTAACTTCCGCAATCCCCGAAAAGTTTGCTGAAGTTTGCGCTGAGTATCACAATATGCTTCTTGAAGCTATTGCTCAGACGAGTGATGAGCTTATGGATAAATTCTTCAACGAAGAGCCCATTTCGAGAGAAGAGTCTCTCGAGGCTATCCACGAGGGTATAATCAAAGGTGAGATCGTTCCCGTATTCTGCGGCGCTGCTACCAAGAACTGGGGTATTAAAACTCTTCTTGATACTATCGCTAACTCCTTCCCGAGACCTACCGCTCGCGGTGTTGAGCATATCGTAGAGGCTGACGGCTCCGTTAAGGATATTGCTATTGAAGTTGATAGCGCTGATACATCTGTATTCGTATTCAAAACCGTTGCAGACCCGTTCGTAGGTAAGATGTCTTTCTTCAAGGTTATGAACGGCGAAGTTAAGAAGGATATGGTCCTTCGTAATACAACTAACGGAACAAATGAAAAGTTCGGCAAGATCTTTATGATGCGCGGTAAAAAGCAGATAGACGTTGATGAGCTCGCTTGCGGTGATATCGGTGTCGTTGCAAAGCTTTCCGCTACCGGAACAAACGATACACTTACAACACTCGCGGCTAATATCAAGTACGCACCTATCAGCTTCCCGAAGCCTTATATGAGCATGGCAGTTGCACCTGCTTCTAAGGGCGACGAGGATAAGATCTCCGGCGGTATCGCAAGAATTCTTGAAGAAGATCTCACCGTTGCTTACGTTAACAATTCGGAAACCAAGCAGCTTGTTCTTTCCGGTCTTGGTGATATCCACCTTGATATTATCGTATCTAAGCTTAAATCACGCTTCGGTGCTAACGTTACTCTTTCAAAGCCCAGAATTGCTTACAGAGAAACAATAAAGGGTAAATCCGACGTTGAAGGTAAGCATAAGAAGCAATCAGGCGGTTCAGGTCAGTACGGTCACGTTAAGATCAGATTCTCTCCCGGAGAAGACGAGGGTCTTACCTTTACCGAGAGCGTATTCGGCGGAGCAGTTCCCAAGAACTTCTTCCCGGCTGTAGAAGCTGGTCTTAAGGATTGTATGCAGAAGGGTATTCTTGCAGGTTATCCGGTAGTTAACCTTGCCGCTGAGCTTTATGACGGCTCATATCACGACGTTGACTCCAATGAAATTTCATTCAAGCTTGCAGCTGCAATTGCATATCGTGAAGGTCTTCCAAAGGCTAAACCTGTTCTTCTCGAGCCGGTTGGAGCTCTTAAGATCTGTGTTCCCGATAACTACGTAGGCGACGTAATGGGCGATCTTCCCAAGCGTCGCGGCAGAGTTCTCGGTATCGAGCCTATCGAAGATGGCAGAGGATATCAGGCGGTTATCGCAGAAGCTCCTATGGGTGAGATGGCAGACTACGTTATATCTCTTCGCGCAATGACTCAGGGCCGCGGCAGATTTGATATGGAATTTGTTCGTTACGAAGAAGTTCCCGGACCTATCGCAGAAAAGATCATTGCTGAATCCAAAAAGGATGCATAATCTTTAAAATTTAACTACCGATTATAGTGGGCTGTCGCATTTAGGCAGAACCAAATCAAAAACGGCAGAAGCATTCTCAAAAAAAAGAGTGCCTCTGCCGTACTTTTATGAATTTTCACTTATTTTATTAAACAAAAAGTTTTTCTTGACTATTTTCTAAGAATGTGGTAAAATAGTGTATAATTAAAAATGAAAAGGATTTTCCTATGGAAGATAAAAGACTCGAACCTATCGCAGAGTATGATACTCCTGCATATCAGCCGCGTAAACGTCGCTTCGGCGATAGAAAAGAAGGGAGAAGAGTTCGCTCCATCCCTGCCATGACTCAGTTTACCCCTTTCATTATGAAGACACGTAATGACTCAATGAATATGTTTGAGGACGTAGTTGATATTACAAACGTTGAAAAATATCTCGACCTTAAGCATGAGGAAGGTTATACCGATATGACCTTGCTTCACGTTATTCTTGCAGCTTACGTACGTATTGTTGCAGAAAGACCCGGAATTAACCGTTTTATTGCGGGTCAGAGAATCTTTGCCCGTAAGAACATTGAGTGCGTTATGACTATAAAAAAAGAAATGTCGCTCGAATCTCCCGATACCTGTATTAAAGTAGAGTTTGACCCGAGAGATGACATTTTTAACGTTTATAAAAAATTCCGCAGAGAAGTTAACCTTGCGATCTCAGAAGATACCGACTTTGATAACACTGCAGGAACTCTTGCTAAATTACCCAGATTTATTCTCAGAGGTGCAATTTCCTTACTTAATTGGCTTGATTACAGAGGATGGCTTCCCAAGGCTCTTCTTAAGGTAAGTCCCTTCCACGGTTCTATGATAATAACTTCAATGGGATCGCTCGGTATCCCCGCAATTTATCATCATCTGTACAACTTTGGCACTTTACCCGTTTTCGTTTCTTACGGTAACATTTTTACAGCAGACGCGATCAAGCGTGACGGTACGCGTGAAAGGCATCACTTTGTAACCCTTAAAGTAGTAACCGACGAAAGAATATGCGACGGTTATTATTATGCTTCAGCATTCAAACGTCTGAAACGTTATCTCCTTCATCCCGAGATTCTTGATAAATCTCCTGAGAAGGTTGTTGAAGACGTAGATTGATTATAATAAAATGGAGAAGTCGAATTACTCGATTTCTCCATTTTATTATAACGACAATCAATTCAAAAATCGCTATAAGATTATTACTTTGTTATCAATATCCCTCTCGAGATCGTAAATGATATGCGCAATTGCTGAATCTTCAACGTTAACTGTTATTCTGTCGGCTATTTTTTTAACTTCATCTATGGCATTTCCGACAGCATAACCTATATCGGCTGCCTCAATCATATCGAGATCGTTTTCATAATCGCCAACAGCGACTACAAGCTTACTGCCAATATGCTCCGCGAGACGTCTGATTGCAGCGCCTTTTGCATTTTCGCGCTTAAGAATTTCAAGCGAAAGTCCCCAGCTCCTTACGGCGATATAATTATAAAGCTCCATTTTGTTAGCTGCTTGAGCTCCTCTTGTTCCTGCATCGGTAGTTTCGGCTCTGAATAGTATCTTATATATCTTTTCTTTTTTTATTTCTTCCTTTTTCTGAAAGAAATCATCGATAGTATAAGTAACAGGTTCATTATCCTTGTCATTATAAATGCTGATTGTCGTATATTCAAGCTTTGCTTCAATAATATCATCAACTATATCAAACAAATGCTCGTCGCAAAAGCCTTTATATAAAATATCATTATTATCAAGATCGACAATATAAGCGCCATTATAACATATCGTATACGTATTGAAGGGAACAATATCCTTGAAACTTGCGAGAAAACCCGAATATCTTCCGCTGCAAACGGTAAATTTACCACCCTCTGCAACATAATATTTCAAGGCTTTTATATTTTCATCAAACAGCTTACCTTGATAAAATGTTCCATCCCAGTCGGTAGCAAGTAATATTCCTTCAAATTTACCCATTTTTACCGTCGCAAACGATATCCGAAAGCTTTCCTCCTTGCATTATATCAAAATACGATATTTCACCCTTCATTTTATCAGAATCATACTCGTCTTTTATTATTTCAAGCCTACGTCCGTTCGCAAGGGTAAGTATTGCTTTTTCAAACGAGGGAATTGCAGTCGCATAAGTTGGCGCGGATGGAGCAATCTGATAAAGACCGAGAGAGGAGAGGATATACCATGCAGAGGTAGAGCCGTTATCCTCATCTCCCGGGTAACCTTCAACTCCACTGTTGAAAAGCTCTAAAAGGCGAGAGAGGTGATAGGAAGTCTTTGCGGGCTTCCCGAGCACACTGTAAATATAAGGAATATGGAAAGAGGGTTGATTGGAAATTGCGCACTGACCGTAATTCGCCGTTGATAACTCTGCCATTTCATGAATTACTCTTCCGTATGAACCTATGTAGTATATAGGAGGAGCAGCCATAAGCTCGTCTATTTTCTCTTCAAGCTTTCCTTCATAAAGCTCGTCAAGTCCTTTTATATCGTGGTATACTCCAAAAGCATTCTGCCAAGCCGAGCCCTCGGTATAATCGCGTCCCCACATATAAGGATTAAATATTTCATCTCTGAAGTTACCGTTCTCATCCTTACCTCTGATAAATCCTGTTTCTTTATCAAACAAATTTCTGTAATTTTTAGAGAAAGCAAAATACTTTTTGGCTATTTCGGTATACCCAAGCTTTTCAGCCGATTTTGCTATAGCAAAATCTCCGTAAGAATTATCAAGAGTTTCGTTAACGCTTTCTTTAACCATAGTATAAGGATAATAGCCGTATTTTCGGTACGTATTCAGCATTACGCGACCTTCACCGCGTATTTCTGATTCATACTCACCGTCCTTAAGCATTGCTTTGAATATTTTATCAGCAACCTCTCCGGAAACGATTTCTTTGACGATAGCATCACTCATAGTTGCTTCAATGAGCATTCCCGGCATACAGTTAACATTATGAGGACAAACCCACTTAGGAAGCCAACCTGTATCAACGAAATAATTATAAAAGCCCTCTGCCATCTCTGCATACAGTTCGGTATCAAGAAGTGAATAAAGAGGATAGCATGTTCTATAAGTGTCCCAAAATCCATTATCGGTATAAAGAACACCTTTGGTAACGTCACCCGTTCGGGTATTAATATGAAGGGCATTGCCTTTTTCGTCTACCTCGTAGAATTTGCGGGGCCATAAATTAAATCTGTAAAGACAAGAATAGAAGGTTTTCTTTTTTTCAGCATCATCATCTTCTATTTCAATTTTTGAAAGACATCTTTCCCACTCGGATTCGGTTTTGGCTTTTACCTGCTCGAAGCTCAAATTTCCTATTTCGCGTTCAAGATTTAGCTTCGCTTGATCAAATGAAATATAAGAAGTGGCAATCTTGCATTCCATAAAAGATGCCTCTGCTTCAAGAACGATTTTGCCGTTAATTTCATTGGCAGTGCAGGGAACATTCGTCTTTATAATAACATACTCGGAAATACTTGCAGGTTTACTTGAATCAAACCCTTTAAAAATAGAAGGTGCGTCAGAGTTTTTAATATATAGAATACTGTTTTTATCATCAAATTCAAAGGAAAGCTTCGAGGAAGTTAAAACTATGTAATTCTTTGAAGCATTTTGGTTAAATTTAAACCGTAAATAAGCAGAGGTGTTAGTAGGTGTCAGCTCAATTTCATAGTTATCACGGTGCAGCTTTATATACATATAAGCCGGCTCAATAACGTTTGCTTTATTATCAAACGATGACCAATAAAGGCGAGAATCATTTACGTATTCTCCCGAGCCACCCCAAATCAAAAGTTTATTATAATCCGAAAGCCAAGGTGAGGGAAGATGAGTAAGCCTGATACCTTCAAAAGATTTGTCCATAGGCGAATAAAACCAATTGTTTGTTCCATTGGTCTGTAGCGTAAAGAAATTCATTCCGTGAGGTACAGCGCAAACGGGGTAGCAATTACCGTTTGAATATCTCTCATGATTAAAGGAACCCATTTTTGTATTTACATATTGATAATTACTCATTATAGCTCTCCAATAAAAAATAATTATATCGATTCATTATACCGCATATTTTATTTAAAGTCAATAAACAACAAAAATTTTGAATTAATAGCAAAAAAATATTATCCAACTACTTGACTTTTCAAAAAACATCTGCTATAATATGATAGTCTGTTGGAGAGATGGCCGAGTTGGTCTAAGGCGCACGACTGGAAATCGTGTATACCCTAACCGGTATCATGGGTTCGAATCCCATTCTCTCCGCCATAAAATCAGCACCTCATTATGAGGTGCTGATTTTATTACAGAGAATGAGGAAGAGAACACATTTTCTTGCTCCTTGCAAGAAATGGGTATTGCTGCTCGCGATTATTTTGTTATTAGCGTTCCGCTTTTTCTCAATTATAATTCGCATCTGCTCGCTAAGCAAGATACCAACATAGTTGGTATGCGTCATATCTTCGCAGCAGCGAAGATATCCGGCGTTTGCGTGGGAATACCTTCGCTTCGTACTAAAGCGGTACGTCTATCACAGATTTATCGCACGCTAGCCGTACCCCATTCTCGACATACCTAATTATGAGGTGCTGATTTTATTACAGAGAATGTTGAAGAGAGATATTTCTTGCTATACAATTTCTTGCTATAAAATAAAATTTCTCTTGACAAACCGTAACAATTTACATATAATAGTAATGTATTTTTATTTATCAAACGATGTTTAACATTTTACCTCATCATAGAGGAGAGGAAATTTATAATGAGTCTTAAAGTTTTAAAATTCGGCGGCAGTTCACTCGCTGACGCAAATCAATTTAGAAGAGTTGCTGAAATAATTAAAAGCGAGCCCGAAAGAAGATATATCGTTGCTTCCGCACCGGGTAAAAGAACAAGCGTTGATATAAAAGTCACCGACCTTCTTTATAAGTGCTATGAGCTTGCTATCAACGAAGAGGACATTACCGAAACATTTAATGAGATCAAGCAGAGATATATCGATATAATTAATGAGCTTAAGATAAATCTTGATCTTAACGATATATTCGAAAAAATTCAGATGTCGATGCTCCATAATTCAGGTAGAGATTATATCGCATCAAGAGGTGAATACCTCAACGCTATGATACTTGCTAAGTATCTTGATTTCAGTTTTATTGATGCAAAAAAAGTTATTTTCTTTAAAGAAGACGGTACTTTCGACGCAGATAAAACAAACGACGTTATGTCAGAGTATTTATCTAAACACCGTTACGCCGTAATTCCCGGATTCTACGGTTCAATGCCCAACGGAACTATAAAGACCTTCTCAAGAGGCGGTTCAGATATTACAGGCTCAATAGTAGCAAGAGCCGCAAGAGCGACAGTATACGAAAACTGGACGGACGTTTCCGGATTCCTTATGGCGGACCCGCGATGCATCAGCAATCCCAAGCCTATAAACACAATAACCTATAAGGAGCTCCGTGAGCTTTCATATATGGGTGCAACTGTGCTTCACGAGGATGCTATTTTCCCCGTAAGATATTCTAAAATTCCTATCAACATAAAAAATACTAACAGGCCTGAGGACAGAGGAACGTTCATTGTTCCCGAAACCGATGAAATCAGCGAAGACGTTATTACAGGTATCGCGGGAAAAACAGGATTTTCCACGATTACCATCGAGAAGGATATGATGAATGCCGAGCTTGGTTTTGGAAGAAGAGTTCTTCAGGTTATCGAAGAAAACGAGGTATCCTTCGAGCATTTTCCATCGGGAATCGATACTATGACAGTTGTTGTTCCCACAAAGGATCTTCACGCAAAAAGAGCGGATATTATGGCAGGTATATGCAAAGCTGTTGACCCCGAAAACATTTTCGTTGAAGAGAACCTTGCTCTTATCGCAATAGTTGGTCGCGGTATGGTTAAAGCAAAGGGAACTGCTGCAAGAATATTCACAGCGCTCGCAAACGCAAGCGTTAATATTCGTATGATCGACCAGGGATCATGCGAGCTTAATATAATCGTTGGCGTCGATTCAAACGATTATATTACCGCATTAAAGGCAATTTACAGAGAATTTGTTAAATAAATTAATAAATAAAAATGGACTGAGTTTTGTCTCAGTCCATTTTTATTTTAGAATTACTTCATTGCAGCTCTAACAGCTTTTACCCATTCTCTTACAGAGTTCATCTCTTCGTCTGTGACCTTCTTGAGGAACTTGAAGGGAAGTCCGCCGTTTATGTAAAGTATGTTATCCTCGATAACATTAGAATCATTGGTCTTTGCCATTTCTACTATCTTAGCGGCATTCTCGGGAGTACCGTCGATAATAAAAGCAACGTTTGCTGTAAGTGTCTTCTTGAGTGAACGAACGAAGCGTCCGAAGTAATCGGGCATATTTGGCTTAGCAGTTGCAACAATTACAACAAGTCTTTCACCGTCGCAGGGATAAGCGGCAGGAATAACGTCGGTAGCCTTGTCAGCCTCGATAAGCTTAGTAACTTCGTCTGCGATAGCAAGAAGCTTACCTTTGTTAGTGTGAGTAAGAACTCTCATTCTCATAGGGAAATATCCTCCAAATTGTTTTTCTTATATTATAACATATAAACGACAAAAAATCAATACATAGAAGACTATATTATCAAAAGCATAGAAGACTATATTATCAAAAGCGTTAAGGGAAGTCAACACTGATATTTTCGCTAATATAATATTCTAATAAAAAAGAGCAGGGAATAAGAGTGGATCATTTAAAGAAGATCATTTAAAGAAATATAAGATAATAACGAATCCGGGAACCTGCCTCAGGTGAAAAATTTTTTACCGAAAATCAATTACTCTATTATCTAAGAATTTGCAAATCAAGAAAATTGGAAAAATTGCCCGAAGTTCTCTTTCCTCTTGAAAAAAAGAAAACGAGTCTGATAG
Organism: Clostridia bacterium; assembly: GCA_017411605.1. Classification (GTDB taxonomy): domain Bacteria; phylum Bacillota; class Clostridia; order Oscillospirales; family CAG-272; genus UBA1740. Next base: position 10,149 of record JAFQPR010000088.1, on the reverse strand, counting down.
ACTAAATATCACCGAAAATGAGATCGAGAGCCCAGGGTAGTGCACCATACACAATTATACAAAATTAATATTTTGTATAATATAGGGGATTTGAAAATAGGTAAAATAGCTTTTTCTGCTCAAATTTAAATATCAGTTTATTATACAACTATAAATCACCTCTTGTTTTACCTGCTTTTTTATTTTCTTTCAGTTTTTAAAGTTATTCTTTAAAATAATTAAATTTTTATGCAATGTATTATAAGTAAAACTTTTAAAAATTAATTGTAATGCTTTTTATTTTTTATAATCCTCTTGCAAAATAGATTTAATTATTATATAATAATGTAGAATAGATTATTAATTAATCTCCTTATACCTGTTTTTTACAAAAAAGATAATAAAATAGAAGGGAAGTCTTCCCTTCTATTTTTGGATTTTATTTAAGCTGTTTTATTTTTTTAGTCAGGTATTTTATTCTTGTTGCTTCACCGCCTCGAAGATGTCTCTCGGATTTGTTTATTTCAAGAACTTCTTTGACACTCTTATATAGCGCTGAATTGTAAAACTTTAATTTATATGTAAGATCCTTATGTACTGTACTTTTGCTCATTCCAAAATGCTTCGCTGCGCCTCGCACAGTAGTACCCGTGTCTATTACATATTGTGCAATTACTTCACAGCGCTCTTTTCCTGCAAAGATATCCATATATACAATTTGCCCCCTCATAACGTCTTTTACTAAATTATATGAAAGGCTATGTAATATAATGCAAAAAGAAGAAATTAAATTTTGTGACTCCACCGTATTTGAAGGTATGACTTCTATCAGAGCCATCATAAGATCAATTGATGAAGGAAGGAATACACGACGTATTCAGAAAATTCTTTTTGATAAAAACAAATTATCAAAAATCTCAAAAGAGATAGGTTATTTAAAGGCAGTTTCTAATAAGTACGGTTTTAAATTAATCGAAAGTACATTTGATGAGCTTGATAAAATTACTCTCGGCAACTCTCACGGTGGCATAGTTGCAGTTACAACCGTTCGCCAAATAGAGAACTTCACCGATTGTATTTCCCTTCCCGACCGTGGTTTTTATGCTATGATACAGGGTATAGAAGACCCTTATAATTTTGGATACGCTCTACGTTCGCTTTATGCTGTTGGAGTTGACGGTATTATTTTACCTAAACGAAATTGGATGAGCGCTGCGGGAGTTGTTTGCAGAAGCTCTGCAGGCGCATCGGAGCTTTTTGATATGTACGAAGGGGATGCTGTCGAAATTACAAAAATATTTAAGAATAAGGGATACAAGGTAGTATGTGCCGAAGAAGATACCGATAATATTCTCGGTGAGTGTTCTCTTCCCTTACCTATATTACTCATCGTCGGTGGAGAGAAAAGAGGTATATCAAAGGCGGTGCTGGATCTTGCGGATATTAAGGTAAAGATCGCGTACGGTCGTGAATTCAAAGCCTCGCTTTCTGCTGCCTCCGCGACCACAATGTTTGCTTATGAAATATTGAGACAAAACAAATAGTTACTTTATTTTTAATTTCAAAGTGCCGACTCCTGCTATGCTTGAGTCGGCACTTCTTTTATGAAAACGAAGAAAGCTTTGATATTTTTGTTAATATGATAAGTTAATCAATTATAATAACACTTATCTTCCGCAGCAACCGCCTCTGCTTCTGCCATTACCTTCATTAGACTCGGTTTTTCCGTTAGTTCCGCGGAAACGAGCTATCGGGAAAGGCATTTTTTCAAATAAACAACAAGGATTTTCATCATTAGTTGCGGCTATGCATTCTTTATCCGGCACGGAATAATCCGTTGCCTGAACAAGAAGCTGAGTTGGACGAACTATTCTTATTACCGAAAATACACCGAAGGTAATATAAAGTCTGGGCGCATTTTCGCTATTCGAGATAGCCCCGCAAAGAAAATCATTTATTGCTCCGGAAACATCGGTGGTATCGCAGCAGCAACCGCAGTTATTATTGCACTGGCAACCGCATTCCGTTATTTTAGTACCGAGAATTATCGGTTCTACGGTTTCAACGATCGCAATAGGATCATTCGATCCCTTACTTGAATAATTTCTTGAGCAATAATTATTTTCAGGATCGGAAGAGAAGGTTGTAACGCTTCCTTCGCCACCGTAAAGAATGACCTCTTTTTCAAGAACTGCCAATCCCTTGAACGTCTGGCTCCGACCTACACCAAGGCAAGCTTCAAGCTCTACGCCAATATAATAACGGATAGTTACCTGATAAAAACCGCAGTTAAAAGGAACCTCGTCAACACCGACGTACGCCCATAAAATCTCGGCTGAGCGTGCTCTAACGTTGCTTACGTTCGCAAGGATCTCCTCGCCACCTTCCGTAAGATATACTCTTGTATTTTCAAAGCAATCTCTATCGCGGCAGGAATCCATTACACGGTTGGTATCAATGCAAACCATTCCCCGATTATCCTGGCAAAGGCCCGACATTGTATTTCTATTATCTGACATTGCAACTTCTCCCTCAATTATAAGCAAAACCTTTATCGGTTTTATGCTTATAATCTTAATTTTCAAGGATGTTATTCATCCTCGATATTATAATATGTTGTTTTCGATTTTTGTTTACAACGTCAAGATTCGACACTCTGCTTGCAAAAAAACAGGGAACTTGCAAACGCAAATTCCCTGCACGCATTATTTCAAATTATGTATAAGCTTTGATAGACTCGGGGCAAGCTTCAACTGCGATAGAAACAGTCATTACGAGATTAATATCCTTAACAACGTCCTCAACGTCCTTAAGAAGAGTTTCAAAAGCCTCTACGTCGTTTCCGCAAATCTTAAGTGAAGAATCAACGAAAATATCGGTAATATCACTATTAGAAGCAAGGATACCCGCAATAAAGCCTGTAAGCTTCTCGGCATCTGTAATATTGTAATAATCTGTATCAATAAGACGGGCTTTAGAGGTTATATCGAATCTCAACTTATCCCCCTTCTCGATGCAAACAACAGAACCCTTGGACTCAGCCGCAGCATTGTTTACAAGTTCGATAAGAGTTTTAGTTTTTCCTGAACCTTTTGCTCCGATGAATAATTTAATCATTTTAGTTTTCCTCCTTTGTTTAGGACTTAGTTAATCCTCTTATATATATAATACACTATAAATAAGAAAATTGCAAGAGTTTTTTGATGTTTTTGCTTAACTTTTTTATAATAATTCCCTACTGATTATGTTTTCAACTCAGATATATTAAAAAGAGTTGAAAGACCGTTATTTTTTCCTTTAATCTTTTGCAATTCTTGCATCAAGTTCTTTTTTCATTTCCTCATATCCGGGTTTACCAAGCAGAGCAAACATATTCTTTTTATACGCCTCAACGCCGGGCTGATTGAAGGGATTTACTCCGAGCATATAGCCGGAAACTGCGCATGCAAGCTCGAAGAAGTAAACGAGATATCCAAAGGTATAGGCGCTTCTGTCATCAAGCTCAATAAGTATGTTGGGAACACCGCCGTCGTTATGAGCGATAAGAGTTGCAAGCATAGCAGTCTTGTTAACGTAATCAAGCTTTTTTCCTGAGATGAAGTTAAGTCCGTCAACGTTTGCCTCGTCATTGGGAATAACGAATTCAGCGCCGGGATTCTTAACGTTGACTACGGTTTCAAAGAGGTTTCTTTGACCTTCCTGAATATACTGACCGAGTGAGTGAAGATCGGTAGAAAATACAACGGATGCCGGGAAAATTCCCTTGTTATCCTTGCCTTCGCTTTCGCCGTAAAGCTGCTTCCACCACTCGTTAAGCATGAGCATATAAGGCTCATATCCAACAAGTATCTCGGTAACCTTTCCGTTTCTCTCGAGAATATTACGAAGCGCGGCATATTTAACTGCATCATTCTTGTTAAGGTCACTGGAGCTATATTCTTTCATTGCATCATTGGCGCCCTGCATCATAGCATCAATATCTATACCTGCGCAAGCAATGGGAAGGAGTCCTACAGCGGTAAGAACAGAATATCTACCGCCAACGTTATCGGGTACAACGAAGGTTTCAAAGCCCGCTTCATCCGAGAATTGCTTGAGTGTTCCTCTGCACTTATCCGTTGTTACAAATATACGCTCTCTTGCCCCCTCTGCACCGTACTTATCGGTAAGCATCTTTTTAAATACCCTGAATGCAACTGCAGGCTCTGTAGTGGTACCGGACTTAGATATTACGTTTACGGATATATCCTTGCCCTCGCAGATAGATATGAGCTCTGTAAGTGCAGTCGTAGATATATTATTACCGGCAAAATAGATATCCGGGGTATCCTTTTTAAGATTGTTATAAAGCGGACTCTTGATAAACTCTATAGCCGCTCTGGCTCCTAAATAAGAGCCGCCGATACCGATAACAACAAGAATATCGCTATTCTTTTTTATCTTCTCTGCCGCAACCTTAATGCGTGCAAATTCATCCTTATCGTAATCCTCGGGCAAGGTTACCCATCCAAGAAAATCAGAGCCTTCACCCTTACCGCTTTTAACAAGATCGTAAGCATCCGCAGCTTCTTTAGAAATGGCGCTGATCTCATCTGCGCTAACGAATCCGTTCAAAAATTTGTCAATTAATTTTAATGCCATTTTTAGTTCCTCCGTGCAAAAAATCAAATGTTTAAAATAATATATAAAGATTATACAACACGAAGTGATTTTTTTCAAGTATTAATTACAATTTTAATTTAAATAATCTATATTTTTTTAAAATATTTAATTATTGCGGTTTGAAAATGTTACATATTATTCTCATAAAGAATTGCCACAAGCTTATCTTTTCAATATTGTCTTTTGAGAAAATATTTGTTTCCCCTATTTTCTCTCCGTTTAGTATAAACTCAACCTTTCCAATTGATTCTTTTTCTGAAACAGGTGCTGTTATGTATTCGGGAACGTTATATACCTTTTCAATTTTGGAAGCATCCGATCTCGCAACAAGCTTGCAAAACTCACCTTCATACAGCATAGTATTATTTTTAGTTCCAAAACGAACGGACGTATCTTCCAAAGGAGCTTCATCGTTTATAAAAAGCTCGTAATTCGCAAAGCCGTAATCTAAAAGTTTTCTTACAGTTTCATTTCTCATATCTCTGGTCTCTGCTCCCATAACTACCGCTATAAGCTGCATACCGTTTCTTTTAGCAGTAGCGCTCATGCAATAACCCGCCTTAGAAGTTGAGCCTGTTTTCAATCCATTGCACCCGTCATAAAAACGTACAAGTCTGTTTGTATTTGTGAGTGTAAATTCTCCGTTGCGGATGGTATCCTGCCATAAAGAGCTGTATTTTATAATAATATCATGCTTTATAAGCTCACGTGACATAAGCGCTATATCAAGCGCCGTGGTAAGATGGTTTTCTGTTGTATCATCAAGGCCCGTAACGTTTTCGAAATACGTATCGTTCATACCAAGCTCTTGCGCTCTTTTATTCATCATAGCAACGAATACCGATTCACTGCCCGCAACCAATTCCGCGAGCGCTACGGCCGCATCATTAGCGCTCGCTATTACCGTACATTTCAAGAGCTCCTCAACACTCATCGCTTCTCCTTCCTTTAAGAAGACCTGGCTTCCGCCCATTGAAGCTGCAAACGCAGAGATTTTCACCTCATCGGTGAGAGCGATTTTTCCTTCTGCAATCGCCTCCGCAACAAGAAGTAAGGTCATTATTTTTGTTACCGAAGCAGGTATAAGCTTTTTATTTTCTTCCTTCGAATAAATTATATCACCCGTTGTAGCCTCCATTAAAACTGCCGATTTAACCAATGAACATTCTATACTTGCTTCCGTTTCTGCCTTACTTTTTGTGCTGCTTTCTCCATAAATTTGCATTGTCGGCAAAAGTAAGATAGAAACAATTAATATACAGACAATCGTTTTTTTCATTCTCTCAGTACTCCTTTTAATTATTGTTTATTACATTTTATTATCTATCCGTTCACTTTATCACTATTTAGTATTTTAAATAAATTATTAAATTTTAAAAGAAATATTGTATTTAAATCTTAATTATGATATTATATATATGTATATTTTTTTATGGAGCACTAAAGTGGAAAACAAAAACAAAAAGAGCGGACGCTTAAGACTTGTCAATCTTGACAAGGACGGTAGGGGCGTCAGCAAAAATCAAGCCGATCTTGCCCCGGGTTTTAAAAAATTCTTTATTCTGTTTTGGAATAATTTCGGAAAACTCGTTTCCGTAAACATATTTTTTGTTCTCGGAAACTTCCCTCTTATTTTTCTTATCATTAACCTTTCGGGTTATTTCAAAAAAGAATATCTTACCCCTTTCTCCGATCTGTTTCAGAATATTGCGGGAATTTTTACAGCGGAAGGCGGATATACTCCTTATAAAATGACGCTTTACGCATTAGAGGGACTTCAACACCAATCTCTTGCCGATACTACCGTTAATTATATTTTTTACGGTATTGGTGCGCTGACACTTCTCACCTTCGGCCTTGTCAACGTGGGTACGGCATATATTGTAAGAAATATGGTTAAAGGCGAGCCTATATTTGTATGGACGGATTTCTGGTATTCCGTAAAAAGGAATTACCGTCAGGCGCTCCCCTTTGGGGCAATTGATGCGGCAATTCTTGCACTTCTTATATGGAATCTCGCAACCCTTATAACTACTACTTCCCAATTCTTCCTATCTATGCTATTCTGGAGCAACGTAGTACTGTTTATAGTTTATTTCTTTATGCGTTACTACATTTACGTGCAAATGGTAACATTCAAGTTAAGTATTTATAAGATGATAAAGAATTCACTTATTTTTGCTATCCTTGGCTTTAAAAGAAACATTCTTGCATTTCTCGGAATAATTTTCCTTTTACTGTTCGAGCTTGTACTTATGTTCGGCACGGGAGGAATTCTTGTTCCGTTCGCGGTCGCCGCGCCTCTCGCTATACTTCTCTCTCTAATGTCATTCATAAAAGTCTATGCAGCTTATCCAAAAATCAAGCAATATATGATAGACCCGTATCTTGATGAGCATCCCGAGCAAAGGGCTGAGCCTTCCGATGATGATGTCATTATGAAGGACGACGTTACGGAAAAAGAACGCCTTGAGGAGATCAAAAAAAGAAATTCAATTACTTAATCAGCATTAAAAAAGAGCAAACACAAGTTTTGCTATATCAACGCTAACACCTCGTTTTCGAGGATGAACGGTTGATATAACAACGTGTTTGCTCTTTATTTTTTTCTTAGCTATTATATTCTTGGAAATTTTCTTTCGTTTTCAAGATACTCTCTCGCAAGCGGTAAAATCTCACTTATTACGTAAACGTCGCTGCCGTTGGTAACAGTCTGCAGAATTGCAGAAAGCGCTGAGCCTATCTCATTCATACTCTCAACAAATCTATCGTAATTAGTGTCTGCCCACTCCACCTTTTCGGCTTCTTTTTTTATTGCACGAAAGGCTTCGACCTGTTTTTTGTAAAACATGATAACCGATTGCTTTTCATTCTCTATGGCATCTATTTCAATATTTATCATCTCTTATCTCCCAATGCAGCATACCGTTATTATCAATAGTTGAACCGTCAGGCTGAGTAACTAATTTATATCCCAAATCATTCATTCTCTCAGTGAACCTTTTGCCGCCAAGCCGATGTAAATTCGAGCTAGGCATTTTTATTTTCCGGATACCCTTTATTTTTTCGAAGAATTCTTCGGGCGCTTTATCTCTTATCAGAAGCTCTTCATCCGTTACTGTTGTCTTTTCTTCTGTTTTTCCACCTTCGTTACTTCGCTCCGGTGAATAACTAAATCCTACATCACCGCTTGAGGCTAGTATATGACTGTGAGTATTCTTGATAACGAACTGCTTATCGTTATAGGAGTAACCGCTGATGCCCGTGGGATTTAAAAGATAAAGTCTTTCGGCATCCTCATATGTTTCGCGAAATACCGAATTAAACTCTTTCATAGCCGAATTGATACGAGAGCCTTGATTATTAGCTGAGCTTGCCTGCCCCATAAATTCATGGACTGCAGGTATCGCATTGTCGATCTCGCCCTTCAGAGCTTCTTCTATCTGATGTAATTCACGCATTTCCGCTTCAAGCTTTGGCTTAGCTTCATTGCATTTAGAAACATACTCGTCTATACGCCGGTTACGCGCGCGGATTTTCGCATTTTGTTCTTCAATACGGCTTACTGTATCATAATAGGCAGAAAGTATTTCGTTGCTTTGCTCGGGCGTAGCATTTGTCGGTATAGACGGCTTCGGAGGAATATCTATCTCCTTTTCCTTATTTTTCTCCGCGTTCGAAGCTTTTCTTTCGAGTTTACTTATAAGATCTCTTATTTCAAAAATAAGGCTCTGTATTTTTCTTGTAGCCTTTATTCCTTCTGCACTGAAGGATGAAAGCTCGCTTTCCATTGTCACGGCTATCTTTCGCATACCTTCGATACTGTCGGAAACGTCATTTTCGGCTTTATTGATTTCACCTAAAACCGAATTCATATATCTCAAATCAAATCTAATATCACTCATAGTCGCCGATAGCCTCTACGATCGCTTTTGCCTGCGATAAATGATTTTCTCCCTGCGATATAAGCGCATCCATTCTGCTATATCCTTTGTCAAGAGCCGCTGCTGCTGAATTTGCGCTTTTGAAAAACCTGTCAGCTCCGTAAGAAAACGCGCTATATATACTTTTTATACTTTCTCCTGCGCTGTTTCCGACGCTATCGTCCATAGCGCCCGATATGGATTTTTCAAGCCCCGTGAGGCTGCTGCCTGCGCTATGTGCACTTTCGGCTTCTCTTCTGATCTCGCTCTTGAGCTGAGATAACGTGCTTTTAGACATATATTACCTCGCGCCTGTACCTAATGCAATCTTCAGTTGCTTAGCATCGTTCTCTACGTCCTTTGATATCGCAAGAAGCTTTTCGGATTGCTCTTTTATCACCTTATCCGCATCCTCTATCGCCTTTGAAAAATCATCGTATTGTTTTCCCGACCAGGAAGTATGCATTCCCTGATGAGTATTAAGCAGCTTTTTCATATCCCGTTTTAAATTGTCTGCATAAGTAGCAATTTTCTTTGAAATTTTAAGCATTTCATCGGGATTTGAATTGTTTATCAATTTATTAGCCATTATCTTTTTCCTCTTTTCAGATATTTCTCATATTCCTCGTGCATCTGCTTTAACTTTTTTAACGACTTTTCAATTGCTTCAATTAGCTTTTTTTGCTCAAGAGACACCTTATCCTTAGCTTCAATAGTTAAAATATAATTATTATCATCCCAATGCTCGTGGGCGTCCTTTAAAGCTCTGTCAAAATCAACTAAATCTCTTTCAAGATTCTTTTTGAACTTCTTAAGGTATTCAATATACTTTCCTACCTCTTCAACCTCTATTTTATATGCCATTTTATTTCTCCTTAGCTGAGAGCTTTATAAAATGCTCGTTCCTATTTAATAATCTATAAATTCTCTGCCGTATGTATCAAGACCGTATCTTCTGCCTCTGGGTACGTACATTTTAAATCCACCGCCGTAAAAGCTTACAGACGTCGGAAACGCGCTATTGCTTATACTCTGCACGCTGGTCGGAATCTTAACGCTCTTAAGGCAGTAATTATTGAATGCTTCAGCCTCGATAACTCTTACGCCTTCTTCGATAGTTACGTTACTGAGTGAATCGCAGTAGCAAAACGCGTTCCTGCTGACAGTTGAAACACCTCTTGGAATGGTGATGCTTGAAAGCGAGCTACACTGTTGGAATGCGCTTACGCCTATTGAGTTAAGCGAATTAGGAAGACTTATGCTTGATAGCATTGAGCAGTTGAAGAATGCGCAGCTGCCTATACTGATAACACCCTCGTTAATGGTAACGCTTCTAAGACTCGCGCAACAGGAGAATGCATTCTCGCCTATCGTAGATACGTTTCCGGGAATCGTAATGCTTGATAAGCTGCCACACATCTCAAAGGCATTCATTCCTATGCTCGTAACACTGCTAACGATACCGAGTTTACACCCCCTATAATAGACTGTCCCGATAAAACGGGTTGGTCTATTTCACAAGCTACCATAGGGAGATTGTCGTTATCCTCAATTCTCGCGGGAACTGTTATGAGTTCGGTTGCCG
>JAFQPR010000087.1 GCA_017411605.1 Clostridia bacterium | reverse complement strand
TAAGTGAAGATTACCGTGGCAACAGAATCAGCGGAAAACTTATCGATTTTGCCAATCAATATGCCAAAAGCATTGGCTTCGATAAGACCTATATCCCAACAGAATTCATTGGGTTGTATGAAAAATATGGATATTGCTATGTAAAAGACATAGTAAACTACGGAAATGGAATTGACCGTTTGTATGTCAGAGAAATAAAATAGACTATTCATTAAATTCCAATTTATCGAATTAATATAGGTGCAAACCCTTATAGAAAAATGCACCCATAACGCTAAAATTTGCACCCATATAAAGTATCAAAATTTTAGATTTCTCACAAATAAAAATCTCCCCTTCCTGACCTCTCATACTTTTTAAAAAACTGTTGCTTTCCTCTCTTATTTATGATATAATATCCATATCAATTTTTGGAGAAATAGTATGCCAAAGCTAAAAAACAAATATTTGAACGGTATTATTTCAGCCGTTTTCGCGATAGCGTTAGTGCTGCTTATTATCACATTTTCAATAGGTCTTCCGATATACTTCCGTCCGTTTTACTATATGCAGATAGATTCCTACGGAATTAAGGATACCATTATGCTTTACAGCGACTACTACAAATGGGGCTATACGGAATCGGACATCACGAAGGAGGTTATCAAGGATGCCTACGACGAGGTGCTTGACTTCCTTACCCTCGGCAAGGAATTCGGTACGGGTATTTTCGAATACTCCGAGTCAGGCAAGAGCCACTTTGTGGACTGCAAGGTGCTTTTCGACCTTAACGCCATAGTGCTGGTAATATCGCTCGTGCTCGTTACTACCATTCTTATTCTGGCAAAATGCAAGGTGATACGCCTCTCGAAGCTCTTCGGCTTCAATATGTTCTTCTATGCGGGCTGCGGCACGCTTGCCGTTTTCGGTATAGTCGGAGCGCTTGCGGCGGTGAACTTTGACCGCGCGTTTGAGATATTCCATAAGCTTCTCTTCCCCGGCAAGACCAATTGGTATTTCGACCCCGCGACCGACAGAATTATTCTCGCTCTCCCACAGGAGTTCTTTATGGGCTGCGCGATACTTATCCTCGTATCTATCATCCTGCTTACGTCCGCCTCGATAGTATTTGGCGTGATAGATAAAAAAAGAACAAAGAAGCTTCCCGCGTGACGCGAAAGTATTCCTCTCGCGAGATCCCGCCTTCGCATATGCTCGGCGCTGCTTCGCAGTTCGACTTCGCTCAGGATGACACGCGAGCTGTGCGCTTTGCGCGAATGAGCTGCCCAGCATTTAAAAACATTTATTTAAAGTGATTTGATAAAGCAAAAACACCACTTTGAAAAAGCTGCAAAAGCTTTCAAAGTGGTGTTTTTGTAAACTAATGTTTGTTTTTATTGAATTAGATAAGCAAATAAAATTAGTTAGCAGCCTTTACGATAGCAGTAAACTTATCGGTCTTAAGAGAAGCTCCGCCGATAAGACCACCGTCAACGTTTACCTTAGAGAGAAGCTCTGCGGCATTGCCGTCGTTCATAGAGCCGCCGTACTGAACGGTTACGGTTTCTGCAACGTCAGCGCCGTAAACCTCTGCGATAGCAGCGCGAACGAAGCCGTTACCCTCGTCTGCCTGGTCTGCGGTAGCGGTAACGCCCGTACCGATAGCCCATACGGGCTCGTAAGCAACTACGATATTCTTGAGCTGATCCTTGGTGATGCCTGTAAGAGCCATCTTGGTCTGATACTTAAGGAGAGTCTCGGTGTAGCCGAGGTTTCTCTGCTCAAGGGTTTCACCTACGCATACGATAGCGGTAAGTCCTGCGTTAACAGCCGCAAGCGTGCGAAGGTTTACTGTCTGATCGGTCTCGCCGAAATACTGACGACGCTCGGAATGACCAACTACTACGTAATCAACGCCTGCTTCAACGAGCATCTTTGCGCTGATCTCGCCCGTGTATGCGCCCGACTCCTTGAAGTGAACGTTTTCAGCGCCGATCTTGATGTTAGTACCCTTTGCAGCCTCAACAGCAGCGGGGATATCAATTGCGGGAACGCAAAGAACGATATCGCACTTATCAAGGCCTGCAACCATGGGAGCAAGCTCGGTGATGAATGCCTTCGTTTCTGCGGGAGTCATATTCATTTTCCAGTTTCCGGCTATAACTGTTTTTCTCATTTTGTTTTCCTCTTTATTATAATAGTATAAATTGTACTTTACATACCGAAATCCGACAACACGTGTCGGATTTCGAGTTGTTTTTTAAGCTCAAGATTTAGCTATAATTTTGAGCAAGTTGCGTTGTTCTTCCGACCGAAGGCGTAGTTACCTACGTCGAGTTAGTCGGAAAACGACGGAAATTGCCAAAATTATTTATCGAGAAGGCAGGATACGCCGGGAAGGTCCTTACCCTCAAGGAATTCGAGAGATGCGCCACCGCCCGTAGAAATATGAGTAATTCTATCTGCGTAACCGAGCTGCTCGCAAGCTGCTGCGGAGTCACCGCCGCCTACGATAGTGATAGCGGAGCTATCTGCACGAGCCTGTGCTACAGCAACGGTACCCTTTGCGAGAGTGGGGTTCTCGAAAACGCCCATAGGTCCGTTCCAAACAACGGTCTTTGCGGAAAGAACAGCGTCAGCGAAGAGCTTAGCGGTCTTAGGACCGATATCAAGACCCTCTTTGTCAGCAGGGATAGAGTCAGAATCAACATAGTCAACATCGATGGGAGCGTCGATAGGATTCGGGAAGGATGCTGCAACAGCGGTATCAATAGGAAGGAGAAGGTTAACACCGTTAGCCTTTGCCTTAGCCATCATATCGCGGCAGTAGTCGAGCTTCTCTTCGTCAAGAAGAGAGTTACCTACGCCGTAGCCCTGAGCTGCAAGGAAGGTGAACGCCATACCGCCGCCGATGATAAGAGTATCAACCTTGGTAAGAAGGTTATCGATAACGTTGAGCTTATCAGCAACCTTAGCGCCGCCAAGTATAGCAACGAAGGGTCTTTCAGGATTGGAAAGAGCCTTACCCATTACGGAAATTTCCTTCTGGATGAGGTATCCGCAAACTGCGGGGATATAATCTGCAACGCCTGCGGTGGAAGCGTGAGCTCTGTGAGCCGCGCCGAACGCATCGTTTACAAAGAGATCAGCGAAGGATGCAAGCTCCTTTGCGAGGGAGGGATCGTTCTTGGTCTCTCTTGCGTCAAATCTGGTGTTCTCAATAAGAACTGCTTCGCCGGCCTTAAGAGCAGCGATCTTAGCCTTAGCGTCCTCGCCTACGATATCCTCAGCGAAGGTAACCTTCTCAGCACCGAGGAGCTCGTTGAGTCTTGCGCAAACGGGCTTAAGGGTGAGCTTCTTCTTATCGCTCTTAACTGCCTTCTCAAGATACTCAGCAGTTGCTGCAGCTCTCTCTGCTTCGGGAAGAGCCTCAACAGCCTTCTTCTCCTTCTTGGTAAGACCAAAGCCCTCGGTAAAGATACTGTGGGGCTTGCCCATATGAGAGCAAAGAATAACCTTTGCGCCACCGTCGAGGAGGTACTTAATCGTAGGAAGCGCGCCAACGATTCTCTTATCGGAGGTGATAACGCCATCCTTCATGGGTACGTTGAAGTCACAACGAACGAGCACGGTTTTGCCGGCTACTTCTACGTCTTCAATTGTTTTCTTGTTGTAAGCTGCCATTGTTTTTCTCCTTAGAAAAAATATTTTTTTACATACAAAGATATATTATCATATCTTTGACTTTTAGTCAAGAGATATTGTTAAAAAAATATCTTTCTTTTATACAGTTTACAATTTTTCAATATTAGTTTATTATTTATTTACACTCGCCATATTGACATACAGAAAAAAATAATTTACAATAAAATTGAAACCACCGGATATTTTCATCGTTATTATTAGTGAAGTCGCAAAAGACTCAATCGATTCAAAGAAAATTTAGGAGGTAATATTATGAAAAATGCAAAAAGATTACTCGCGTTATTTACTCTCTTGGCACTCGTTTTATCCTTGGCATCCTGCGCTATGGGCAACGGAGGTTTTATGAACAAGGCCGAAGGGGATGACGGCGGCTATATGGACAGAGCGCCTTCTATCGGCGGCGGAGATTACAGCGGCGGCAAGCCTTCGCTCGATGCGGATGCGACCCTCGGTGACGTAGCTGACAGCGATGACGCGGCGGGCGCTCCCGAATCCTCTGACCCATCCAAAGGCGAGAGCGGTGACGAGCCTGATAAGCCCACCGAGGATACAACCACGGTTACAAGACCTGCGGGTCTTATTACTGCCGGCGCATGGAACGACAACGCAAATTACGATTACTGGAAATCCCTCTTTGAGCAGAGCGCCGAAAAGAACGGAAAATTCTATACCTATACGGGTGAGAAATCCTGGGGCTTTGACTCATATAACAGACTTAAGGTTACCGTAACTCACAGCGACGGCGACAGCGGCGCAGTTGCGGGCGCGGCGGTTATTGCAAAGAACGCTGACGGCAAGGTAATATACAAAGCCGTTACCGACGCAAACGGAGTAGCCTTCCTCTTCACGGGCGGCGAGAGCGGAAGCGTGACCGTATCGAGCGGTGACTCTACCGTTACCGAGAGCTTCACGGGCGCGGCTGACGAAGAGATAGCTATAAAGCTTGATGCTCCCGCGGAAAAGAAAAACATTATCGACATTATGTTCGTCGTTGACGTTACAGGCTCTATGGGCGACGAGCTTGAATTCCTTAAGAACGAGCTTACCGACGTTATAAACAGAGTTGCGGCAAACGAAGCTCACGCAACTATCAACTTAGCGCTTCTATTCTACAGAGATCACACTGACAAGGTTCCCTTCGCATACTTTGATTTTACAGACGTAACGAACGCAGAAAACCTTGCAGCTCAGCAGGCAAATCTTAACACGCAGTTTGCCGACGGCGGCGGTGACTGGCCCGAGGCGGTTGACGAGGCGCTTGAGCTTGCCGTCGGAAAGCAGTGGAGTACCGCGGCAACTACTAAGCTTATCTTCCATATTCTTGATGCTCCGCCTCACAGTAAGGATAAGAACAAGGAAACCTTCGGCGCGGCAGTTGATATCGCTGCTGAAAAGGGTATCAGATATTGCCCGATAATCTGCAGCGGCGCGGACACGCTCACCGAGTACGTCGCACGTCAGGCAGCTATCCACACTGCGGGTACGTTCATCTTCGTTACCGACGATTCGGGAATCGGAGGCTCGCACCACGACCCGGGTCTTCCCAACGTTACGGTTGAAGCGCTTAACTCACTTCTCGTAAGAGTTATAAACGGCTATCACTCGGGCGAGTTTGCGCCGCCTGTATACTGGAAGACAGAGCAGCTTAACAATCAGAATAAGCAGTGACAAAATAAATACCGCGGGTCGGCCCGGGCTGCAAAAGCTCGGACCGATCTTTTTCTTTTAATTTAAAAAGCGAAAACGATATCAAAACATACTCTCCGCAAAGCACCCACGAAATACTCTCACTTGAAATTAGCAATTTTTTACTTGAAAATATATCCTCTCTGTGCTATAATAAATTGACAAAAGGATTAATCTGCTCAAAAAAGAAAGGAATGATCATAAATGAACGATCACGTATCAAGCTGGGATTTCACATTAGCTAACTACGATGCCGTCTGGGGATTCGTAGTTCAATTCGGTCTGTTACTTCTCTTTCTGATGCTCGGTAACATTCTTCGACGAAAGATTCCTCTTTTCAGGAACTGCCTTATTCCGTCCGCGCTGCTGGGCGGCGGAGTTCTCTTACTCATAAACTTTATCTGTAAGCAGTTTGACTTCGTTTTGGTTGACAATCGACTTATGCAGGTAATCACCTACCACTGCCTTGCTATCGGATTTGCAGCTATGACGCTGAAGACCGAAAAAAGCACTCATAAGACAAATCGCGCCCAGGTAGTCGAATTCGGCGCTTTGCAGGGCGGTACTTATATGCTTCAGGCGTTCGTCGGGCTTGGAATCACGCTCATAATGTTTCTTATAACCCGACACGGTAACAAGGTAATATCTTACATCTGCGGTCTTATCCTTCCCCTCGCATTCGGACAGGGTCCCGGGAACGCGCTAAGCTGGGATATCAACTTTACCAATACGGAGGCTACGCAGTTTGCCGGAAACGGCAGCTTCGGTCTATCACTTGCTTCAATAGGCTTCGTCGTTGCGTCGGTATTCGGTATTATATACATAAACATTCATAAAAAGGTCAGCGGACTCAAGGTTCGCGACTCCAAGCCTTCCGATGAAACGATAGATCAAACCAATCCCACAGGTCGTGAAATTCCCGATAACGAGTCCGTTGATAAGTTTTCTATTCAGGCAGGCTTCGTTGCTATTGCATACGCGCTCTCCTTCTTGTTTATGGTATTGCTCGGAAAGCTCTCCGCTTTCACAAACAGTATCGCTTGGGGCTTCAATTTCCTTTGGGCATCTCTTGCGGCTATGCTTATTAAGGTCATCGTTAAGAAGCTTCGCAAAACTCAGCTTATGCACCGTGAGTACATTAATAACTATCAGATGGACAGAATCTCGGGATTTGCCTTCGACCTTATGATAGTTGCCGGCGTTTCGGCAATCGAGATCAACGATATCAAAAACTATATTTTACCCATCATCATCCTCAGTGTAGTAGGCGCTTTGATAACTTATATTTACATAAGGCTGGTTGCAAAGGAATGCTTCAAGGGATTTGAGCATGAGTTCTTCCTTATGAGCTTCGGTACGCTGACGGGTACTGCTTCAAACGGAATGATACTTATGAAGGAGATTGACCCAAGCCTTAAAACTCCTACGTCGAGCCTATATATCCTCTCAAACTTCCCCGCTATGGTAATGATAGCGCCTCTTTTGCTTTTACTTAGCTTCGCAGGTCAGTCTCTGACGAACGCCCTCATAGCCTGCGCTATCTTCTTTGTCCTCTGGCTTGTTTATACTATATTCCTATTTCGAAGAAGAGTGTTCAAAAAGAAGTACAAGGATAAGCCCGTCGAGGAATGGAAAGAGGAGGGATAAAGTCATAAGCTTCTTTCTTCGATATAGTCTTCACTCAAATAAAACTCGAGGTAAAACATATGCTTTTCGATGAAAAACAGTTCAAATCAAGACTCACCAAGGTGTTTGACTCAAACGGACTATCGTCTATGCTCAATATCGAGCGCGTCGAGAAGTTCGTGAAGCTCACCGAGATTCTTCTTGAGGAAAACGAAAAATACAATCTCACGGCAATAAAGGAGCCCGATAAAATTATACTCAACCACTATGCCGACTGCGCCGCGCTCGCGAGGGTGCTGCCGAAGGGAGCTCGGGTTGCGGACATCGGTTGCGGAGCAGGATTCCCTACTCTGCCCGTCGCGATACTGCGCCCCGACCTTACGATACTCGGAGTTGACTCAACGCAAAAGCGCGTAAGCTACGTAAATATGGCAAAGGATATGCTCGGACTTCAAAACGTTAACGCTATATGCGAGAGAGCAGAGGACCTTGGCAAAGGCGAGATGCGCGAAAGCTTTGACATAGTTACGGCAAGGGCGGTTGCCGCAATGCGCGTGCTCACCGAGCTTTGCTTACCCCTCGTCAGGGTTGGCGGCAAGATGATAGCAATGAAGGGCAAGAACGCGGAGTTTGAGCTCGCGGAAGCGAAAAAGGCGATATCTATCCTCGGAGGTAAGATAGGCGCCACCGAAACGGTAAGACTCGCGGACGATACCGAGGAGATAATCCATCCGCTTATCATCGTTGAGAAGAAGATGAAAACGCCCGCTGCCTACCCGAGAGCCTTCACTCAAATTTCAAAAAAGCCGTTATGAAGAATAACCGAAAACGTTTTTAAATAAGTTAAGAGGCCAGCTCATTTTTTACACTCTTGAGCTAGCCTCTCTTTTTATTCAATTTCAGCGATAAATGCAAACGATTCTTTTCTTTTTTGCCTGCATTTACCTTTTATTGTGTTTAACCGAGATCGAAGTCCCAGATACCGTCATTATCCTCTTTAGGAGTAGTTTCGGTACCCGGCGAGGTCGTGATAATATCCTCTGTCTCAAGTCTGATTAATTCAAGCTCGGGAGCTATATATTTTTCAGCACCGATTTCAATCTTTTCATTCTGCATTCTGCATTTTGAATTCTTCATTATCCGCTCCTCCTTAAGATTATTTTGTAACCGAGGCTCTGTAGCTTTCCGCGCTCTTCGAGTACTGCCAGAGAGCATCGAGAATTGCGACAACGTCACTCATTCCCTCTCCGCTCACATAGTCGTAATACGCCTTAAGGTTGAACGAGCCCGTATAGGTCACGGTGTCGGAAACCTTTGCGGTATACGACACGGTATCGGTGATACCGTAGGCAAAGGTCGTAACGAGTATATAAGTTTCGGTATCGGTCGTTACCACCTCGGACTTAAGAGCTCTGCCGTTCTGAGTGAATACGAACTTATCCGCATCCGAGGGATCTTCAGGTATGAACTTGAAGGCTACCTCAGCGCCGAGTACGACGGTTACGTCAGAGAGTCCCTCGGTAGTGTTTACCGCAGTTCCCAGGTCGAGCGCTTCTCTCTCATAGTCTCCGAGAATAGAGTCAATCTTATTGCCGACCGCGTCGGCGCCGTCAACCTTGAAGTATGTATACGCCGCCTTGATATATGCGAGGATATCCTGGACGAGAGTCTTTTCTTCGGCAGAAACCGTATTATCGCCGAGAAGATTTTCAAGGTACTTGATAATACCGAGAGTCCACTTCGACGTGCCTACTCTGCCGTCGTTGAGAGTTACACTTATAAGAAGCTCGAACTCACCGGCAGCCTCCTTTGCGGCAAAGGTCTTTGTTACCTTATAATAATCCGCGCCGTCAACAGTTACTATCTCGTAATCCGAAAGAGTTATTTCTTCGCCGCCGAGCATTACCTTAGTGATCATAGCGGTTTTCGGAATATAGATATTATAAACAAAATCGGAGTAAAGAGTAATACTTACCTTCGGTTTGATATCTGTAAGACTTTCCTGACCTAAGGTATAGGTTACGAAATCGCCGTCATCGGCGGTCTTTACGAATACGTAATCTCCGTTCGCCGTCGGGAATGCAGAAGCAGGAGCCAGCTTACCCGAGGGAAGCTCAAGCTTGAGATAACCGTTGCTACCGCAGCCGAATGCTACAGTAGAGGTGCCGGTAGTATCCAAAGTCCAGAACTTAACAAGACTTGCGTTATTTGCCTTAACTGTACCGCCGTTTATCTTAAGATTGCAGCTCACGTATTTTGCCGCGCTCGCATTATTATTAAACAGCGTAACCGTCTTGCCGTTAGAATTTGTTACGAGATCGTACTCGCAGTCATTAAAGGTGATGAAGAACGGTGCGTCTGCGCCGGGAGTATCGGTTTGTTTACCGGTAGTGATAAGAAGATTTGTTAAGGTCGCGCCCTTAGTAAGTCCGAATTTAACTCCGTCAAAGTTAACTGTAAACTTCTTCTTCGCTATCGTACCGCCGCCTATGGAATCCCAGCAAGCCATTCCTACAACGGTATTCGCATACATATTGATGCTTCCGTTTTTAACGGTCAAGGTAGTCGGGAATACCTTAGCTCCCGCGGCAGAGCTCCAACCCTTACTGTTAAGATTGAACAGTGAGTAGTCCTTAGAGCCGCTCTGCTGGGTTATTGAGTGACCGCAAAGATCGAAGATAATCGTTCCCTGAACGTGTCCTAAATTATTGAAGTATTCCTCGGTACCCAGAACGTAATCACGCCTTAAGAGCATTATTATACCCGTCGTGGTACCTGTCCACTTCTGATTTGCTTCATCCCAGCCGTTTTTAGTTAAGTGAGTATAAGCAATCTTGCTTAGCGCTCCGTTATTCGAGCCGTTAAGCTTATTGTACGCCGCAATAAATTTACCGTCCTGATCAAGAACGACCAGCGGATAGGCTTCCGCATAACCGTAGTTCTGAGGAATATCCGAGCCGTAAGGATTCTTAACTGAGCCGAGAGTATAATTACCATCGCTTACCTTAACGAACTTCATCTCGCCCGCATCGGTATTGATAGCCTCAGCGGTTACGGTTGAGCCGCTGAATGTAAGAGCTGTGTACTCACCGTTGTATTTCGCGAAGGTTATAGTAGAGCCGTAAGCGCCGTCTGTTTTTGCGATCGTGATATTCGTTGCGGAGCCGAGCTTTATCAAGCCGCCGTTTATGCTTATCGTCGATTTCGCGTAGTGAGTATCCGACCAGCTTCCGAACAAGGTCATAGCAGATGAGGATTTATTGGTTTCAAAATCAAAGATACAGTCGTTATAGCTCAGATAGAACGGAGCTACTACACTCGTCGTGCTGTGAGAGTAATTAATCATATAATTGCCGAGCGAAGAGCCGCTGGAAAGACCGAACGTAACATTCGTGAAGCTTACCTCGAAGCGTTTATTCGCAATAGCTCCGCCGCCAACGCTGTCCCATACCTCAAACGACATAACAGAGCTTCCCTTGGTAAGTATCTTACCGTTGATAAAGTTTAAGGTGGTTGGGAAGACCTTTTCTCCCGCAGCACCGCTCCAGCCCTTTGAATGAAGAGGAAGCACTCTTGCGCTGCTCGTTCCCTGAGAAAGAGTGTGACCGCCGAGGTCTATAAGCACTTCACCCTGAATAGCGCCCGTATTATGGAATTTTACGTCGGACGAATTCATATCGTAGTTGCGTCTTAAGTAGACGATAGAGGTATTAGCCGCTCCGCCGTTATTGGTATACTTACCTGTAGTAGCATTCCAAGCATTGTATTTATGGTGAGTATACGCAATGTAATCGAATACTCCGTTGTTATTGCCTAACCAATATTTGTATGCCTTAAGGAAGTTACCCTTTCCATCAAATATAACGAAGGGATAGGTTTCTGCATCGGCATAGTCGGCGGGAATAGTACCGTAAGGCGTTATAAGATCGCTTTTTTCAAGCACGTATACGTCGCCATCGTCCGAGGTTGAATTATAAACGAAAGCTCTGCCACTGCCATTGTCAAGCGTGTAGGAATCGACATTTACGCTTGCGTCTTTGTTGACAATAAGCTTTGTATACTCGCCGTCACTACCCTTTCCGAATACTACAGAAGAGGTATACGAGCCTGTCTTATTTGCTACCGTTACGTTGGTAAACGCTCCGCCGAGTATCTTTCCGCCGTTTACAGTATAGTCAACGTCAATGAATTTGCCCGCGGTATTTGTGTCGAAGAGCGTCGTTGCGGAAGCAGGCGCTACGGTTGCATAGTCAAATACGCAGTCGTTAAGGATGACCTTGAACTTAGCGGCAACGCTTGTGGAGTTTGGTTTGTTATAAGATGTGAGAAGTGTCGAGGTCGTCGCGCCCTCGGCAAACCCGAACGTTACGTTGTCAAACGTAAGGCTTATCTCTTTGTTTTGCACGGAGCAATCACCGAGAGAATCCCATGTATCCATCGAAATGGCACCGCTTTTTGTAACTAAAAGTTTACCGTTTTTAACTTTTACGGTTACGGGGAATATCTTTTCTCCCGCAGCGGAGCTCCAACCCTTGCTTGCCGCCTTGAAGAATGCAGACGAGCACTCCCCCTGCGAGAGCGTATGGTTGCCGAGGTCTACTATAACGTTTCCCTGATACTGCGCAAGATTGTTGAACACCTCATTCGACTCAAGCACGTAATCTCTTCTCGCAACTACGTATACGGTAGCATCGGGGTCATCGAATGCTCCGTTATTATATCCGTTTTTCTCAAGGAAGGTTCTCGGTCTTTCAAGCGCACCGCCGTTTCCGTTTGAGCCAAGGAATTTACTGTACGCACCGAGGAAGTTTCCGTCCCTATCGAATACAACAAAGGGATACTTTTCCGCATCAGCGGAGGACTCGGGAATTATGCCGTAAGGCGTTGCGTTCTCGTTTACCTTTATAGCGTAGGTTGCCATTCCCTCTGTTTGCTCACTGAGAACAAAGCTGCAGATAGCCGTTTCGCTCTTTACAAAAGTTTCGGCGAACGTTTTGCACACGGGTAGGGTGATAACGGGACTGTTCTCTCCGGCAACGGTTACGTTTTTGTAAGAGTCAAAGAGGGTTACGTTAATCATTGTATCGAGCGCTATCTTACCGCCCGCAAGCGTAAAGTTGAGCTCAAGCGCGCCCTCTCCCAGAGGAAGCAAGGTCACGGGATTTTTCGTAAGCTTATCCTTTTCTATTCTGAACTCGCACGACGTAAACGAGAAGTCTGCCGCAAGCGAGCTTGCCGAGCTTACCGTGCTATCGCTGATAAGCTTCTTAGCCATAGCGAGGTCGGTCGCTATAAAGCTTACGTTCTCGAAAGTGAATACGAAGCTCTTGCCCGAGCCCGCCGAGGTCGATCCGCTATAGGTAACCACGGGTGAGTCACCGATATAGATTGCTCCGCCCTTAACGGTAGCGGTAGATTTCGCTACGGTTACCGAGGTAGCCTTTGCCGTGAAGAGAGGAGTGCTTCCCTCAAGATAGAGCTTATATCCCGAAAGATCGAGAGTTACGCTCTCAAGGCTCTCAAGCCCCGAGAAGCTCTCGGTTACGGTATAATTTGAGTTTGCAATAACGGTGTCCCCGCTCTTTGCGGAGCTGAGAGCCGCCGCGAGAGTGTCATAATCCGTGTCGCCTATCGAGAATGGCTTTTCCGATACGGGAGCTTTATATACTGTTCCGTCATCGTAAAGCGCTACGTGGACTTCGGTTATATCCGCGCCCGTAACCGTTTCGGTCGCAATAAGCTCACCAAGATATATTGGTGACTGCAAGGAGCCGTCGGTTGCGAGCGTTACGTTAAGCTTTTTCGTGTAAAGTCCTGCCGTACCGTAAAGCGGATCGAGTACGGTATAATCGAAGGTTATATCGGTCCACTCATTAGCCTTTGTTGTAGTATTATAATACGCATAATCAAAATCAAGAATTCCCGCATTGCCATTCGTAGCGTTGTTGAATTTGAGGCTTATGGTTCGGGTAACGGTATCAAATACCTTCAGGGTAACGGTATATTTTCTTCCAAGATCCGATACGGTAGTCTTGGAGAAGATCTTTGAATTGCTTAAAATAGTTGCAGTAGACGGATAGTATACGCTGTTAGTATGAGCGCCGGGATTCGTAGTTAAGAATATTTTCGCCGCGGTGGTACCCTTTCCGTCGGGAACCGTGTCGAGCTCGGCAACAGTATAAGTGCCTTTACCGAGATTTGATGCCGAGGTATAGAAGTTCTGTGAGGAAACATCGTATACGCCAATAGGCTTATCGGTTTTTATGACGAACGTACGGCTCTCACCGTCGGCAAGCGCTGATATACTGTCAGATACGTCAAGCTCGTAATAGCCGCTACCGTAGAGGCAAAGCTCGCCGATTTTATTTCCGAGAACAGAGCTGTCGGGAGATTCGGAATTAAAGATCGCCACTTCGTGAACGGACGCAATATTTGCCGCATCGTTTTCAACGAGGAATCTGAGCTTCGCGCCCGAGGCGGAGCTGAGGTCCTGCTTTGATACGGTTACGTAAGTTGCGTTTTCGGTCTTAATAACGGTGGGAGCGGTCGAGCTCTCGTTTCTCGTGCGATAGGTTGCAAAGAAAGCTTCCGACGTAGGCGCTCCGTTCTCGCCCGCAATGCCCGCAGGCACGGTAAGAGTATATTCTTCGTTACCTAGAAGAACCTCGTGAACGAACGTCCACTCCGTATTACCGAAGGCGGATTCCCAAACACCGTCAATTATTTTTCCGTTCGAATCGGTAAGTGTTATCTTAGTAATCTCGGATTCTGCTACAGCTCCCGAGAATTTAATAATTATAGGCTCCGTAGTATCCATATCCGCAAAGCCTATCGCGGGCTCTGTATAAAGAACCTCTACAGCCGCGCCCTTCAGATAGTAGTTCGAGAACGCAAAGAGCGCATCGTACGTATCTACGTTATGATAGGAATCAAGACCGTTCGCAAGCGAATGGGCAAGACTCGTTACGAAGCTGACTGACGGAACGTTAAGCATTTTCGTAGCAGCTACCATCTCAGCAGACGATCCGTAACCGTTTCCGAGCGGATCGTTTATACACAAAATATTGAAGATAGGAGCGTGCCCTTCCTTGATCAGATGAACGTTTCCGCCGTTACCGGGATAAATAAGCGAGGTGTAAGCAAGGATTTCCCTCTCAACGCCGTCCTTATCGTTATAAGTGAGCCAGGGCTGGAGCTTACCGCCTCTTATGGTATAATCACCTACCGTGTAATCCTCGGTGATGCCGTTCTGATATCTCGTTTCACCGTGATGCTCGGGGAACATTCTGTTAGCATAAGAGTTTATTCTCGCATCTATCGACTCGGCAAGAGTCATACCGTATTTTATTTCGGTATACTCGCGAAGCTCGGCAGAGCCCATAAACATAAACAAACCGCCCTTAGAGTTGCCGAACATACCGATATGCTCGGTGTCAAAGGAGAACTTATCGGGCTCCGTATACGCAAGGTATCTGACATAGCGTACAGCGGCAGTATCTATTCTTGCGCTGTTGTACGTCAGATGCATCGAATACGTAGTGTGGTCGCCCGTTACCGATTTTGAGTTAGAGCCGTCAAAGTAACCGTAATAGTTGCTGAATGCCATCGGGGTATACATATGGTCGAAAATAGCGCCCGCATAGCCGCGGAATAGATATCCGTTCAGTTGAGGACGGGTATCATCGCCCGTCTTACCCGTCGTGAGATATTCCGACGAGCCCGAAAGAATCATAACGGGAACGTCCGACTCGGGTTTAACGGGATAGGTTATATGCATTTTGGCGTCAAGGCTAATGGGAGTACCGTCTTTCGCGGTGCAATCGGTAATCGTCAAAGCCTGAGTATGCATAATTTTTATGTATTTCGCATCGGCAGAGCTCGCATCGACGGGATTCTTACCCGCAGCGTCGCTATACCACTGAGGCGCTGATCCGTCAAAGCCGCTCTGAGTTGCCTTCTGTACTGTGACCTCATTGCCTTCTGCGTCCGTTTCGGTTTTTGTCCAGTTAACTATTACGTCACGCTTATAGCCTCTGAAATCGTTATTCCATATTTCAACGACCTTTTCAAGGCTTCCGTCAGCTCCGTGCTCATCGAGAGACCAGAATTTATTAAACGGCATAACGCTGTATCCCGCGGGAAGCACGTGCGTATCCCTGTACGTACCGCTCGGGAATACGGTCTTATCGGTAAATACGCTGCCGTCAATTACCTTTTTACGTACCTCCTGGCTCGACCAATCGAGCGCGGGAGACTTAGCCTTTGAGTCGTTTTTATAATCGGCAACAACTACCGCAAAGCCGCGGTCAAGAAGCTCCGAAATAATATTAACGTCGGTTTCGGTGCCTACTCGCTCCATCGCGGTATTAACAAAGTACACACCTATATTCGTTCCGTAATAGTCGGTCTTCGCCGCACCGAATTTATTATAATTATAATAGGTAGTAAACTCTACGGGTATTCCGATGTATCCGTCCGGAAAACTTACCTTCTCACCTACCTGATAGGCAGAGAGAGCAGTTTCGATATCTATCATTGCGTCATCCTCCTCGCTTGCAAATACACTGAAAACCAAAGTTCCGATAAGTATCGCAAGAATTGATAGCAATGACACTATGAGAGCTATGCTTTTCTTTTTTGATTTTTTCATATAATACCTCCATGCAATATTAAA
This sequence comes from Clostridia bacterium, assembly GCA_017411605.1. GTDB lineage: Bacteria > Bacillota > Clostridia > Oscillospirales > CAG-272 > UBA1740. Next base: position 10,600 of record JAFQPR010000087.1, on the reverse strand, counting down.
TGATATGACATATTTCTATATCTACTTCATATTAACATAAAAACTCTTGCGTATTCTAATACTTTTCGCTAAAAATATATACTTTTTGATTAATTTTTATTGATTTTTTCGTAATTATAGGTTATAATTGTAATTGATAAGGAGGCGATTATATGGAATATAAATTCAAAGAAAATACCTTCCCTGTATATTTTTCAACGATGTCGGGAATAACAAATGCTCCTTACAGTATGCTTTACGGTTCCCCCGTCAAATCTGCTCCTCTCGAAAGACTTCACTATCACTCGGTCCCCGAAATAGGTATATGCGTCGCGGGCGAGGGCGACTATTACATAGGGGATAAGGTCTACCGCTTTAAGAAGGGAGACTTGCAGATAATACGTCCCTTCGTTCCTCACAATGCGGTGAGTGACGTTAATACCTATACGCAGATAGTGTTCTTTACGTTCGATACGATAAAGCTTATGCATCAGATAGGCATCTACGATCCGGAAATAACTATGCTGATGAAGAATATTCAAATACCATTCAACGGTATCTATTCCCCCGACGAATATCCCGAAATCACAACTATTACAAAAAAGATAATTGAGAGATGCGAAACCTCCGACGATTTCACGGATATATCCGTCGCGCTAAGTATAGGTGAATTTATGCTGACCTGCCGAAAATACAACGAAAAGCATAAAGCCCTCCCCGCGGAGAAGCTCATAGAAAAGGGGTATAGCAGAATAGCTCCCGCTATTCAGCGCATCAATACATCCATTGACGACTCTTCCGCGATAGCAGAGGAAGAGCTTGCGCGTATTTGCGGAATGTCTGTGTCGAATTTCAGAAGAATTTTCAAGCTCGAAACAGGCTTGTCCCCAAAAGCCTTTATTATTAAGTCCAGAATGTCTTACGCAACGTATCTTTTGAAAAACACGAATATGACCGTAATAAAGATTGCCGAAAAGGTTGGATATACCGAGGTTTGCGGCTTCAATAAAATATTTTTATCGACCTTCAAAATGTCACCGAGCCAATACAGAAAGCAATATAAATAACGTTTATTTTTCGCAAAATCCGCAGTTTGACATACTTTGACAGACATTTCCCACGCCGTCGGTGTATAATAGCGGCAGTAAAGAAAGAATCTCTTTTTTACAAAAAGTACGGCAAAAAGCGACACGGAGCGGCATAAAAGCCATAGATTGCCCATTTTCGTGAAACAGCAAATGCAGACGGGGGACGTTAAAATGAATATGTTTGAGGAAGCTTTATCAATAAAGTCAATGCTCGGACTCGGAAAAATGACGCAAGGAAAGGTTGCCGAAATTCTCGGTGTCAGCCAGCCATACGTAGCGAACAAGCTCAGGCTACTCATCTATTCTCCCGAGGAGCGCGAGAAAATCCTCACCTACGGTCTTTCCGAGCGGCACGCGAGGACTATTCTGCGCATATCGGAAAAGGCGGCGCGCCTTGATGCTATTGAGCGGGCTCACGCGGCGGGGATGAACGTTGCGAGGTGTGAGATAATGGTCGATACGATGCTCGACGAAGCGCTGCGCAATAAAGCCCCTGAGGGAACGAATTACGCAGAAAGGATAGGTCACTTCGAGCGCTCGCTCGAGTCCTCGATATCTCTTCTGCGCGAGGTAGGAATTCGAGCGAGAGCCTCACGCGAGGAAAGCGGAAATATGATATATTTCAGAATTTCAATCGGTTAAGTGCCTATAAGCGTTTTTAGCAATTGCTCGTTTTTCGACGCGGCAAACCGAGAAATCCCATATAAATGCACTCTTATATTTACAAAATGGCAAAAAACTGTCCGTGAGCACGATGACTCTCGGACAGTTTTTTGTTTTTTCTCACAGCTTTTAATGCAAGCGGCTTCTTGCTTTCAAAGCTGTGAGAACATATTATTCTGCAAGCTATTATTTTTCCTCAAGAATTATCTTATATATTCCGAGATCGTTATTACCGAGATAATTGATGATACGGACGAGAAGCTCAAACTCCTCCTCGGGGAATTCCACGAAGTTGAGTATTACGGTCGAATTATCCGCAACGCTCGCCTTGACCTTCATATATACGTCGCTCTTACCGAAGTGGGTAAGCGCCTCGCTGATAAGCTCGTGAATCCTTACAGTTATATTAGGATCCATAGCGCGCTTGAAGAGGAGTCTTACTATTTTGGTAACGTACGTGTAATTTATCACGGGTGCGGGGTCGGGAACGTGAGTGACCTCTGCCTCAACAGGTGCGTATTCATCGAGTGAAGCAGCATCTGCCGCGGGCTCCGCATAGATATTATGGATATCGGAATAAGCCGGGGGCGTGGTGGGCGCGAAATCTGCAACAGGCGTGGGCTCTATTGCGGGCGCGGCATCCGTCATGGGTGCGAAATCTGCCACGGGTGCCGCTATGGGAGCAACTCTTGCATACTCAGCCGATGCTGCCGCGCGTGCCTCTGCCGCAGCTCTCGCGCGCTGCTCCATCATCATTCTTGCCTCGTATGCGCGCTGCTCGATCGCGCGGCGGCGCTCCTTTGCCTCCTCGGCTTTTCTCTCTTCCGCCTTCTCAAGTATAAGTCTTTGGCGAATAGCTTCAGCCTCAGCGCTCGCGCGCATAGCCTCTTCGTTGCGAAGAGCCTCGAGTCTTGCTTCCTCTATTCTGCGAAGAGCCTCTGCCTCTGCAAGCTCTGCAACAGTTCTGTCATTCTCCTCCTTCGCCTGCCTTGCGGCTTCGACGAATAGATTCTTCTGTCTAATCTTCTCCTTCTCGAAGAGCTCTATCTGCTCCTCAAGCTTTTCCTCGCAGGCGCGGCTCTTTTCTTCAGCGGCGGCGCAAGCCTCCTCTGCAACACGCGCAGCTTCGACAAGATTCACGTTCTCACGCTTGAGCTCCTCGTACTCGGCTCTTATTCTTGCGGTCTCAGCCTCGGCGAGCATTCTCGCGTTTGCCGCCTCGTCAATAAGAAGTCTTACCTGCTCAATAGCAAACTTCTGCTTCTCTATCTCTGCTCTGAGATCTGCCGAGATAAGCTTCTCCGCATTAAGCGCGTTATCCGCTCTCTCCATTGCCTGCTGATACTTATCGGCATCGCGTCTTGCGCGATCGGCGGCTGCTTCCGCTTCTGCAAGAGCTCCCCTTACGTCAAATATTACTGCATTTGAGCTTTGAAGCTCGGCGGTAAGAGCCGCAATCCTTTCAGCGTACTCTTCCTCTATCTCGCTTCTTATCTGCTCAACGTTGATGGTAGGTACAGCCACGGGCTCTTCGGTTTCTCTCTCGGACGCATCCCCGAGCTCTTCATCATCCTCGATTTCAAGAAGCTTCTCCGCTTCAACTATCTCGGAGTCATCCTCGGTATCGGATGCGGAAATGTCCTCATCGTCCATAGCGACAGCCTCGTCCTCGAGCTCGGCTTCTTCGTATTCGTCGAAGGAATCATCTTCCTCTTTATCTTCTTCCGCTTCTTCAGACTCCGTAGCATCCTCGGCAAGCTCATCCTCTATATCGGATTTGCTTATCTCGAATACCTCACTCTCGGTTTCCTCGATATCGCTTATCGAAACAGCGCTCTCAAAAGCATCCGACTCATCTTCTTCGTCATCGTCATCCTTGGGAATAAAATCGGCAAGGATATCGGCAAACGAAGGCTCTGTCACCGTGGGGATAGCCATTTCAAACTGCTCGTGCTCTTTATCAAAGTCAAAGTCGTCGCCGTCATTATTTTCCGCCTCATCGGTTATCTCAAGACCGCCGAGGGTGAATATATCGTCTGCGGCGTTCTCCGCCTCGGACTCGTCTTCGACTTCTGCTTCTGCTGCTTCGTCAGCTTCGGTTTCCTCTGCGGCATCTATAGGTGCACTCTCTTCTGCGGCGGACGCTTCCTCGGGCTCTGCCGCGTAGGTATCTTCGACTGCGGCTTCGGCTTTTATTACCTCGGGAACGGTCATCACCTCGGTATCCTCGATTTTTTCGCTCTCTGCTTTCTGCGCATCACCGAGGACGGCAAGTCTTAGCGCCTCGTTTGCAACCTCGGCATTTCCCTTTACCTCTGCCTCGGGAGCGGTGGGAATTGCCATACCGTATTTCTCGAGTATCTCCGAAAGCTTGTCCGACACCTCTGCAACGTGAGCATCGCGCTCAAGCTCAGTCGTGGTCTTATTAAGCTCACCGCGCTTTACGGCTCTCTTTATAAGCTCGCGCCACTCGGTGATATTCTTTCTTCCCATAGCAACTCTGTACTTCTCCGAGTTGCCGTAAACGAGGAAACGGTATTCCTTTTCTCTCGTCTTATGAGGAACGTCCTCGCCAAGCTCGAATACTATATCCTCCTCGCTCACGTTATCGTTAACGCTGAACGCAACGGAGGAGCCCTGCCTCGTCCACTTTATCCAGAAATCGCGGGGAGAGCATCCCTTTGCGGAAATGAGAAGTCGGCGGTACGTAACGTTCTCGGAGGTATGCTCCATATACGTATTGGGCGCAAAGACGAAATCAATTTCAATACTGCTTCCGTCAATACCGCTGACACCGCAAGCCTTTTCGATAACTCTGGTTATCTGCCTCGTCATCTCATCAATAAAGGTCTGCGAATACTTGCCGACAAGTATTTTGACCGAGGGAGCATCGGTCGTAACGTTAGTCTTAACGCAGCCGCCCTCAAAGTAGCTCGACCTTCCGTCAAGCGCGCTCTTGAACGCCATCGGAACATCATCCGCGATAAGGAAATCTATTCCCTCGCCGTTGTATGCGTAGGGATTTCCGTCCTCGAACTCTGCCGCGTTGGAGATATCCCACTTTATCCATATGACCGCATTTATACCTGCGATAAGAACGGTGAGAGGATAATACCAATATCCGTCCTTTTTAAAATCATCATTAAGATAGTCCTCATACATCTGAACGCCCTCGAGCGACGTGCTGTAAAGCGCGTAAAGCTTCGGTATAAGGTTATCGTTTACGCTTTTTCCAAAAGCCTCGGTAATCGTTTCTTTCACAATCTTATTGTGCAAAAGATCAACTATCATTTCTACCTCCTGTTGTTTTCACTTAAAAAATATTTATACAGATATATTTTAACATAGCTTTTTAAAAAAAGCAATAATTTGTTGTCGAAAGTTGAAAGATTTTTCAAAATATTTTTGTTTTTCTTTTTAAGCCGTATAAATCGGTAAAAAAGCAAAAAAAGAAGTCGGCAAATTGCAGAGAGGTGCGGCAAGGCAAGCCTTTACTTTCGCGAACAAAAAAAGCGAAGCTCACGCATAAAACGGAGAGCTTCGCTCGGTTATTAATTTGTCACTCAGCTTGTATCTTATTTCTGAACAAGGTGGATAGCAAATCCGCAAACCTCATCCTTGAAGTATGCAAACTTAGCCTTTCCTGTCTTATCATCGTATGTAACCGTAGACATATCTATCTCAAAGCCCATTCTCTCGAAGTAAGCTATCGCTCTGTCAACAAAGTTAGTACGAATAGCAATATGACCGCACTTACCGGGACCCTTGCCCGTCATAAACTCGAACGCCTCGCCTGCGAAGATCGACTTGCTGGTCTCGCGAAGTGGCATACCGAACATAAGCTCAAAGAGCTTTGCTCCGCGCTGCGCTTCCTCGGGGCACTCGTTGTTGATACCCATATGCACGAACTCAAGTCCGAGCATAGTCTTAACTGCGTTCTTGGTAAGAGCGGTGATCTCATCCCACTTCTTTTCCTTAACGAGCTCATCCTTAACCATAAACGAGCCGCCGCAAGCAACTATCTTGTTGAACTTAAGGTAGTCGAGAAGGTTATCCGCGCTGATACCGCCCGTAGGCATAAAGGTAAGCTGACCGTAAGGAGCTGCCATAGCCTTGAGCATCTTGAGTCCGCCTGCCGCCTCTGCGGGGAAGAACTTAACAGTCTTAAGTCCAAGCTCGAGAGCCGCCTCGAGATCCGAGGGATTGGAGCAACCGGGGAGCATGGGAATGCCCTTAGAGAGCGCATAAGCGGTAACCTTGGGGTTAAGTCCGGGAGAAACGAGGAATTTAGAGCCTGCCGCGATAGCCGCGTCAACCTGCTCTGTGGTAAGCACGGTGCCCGCGCCTACGAGCATCTCGGGATAAGCCTCGGTAATGTTCTTGATAGCCTCAGCCGCGCAGCTTGTTCTGAAGGTGATCTCGGCTGCGGGAAGTCCGCCGTCGATAAGCGCCTTTGCAAGCGGAACGGCATCGTCTGCGTTCTCGATCTTGATTACGGGGATAAGACCGATGGAATAGAGTTCTTTCATCATATCGTTGTTCATTGGTATGATCTCCTTTTTAAAAAATTTATTTACAGCTTTATTATACTATAAGTTTCGCGATAACAAAATTGCAAATCTTGCTCCCAAAATTGCAAAAATTGACCTACTGCCATTTTTTTAACTGTTGACAAAAGAAGAAAAAAGTTATATAATGTTTTAATAAATTAGAAAAATCCGTTTTTCTTGCAGATCATCAATTCTTTTGGAGGTAAATATGCGCGTTCTTGTACTAAGCCGCGACGGTTTTCTTTTACGCCGTGCAGAGCTCGAGCTAGAGGGTATAGCCGAAATGGAAGCGGCGGATGAATACGACGTAACTCTATACGATTGCGAAAGCGGTATGGCTATCCCCGAAAGGTGCGGCAGAGTTATAAAGCTCTCACGGCTCGGTGATGAGGGCGCGGAGCTCTTACCTCTTCCGCGCGGAAGACTCGCAGAGCTGATAAAAACGGAGAACGCGCCCGCGTTGATACTTTCCGAGAGCGACCGAAGCGTCAGCTTCAAGGGAAAACGGATAAAGCTCACCTCTCACGAATATTCCCTGCTCTCCCTGCTTGCAAAAAGTCGCGGATACGTTTCAAGAGAGGATATCTCAAAGAACGTCTGGGGCGAGGCGACCGACGGCCTTATAAATATTTATGTCCATTATCTGCGCGAAAAGCTCGAGTGCGACGGTGACAAGGTAATACTCTCATCGCGCAAATACGGATACAAGATCAACGAAAAATACCTGGAGGAAGGAATATGCTGACACTTATTCAAGGAGGATTTTTTGCCGGAGGCCACGATATGATCAAAGCGCAGATAAGCTCTCTGACGGCAAACGGCAAGCGCTCAATTCTTATAGTACCCGAGCAGCAGACTGTCAGCGCGGAGCGCGAATTGACAGACGCCCTTCCCCCATCCGCTCCGCTTTTTTTCGAGGTTACGAATTTCACGAGATTTGCAAACACGGTATTCAGAACGCTCGGCGGACTTACGGGTGAGAGCGCGGATACGGCAAAGCGCTCACTCATAATGTGGCGCGCGATGACCGAGCTTGCCCCCGTCCTGGAATACGGAAGCAAAAACGGCAGCGTCAGCTCAGGAAGCGTTACAAAAATGCTCGGCACGGTAAAACAGCTTCAGAGCTTTGCCATAACTCCAAAGGACTTAGCTGACGTTGCAGATGAGCTTGAAGGCAACGCGCCGGGGGACGCCGACGGAAGACTCATTTCAAAGCTCCGTGACGCCTCAAAGATAATGTTACTTTACAAAAAACTGCTCTCGGAGCATTTTTCCGACACCGACGACGCGTTGCTTCTAACCGCCGAGAAGCTCTCGGCGAACAAGAGCTTTCTTTCCGATACCGTGATATTCATAGACGGCTTCACATCCTTCACGGAGCCGCAGTATAAGGTGTTGGGGGAGCTTTTACTTCACACGGAAGTTACCGTTTCTCTTACTCTGCCTAAATCCTCACCGGACGCTTACGAATTTGCGGAGATCAAAGCGGCAAGAGAAAGACTTATAAGACTCGCATCCGAGGCAGGATGCAACGTAGCGCAGAAAAAGATAGACGGACGTTCGGGCGCATCCCTTATGATAAGCGAGCTTTCCTCTCTTCTTTGGAGAAATAATGCAAAAATCGACACGGATGCCTATCTTGAGCCCGACAGCTTGCATATTTTTGCGGCTGAAAACCCATACGAGGAATGCGCGTTCGTTGCAGAGGATATAAGGCGGCGCGTGATTGGCGGCGCAAAATACTCCGACTTCGGAGTTATCGCGAGAAATCTTGACACCTACTCGGGTATCCTCGACGTAGCATTTGAAAAGGCGGGCGTTCCGCTCTTTATGTCAAAGAGAAGCGATATCGGCTCGTACGAGGTTATAAAGCTGATATACAGCGCGTTCTCGGTCATCAGCGGCGGATTTGCGCGCGCTGACGTTATTTCATACTCAAAATGCTCTCTTTCGGGCGTTGATAAGACGTTAGCGGACGAGTTCGAGCTTTACGTCGAAAAATGGCAGATATCGGGAAAACGCTTTACCGACGGAATATTCTGGAATATGAACCCCGCGGGATATACCGAAAAGAGAAGCAGATCGGCAGACGAGAAGCTCGCTCTTATAGACCGAGCGAGAGAGGCAGTTATTTCCCCTCTTATGCTTCTTTCCGATGCTCTCTCTTCTGCAAATACGGTAAAGGACTACGCTACCGCACTCGTGGAATTTTTAACGGCTCTTAATATGGAAGCTGCTTTGGAAAAACGCAGCGAGGAAGAGCGGATACTCCGCGGCAGCGAGGCGGCTGACGATATGAATCGTCTGTGGCGTGTTATCTGCGGCGCGCTTGACAGCCTCGTCGAGGTCCTTTCCGACACGAAAACCGACCCCGAAACGTTCTTATCCTTACTCAAGATCACCTTTGCAGGTACGGATATCGGCAGAATACCCGCATTCACCGAGCAGGTTTCGGCAGGCTCGGCAGATACAGCGAGAATGCACGGTAAAAAATATATCTATATTATCGGCGCCAATGCAGGCGTTTTCCCTCCGCCTGTGGATGACGACTCATACTTCACGGATAAGGACAAGCGCACCTTATCTCTCGCGGGACTTGCGATAGATGCCGATACGGATATTCGCAGTGCGAGAGAGCTTTACCTCTTTGAAAGGTCAATTTCCTTTGCACGGGTAGGTATTAATATACTTTATTCGGAAACAGATACGGCATTCAAGGCAACGCCGCCCTCCGAGGTTATAAGCAGAATCAAGGACCTTACCGACGGCAAAATCTGTCCCGTACGCCTTTCGGATCTTCCTATGCGTGACAAGGCTTACAGCGCTGAATACGCGCTTGACCATCTTTGTTCCTTCGGCTCCGATCTTCCGTCTGCCGTACAAGCGCTCGGTGAACTTGGTTACGAAGATATTCTCAATATCAGCCGAATGCCGATAAAAAACGCAAATCTAAAGCTCTCGCGAGAATCGCTCGACAGGCTCTACGGCAAGAGCATTGATCTCACACAGAGCAAGCTTGAGTCCTACGTAAAATGCCCGTTAAGCTATTTCTGCAGGTACAATCTCGGACTTTTACCCATAGAGCGTGCCGAGTTTGACGCAAGAAATATAGGTAATTTCCTTCACGCTGTCTTAGAGAACTTCTTTGCGGAGCTTAAGGCGCGCGGAGTGAGCATTGCAGAGATAACCGACGAGGAAAAGGGCGCGCTCATACTCCGTGTTTCAACCGAATATATCAAGGGCTGCTTTGAGGGTATTCCCGAAACCTCGGCGAGGATCAGGGATACCGTTAATAAGCTATGCCGAGCTGCAAAGCCTATTATTGACGGTCTGTGCGACGAGTTCTCCGACTGTAAATACGAGCCCATCTTCTTTGAGCTTGACATTGATAAGGACGTGAAGGGCGCTCCGGAGCCTGTCATTTTTACCACGGATAGAGATAAAGAGGTCTATATCACGGGAAAAATAGACCGAGTTGACGCGTTCAAGTCGGGAGGTAACGTCTATATCCGCGTTATCGACTACAAATCGGGAAACAAGATATTCTCTCCCTCCGATATTGAGCGCGGACTCAATCTGCAGATGTTCCTTTACTTAAAATCCGTTGTTGACACGAAGAACCCCGAGTTTAGGGCTAAGGTCGGCTTAGGAGAAGGCGGCAAAATGATACCCGCAGGCGTTATCTACGTCAAAACCGCGATAGAGGATGCTAAAATATCAAGAAACAGCGAAGCCGAAGCTCTTGCGGCGGTCAAAAAGAATCAGGCGCGCATCGGTATGCTTCTTGATGACGAGGTCAGTATCGGCGCTATGAACGCGCGTTATATCCCGATAAAGTTCAAGTCCGACGGAACGCCAGATGCATACTCAAAGTCAAAGCTATATACAGAGACGGGCTGGGAGCTTCTCAGTGGAAAAATCGAAGCCGCAATAAAGGATATCAGCAAAAGAATGACAGAGGGCGATATCGCAGCTCTCCCCCTGATACGCTCTAAGGGCAAGAGCGACGTCTGCAAATACTGCGATTTCAAGGCAATTTGCAGAAACGCGAGCTCGGCAAAATAGCTTTCTGTTCGCTCGCGGTGCAACCGAGTTATACAATTATAATTCAGTACATTTGTTACGTTCTAATCTCAACAAAAGGGGCTGTCTCATTAAGAATTCAGGCATATCAATGACAAATCGGTAAAGCACGGTTGTAATTACACGATTTGCGAATTCTTAATGAGATCAGAACCTTGGGGCGAACGGATTTAGAGCAGAAAGCGTCGTTCGTGACCGAAGCCGTACAAAGGTACGGCGAGAGTTGAGCGAACGGCG
>JAFQPR010000086.1 GCA_017411605.1 Clostridia bacterium | reverse complement strand
TGCTCGTGTCCGTGGCAGCCGCACTCGCACTCTTCGTCGTGGTCGTGATGGTGATGCTCGTGATGATGGTGATGCTCGTGAGTCTCGCACTCAAGAGCCTTTAGCTCATCCTCAAGAGTATTTTTATGCTCTATTGCATCAAGAATCTCTTTACCCGAGAGCTTATCCCAGGGTGTTGTTATAATAACCGCATCATGATTATGCTCTCTGATAAGGCTAACGGCTTCTTCTATCTTTGAAGGCTTGGCAACGTCGGTATGAGAAAGAACTATCGCAGATGCGTTTGCTATCTGATCGTTATAGAACTCGCCGAAGTTTTTCATATACATTTTGCATTTACCCGCATCGGCAACAGCGGTAAAGCAGTTAAGCTCCGCGTTAGGCGAGTCAATCTTCTGCACAGCCTTGATAATATCCGAAAGCTTACCCACTCCCGAGGGCTCGATAATTATTCTATCGGGCTTATACTCGTCAAGCACCTTTTCAAGCGCCTTCGTAAAATCTCCGACAAGCGAGCAGCAGATACATCCCGAGTTCATCTCGGTTATCTCAATACCCGCATCCTGAAGGAATCCGCCGTCAATACCGATCTCTCCGAATTCATTCTCAATCAGAACGACCTTTTCAGCATTATAAGCCTCTTTTAAAAGCTTTTTTATCAAAGTAGTTTTTCCTGCTCCAAGAAAACCTGAAAAAATATCAATTTTCGTCATTTTGTTTACCTCTGAATTATTTTTACAGTTTATTATAACTTAAACTTATATAAAAGTCAATAAAATAAAAGTTATTTTTACATTTTTATTGTTTTCGCATATCATAGTAAAAGCCATAAAAAAGGGGGTAAAATATGAAATTACTATTGGTTAACGCTTCACCGCACAAAAAAGGCTCAACGGCACGCGCTCTCGACGAATGCCGAGCAAAATTAAAAGAATTGGGAGCGGTGACTGAATATTACCATTTAGGTAACGCCGCAAGAAATTCGTGCACGGGCTGCGGAGGCTGCAAGGGCAGCGGTACTTGCGTTTTCGGAGATATCGACGCGCTCGCAGATGCTTTTACGGGAGCTGATGGTATAATAATCGGAGTCCCGACGCATTATGCCGGCGCACCCGGAAATATTCTCTCAGCGCTTTCAAGGCTGTTATTCAGCCGAAAACAATGCGTTGAATACAAGCCGATAGCAGTTATAGGCTCAGGACGACGCGGATGTATTACAGGCGCGATAGGGGACGTGCAAAAATTCTTTGAATTTGCCTCTTGCCCTATTATTTCGGGAGTTTATCCCGCTCTGATCTACGGGTCTGACTACGAAAGCGCGGGATTTGACGCAGAGGGACTTCAGAATATGAGGTCGGTAGCGGAAAATATGTACTGGATACTGTCAGCTCTTGAGCTTGCGGAAAAAAACGGGATCAGCCATCCTATCTCCGAGCCGAAAATCAAAACCGACATACCGTCTTTACTTTAACCGCCCAAAGAGGCTGTCCTTAATTCACCGAGTATTCAGACAGCCTCTATCAAATAATAGCATTGAATATGTGGCTATGATGTTCATAATTATTTGATTTTGTTAAGTGGTTAAAGCTTTCGCGCCGAGTTTTTTTATTATTTCCCGCTCGGAAAACGGTATTTTTTCATTTCCTACAAGCTGATAGCTCTCCTGTCCCTTTCCGAGAAGCAAAATAGAATCTCCGCTCTTCGCGACACTTAAGGAATAATAAACAGCACGTTCCCTGTCGGTAATTATCTTAGCCTTTGATTTGTCACTGTAATGCGAATATATTTCAAGGGCGATCCGCTCCGCAGATTCACGCCCCGGGTTATCAGAGGTTATAACCGATAAATCCGCATATTTTTCCGCAACCGCTGCAAGCTCACCGCGCCTTGACTGCGAGCGCTCGCCAACCGACCCGAAAAGCACTATGAGCTTTCCTTGTGAATTTTTCCTCGCATTTTCGCATATTGCAGAAAAGCTCTTTTTATTGTGAGCAAAATCGATTATGATTTTAATCCCGTTCAGCAAATAAGCCTCGTATCTGCCCGAGACCTTTATTTTCGAAACAGTATCCTTAAAATACGCAATGCTTCGCTCTGTAACGGCAGATGCCGTTATGATAGCCAGAGCGGCATTCAATCCGTTATAACCGCCGCCAAATGACAATGAGAAGCTTTCACCGTCGACCGAAAAATCAACGCGCGTATCATCGTCGGATAGCAGACGATACGGACAGTCAGCGCCGTTACCGCCTACTTTTATGACGCGATTGCATCCTTCCGTGATTTTTTCCCATAACGGGTCAAGCGCGTTTACTATCGCGCACTTTGGCTTGTATAATGAAAAAAGCATACGCTTAGCGTCAAGATATTCTTCGAAGCTCCTATGCTCATATACGCCCACGTGATCTTCCGAAATGTTTGTAAATATACACACGGTAAATGGGATACCAAAAACTCTGTACTCCGCAAGCGCTTGACTTGATACCTCTATTACAGCTATCCTTATACCCATTTTATAGGCGCGGTCCAACGTTTTATATAATATCGGAGCGCTCGGCGTGGTGTTTTTTGACGTATCTGCCTTTACGTTTACGCCGTAAAATTCAATGCCGAGGGTTCCGACAGAAACAAGCTTTTCGCCCGATGACGCAATACACTCCGATAGTATTTTCGCGGTCGTCGTTTTGCCCTTCGTACCGGTTATACCGATTATTTGCATTCTTTCTACATAATCGCCAAATATTATTTTTGATATTTCTGCCAATGTTTTTCTCGCGTTTTTGGATATTATTAACGTTTCTCCATTTGATACGAAATAATTTCCCTCGCAAACGAAAACCTTTGCGCCGCGCGCTCTGGCATCATTTATAAAATCCGCACCGTTATACTTCGAGCCCTTAATCGCAACGTAGATGGAGTCACGGCAGGCGCACCTTGAATCCTCAGTCACTAAAAAAATATCCCGCTCAATAAAGGATTCGACCTTCACGTCGCGAAGTTTTGCTATTATCTCCGACAACTGCATTTATACCTCCTATGCTGACAATTACGTTGCCATATCTCTATTCTTTTACAGCACCTGATTTCATTATTGCTTTGTATCTTCTCCCCTCTCTCAGAAGATGAGTCAGCACGTAAAGCTTTCTTGATATCTTTTTTTCTTCAATATAATCATACGGTGTCCTTAGTCTTCCTCTTTTTTCAAGCAGCAGCGCTCTATTCAAAAGTCCCTTGTCGGTCGAATACTTTATCATCGTTTTCCTGCTGACTGTTCGCCATACTCCCGAAGGATATTCAAAATCTGAAAGCCCGGTTTCACCCCGCAGCTCGGATAATAAAAGCTTAGCGAGATTAACTCCCGATGCTCGTAAATAATCAAAGCTTCTTCCCTGCCTTGGATTCAGCTCAAGGCAGTACGACTTGTCTCCTTCTCTTAAAATATCAAAATTCGCTATGCCTGTATAACCTATCTCTTCAAGCATTTCTATCAGCTTGACCGATAATGCATCGAGCTCTCTTGTTACGATGACGGAATAATTTCCTCTGGAGGTTTTACCAAGCTCTTCGAGTAAAACGTCACCGAGTACAGCTTTAATTGCTTTGCCGTCACTGCTCATAAAAACCGTTAGAACCGATGCGTCAGCGCATATTCTTCCTCCTCCGCCTTTTACGTATTCCTGAAGCAAAAGCTTGCCCGAATATCCCGATAAAAAGATTCTTTTCGCCACCTCTCTTACCTCACCGAGAGAATCCGGGAAATATACCTTTTGCATTCCGTCGAAAGGATTCCTCCAATATTCCGTGCTATCGGCAGGCTTAAGAACGAAGGGGGGCTTCAGCTTACCGCCTCTGTGCTCAAGCTCTTTTAACTCAAAATCTAAAATTTCGGTCTTTGGATGCTCTATTCCGTATTTATCAAGAATTGAAATAAACGATGCCTTATCCGAGGTTGCACGCCATACCTCAAAGCCCGGAATATGAAAAAAATAATAATCCTCAAGCTTATCCCTTGCGTATTCGAGCATTTCCACGTACCAATCAGCGCAAGGTATAAGAAAAAGCTTCTCCTCTCTTCTCCCTTCGGCAAAACGGACAAGCTCGGGAACGGCAACGTTTACGTCATCCAGATTCGGTACTACGTGTAATTCTACAAAAGAAGAAAGGTTACATACCGCTAAGTTATCCCGCGCAAAACACACGGAAATAAGCCCCTCGGCTTCTGCGAATGATGCTGCCATAGTATAGGCATTCAGATCGCCGCCAAGCAGGACGGGTGTAACCTTTTCATAAATTTTATTCATATACAGCCTCTCTGTACTTTACAGAAGCTAATCCGCAATAACTAAAAGCTGCCCTCACTCAAAAATCCTTCAAAATTCCAATGCCTCAGCACCTCATATACGGCTATTGCAGCGCAATTTGAGAGATTCAGACATCTCCTATTCTCAAGCATCGGTATTCTCAAGGCATTCTCCTCGTTCTTTAATACGAGCTCCTTAGGCAGTCCACGCGTTTCGGGTCCGAACATCAGATAAACATCGCCATCGTAATCCACTTCACTGTAGACTTTTCTTGCATGAGCCGAGAAATAATATATCTGCTTATCACCGTGAAGTTTTTCAAATTCCTCGTAATTCTCGTAATAATATATCTCAAGCGTATGCCAATAATCAAGTCCTGCGCGTTTTAAAGTTTTATCCGAAATCTCAAAGCCTATGGGCTTTATTATATGGAGAGCCGCTCCAGTCACCGAGCACGTACGCGCGATATTGCCCGTATTTCCCGGTATTTCGGGGCAGTAAAGTACAATATTAATTTTTCGTTTCATCAGCATTTTCCCCTGAATTTTGCTTGTTATGTATACTATTTTACATTTCCCGCGCTCAAAGGTCAAGGTTTATTTAAAATATTTTTTTATTTTTAAAATAATTTACATTTATTCCTTTATTTTTTTTGAGATATGTGTTACAATAGAAAGGATGAATATTTTGGAGGAACTTAAAATGGGTTTGTTTTCTTCCCTTTTCGCAAGCTACAGCGAAAAGCAGATAAAAAAAATAACCGCTACTGTTGACAAAATAGAAGCGCTTTCAGATAAATACGAAAGTATGACGGATGAAGAGTTATCGGCTACTACCGCCATACTCAAAGCACGCCTTAACGATGGCGAAACGCTTGATGACATTCTTCCGGATGCCTTTGCGCTCGTCAGAGAGGCTGACTGGAGAGTGCTCGGTAAGCGTCCCTTCCGCGTTCAGCTTATGGGTGGTATTCTTCTTCACCAGGGCAGAATCGCAGAAATGAAGACGGGTGAAGGTAAAACACTCGTCGCTACCCTTCCCGCTTACCTTAACGCGCTGACGGGAAAAGGCGTTCATATAGTTACCGTTAACGATTACCTTGCAGAGCGTGACAGCGAGGAGATGGGTAGAGTTTACGCCTTCCTCGGCCTTACCACAGGTCTTATCGTTCACGGTCAGAACAGAGCCGAAAAGCGCCGCGCTTACGCTGCAGATATCACCTACGGTACAAACAACGAGCTTGGCTTTGACTACCTCAGAGATAATATGGTAGTTTATAAAGAAAACCTCGTGCAGAGAGGTCATAACTTCGCTATCGTCGACGAGGTTGACTCGATACTTATAGACGAGGCGAGAACTCCTCTCATCATATCGGGTGAAGGAACAAAGTCCACCGAGCTTTATAACAGAGCTGATGAGCTCGTGCGCCGAATGAGCCGTCACGTTATAAAGGAAATGGACACCAAGAAGGATAACGATCTTTACGAAGAGGACTTTATAGTCGATGAAAAGGCGCGTACCGCGGTGCTTACCCAGCACGGTATAGATAAAGCGGAAAAGTTCTTCGGTATCGAAAACCTTTCGGATGCCGAAAATAGCGAGATCTACCACCACTGTAATATTGCTATCCGAGCGCACGGCGTTATGAAGCGCGACGTTGACTATATCGTTCAGGATGATTCCGTAGTTATAGTTGACAGCTTTACAGGCCGTCTTATGCCCGGAAGACGTTATAACGACGGACTTCATCAGGCGATCGAGGCAAAGGAAGGCGTTGATATACAGAAGGAATCCACGACTATTGCTACGATCACCTTCCAGAACTACTTCCGTATGTATAAAAAGCTCTCGGGTATGACAGGTACTGCTCTTACCGAGGAAAACGAATTCAGAGATATTTATTCGCTTGACGTCGTTGAAGTTCCAACGAACAAGCCTATGATAAGACACGATTACAACGATGCGCTTTACCGCACGAAAAACGCGAAGCTCAAAGCTATAATCAACCAGATCAAGGAATGCCACGAAAAGGGTCAGCCCGTTCTTGTCGGTACCGTATCCATAGACAAATCCGAGGAGCTCTCCCATCTTCTCAAAAAGGAAGGTATTCCCCACCGCGTTCTTAACGCGAAGAAGCACGAGGAAGAGGCGGAGATAGTCGCTCAAGCGGGTACGTTCGGAAACGTTACAATATCTACCAATATGGCAGGTAGAGGTACCGATATTATGCTCGGCGGTAACCCCGAGTATCTCGCTAAGGCACGCATGAAGAACGAAGGCTTTGAGGAAGAGATAATTCTTGAGGCAACGGGTACGAACGATACGGATAAGCCCGAGATAATCGAAGCGCGCCGCGTTTTCAAGACGTATTATGACGAATTTAAAGAAAAAATACAGCCCGAGGCTGAAAAGGTCCGCGCAGCGGGCGGTCTGTTTATAATCGGTACGGAAAGGCACGAGAGCCGCCGTATCGACAATCAGCTCAGAGGCCGAAGCGGTAGACAGGGTGACCCCGGTGAATCACGCTTCTACTTATCCTTCGAGGACGATCTTCTCCGACTCTTCGGCAGTGACAGAGTTTCGGCTATGGCTGCGGCTCTCAAGATTCCCGAGGATATGGCTATTGATATGAAGATATTCTCTTCCACGGTTGAGCGCGCTCAGGCAAGAATCGAGGCTATGAACTTCTCAAGGAGAAAGAACGTTCTCACGTATGACGACGTTATGAATCAGCAGAGAAACGTTATTTATTCTCAGAGAAACGAGATACTTCACCTTGACGATATCAGCGAAAAGATCGAGCAGATGATAATCGCATCCGTTGGTGAAAACTTCGATTATTACTTTGCGGGTGATGACAAGGAAGAATACAAGCCCGAGGACTTCTCTCAGTATTATAACGGTAACCTTACCGACGGAGAGATACTTGACTACGAGGGTGAGGCTCTTGACAACTTTGATAAAGAGCAGAAGCGCCAGGAGTTTATCGATAAGGCAATTGCAGTTTATCGCGGCAAGGATCAGCTTTTCATCGAGGCGCAGTGCCCAATTTCGATGCGAGAGGTTGAGAAGAGAGCCCTTCTTACCAGCGTTGATATGAGCTGGATGGAGCATCTTGAGGCAATGGACGATCTTAAGAGCTACGTTGGTCTGAACGCTTACGCGCAGAGAGATCCCGTTGCCATATACCGCCTTGAGGCGGCGGAGATGTTTGACAAGATGTCTCACGAGATACGCGAGAATACCGTAAGACGCGTTCTCTCCGCAGTTCCGAAGCGTCAGGCAACAGAAAGAGAGCAGGTTGCAAGAGAGACGGGTACAGGCAGTAACGGTGAGCTTCCGAAGAAGAAGCCCGTTGTCAAAAAGGCAAAGCTCCCCGGAAGAAACGAGCCCTGCCATTGCGGAAGCGGCAAAAAATACAAATACTGCTGCGAACAGAAAGATAAGTTAGCAAATTAAAGGATTATAATATGGGATTCGGCACACTTTTTATAGGCTACTTTTTCCTTATAAATATAAGCTACTTTGCGTATACCGATATTATCAGCGCTATGGTTATGCTGATGGGACTGTATAAGCTCAGCGGAATAAATAAGAATTTCAAATCTGCTATGATATCCGCAGGCGTATTCGTCGGATTTTCGCTCACGGAGCTTGTTTTCGCCATAATCGGGCTTTTCACGTCCCCCTCGTGGCTTACGTCGGTATTATCTTATCTCGGAGCTGCAAGATATCTGTTCATTTTTATTCTGACTTTATTTATTATGCGCGCTATTTCAGACGTTGCAACAGAGGTAGAAGCTTATGCTCTTGCAAAAAACGCTAAGGCATCTGTTCCACTGTCTCTCATATTTGCGATAGCAAGCATTTTTGAAGTATCAGCATTTGCAAAGATATTCGGCGCTTATATAGCATATATATATTTCGCTATATTGCTTGCAGTGGTCGTAAGCGTGCTTTCAAATCTCCTTACTATATACAAGGCATATATGCAAATATGCATGCCCGAGGAGGAAAAAAAGCCGCCTAAAAAATCCCGCTTTGAATTTATGAACAAATTCTATGATTCAATGGAGAAAAGCGGACGCGAGTATGCCGAATATAAGATAAAGAAAAAGCAATCAAAATCAAAGAAAGGTAAAAAATAATATGTCCCAAAAGGATATTATATCAGACGCTAGTAAGCCTAAAAAATCAATGAGAACGATCAAAACGGGATGGCTCGTATTTGCGCTTGTTATGTTATTCAATCCCAACATACAGCTAATCGATATTTTTCCCGATTTCATTGGATTCTTTATACTTGCCAAATTCTTTGAAAAAGCATCGGATGCTGCTCCATACTTTGAGGAGGCAAGAAGCGCTTTTATGAAGCTCGGTTTCATCAGTCTATCTAAAATCCCCGCGCTCCTAATTATTCTTGCAGTGCGCTCAGGAAATCTTTTAGATAACGATATAGTCGCGCTTATGACGCTTATTTTTGCGGTGCTTGAGCTTATCTATATTATACCGGCTATTAAGAACATTTTTGATGCTTTAACTTATCTTGGCGAAAGAAGCGAAGCAAGAGCTCTGATATCAAACGGGACGCTCGTTTCAACGGATACGCTGCGCTCGTTCACCTTTGCTTTTGTAATAATGAAGTGTCTGCTTTATACTCTTCCCGAGTTTTTGAAGCTCACCAGAAGCGTTGAAATTGGCAGCACTACGTCTATGCTCACGGGCTCGCGCTATTATCCTTGGGCTGTTACGGCATCGCTTATACTCGGATTTGTTTTTGGCGGAGTCTGGCTTAACAGAAGTATCCGTTACGTTAAGATGGTCAAAAAAGAGGGCAATTTCTTTGCTTCTCTTGAAAAGCTTGCCTCCGAGAGCTCGTATGAGGAATATGAGAAAAAGGTCGATTTCAGACGCAGAAACCGAGTATTTTTAGGCTTTATAATTGCTGCCGTTCTCTCTATAGATCTTACGTTCTCGAACTTAAACGATATAAATCTTTTACCGAGCTTTATTTTCGGCACAGTTTTCTCATTTGCGCTCTTTTTCCTTGCAAAGATGCTCAAAAAGAAAACTATACTTTCAAAAGCGGTCATCGCAGTTTCTGCTCTATTCAATATTTGCGCAATTGTTAAAAACGTGTTCGATATCAAATTCCTTACGGATTTTGGTTATGCCACACTTCTCAACTCAAGCACTACAGAAGCACTTATTCTTTACAAAAGGATCGAGATACTTGCCGTAGCGGAAACGGTATTTCACGTTGGACTTATTGTCCTTTTCTTCTTTACGATGCGGCAGTATACACGCGAAAATCTCGGTAATTTCAACTCCGAGAGTAATCCAAAAATAAAAGCTGAATACTATATGGATATTGACAGAAGAACTATAATCCTCTCAGTGCTCGGTATTCTTCTTGGCATTATGAGCCTTATTAACGTTTTTGTTAACGGTAGCGTTCAGCTTATGTTCACTAACGCGAACGATATTACAATGCCGACTCTCGTCGTCTCTTCCGTTCCGTGGTTTGGCCTTGTTGTTACCATAGTAGGTATAGCTTACGTATTTTACTCGGTCTACTATTTCAGTTTCATAAAGGATGAAATGGAGCTATAATTATTTTTAATAGCAAAAGACCTCACGGCAATTGCCGTGAGGTCTTTTATTGTGAATACAAGCCACAATTCATAGCTTTTTGGAGAGGGGCTCTCCCTCCCCTATAAGCCTTATTTGATTATAGATTTAAATCTTTGCCTATAGCTGAAAACTACTCAGCAGCGGGAAACTGAAGAGTACCTGCCTTAAACTGCTCAGCTATCTTTACATAATCGTAAAGAGCATTTATGAGTTCAAGCGCACGCTCCGATTCTGCCTGAGTTGCGGAAGTGGCATCCATAGCATTCTCTTTGTGATACTTAGCGTAAGTATCAAGATTGATCTTGCCTTCAGCAACTATCGTGCCATCTTCTGCGGTTGCAGTTACGTTTATGTCGCCGCCGAAGTTATAGATCTTCATTCCTTCGATTACTATCTTAGCTGTCGAGCCTTCGGGTACTTTGAAGGTTCTTACGTTGCCGTTGCCGTAGGTTACGGTTACGGTTCCTGCAAAGTTGCCGTTAGGTACGAGCGTGAATGCGGGAGCTTCACCAAGCTTAATACCTGCCTCAGTGAATACGCCGCCAAGACCTGTGTTCTCAAGAGCGTTAGCATAAGAATGATCTACAACTATACTGCTAAATCTGCTTGCATGGCGATCAATGATCTCAAGCATACCGCTGAATTCCGAGCCATTGAAATACGTATATGCAGCGCTTATATAATTAAGCACGTAGTAAGCAAGAATTTCATCGGCGTCGCTATAGTCATTATTAAAGTCTTCAAGTATTGATGTTACATATCCGAACACTGTCATAATTACAGACTTCGTTACAGTATGTTCGCCTTCCTTAACCTTGATTTCAAGGCGAGCGGATTTATTAATATTATTTGTAAGTATTTTAACCGTTAACTTATAATACTCAGCTGCATTTTCGCCTTCGCCAAGAGTTACGATGTCGCCACCGAGCTCCTCGTCGTTAACGCTTACAATATAATCCTTGTAGCTTACAGGGATATAGAAGTTCATAAGGAAGTCGGAATAAAGCGAAAGGTTAACCTTAAGACTGGGAAGGTTTGCTACTACTTTCTGGCTGGGGATAACGTCAACGCTTGAGGTCAGAACTGTGCCCGCCTCGGGAATTCCCGTCCAGTTGCCGTCGAATACGTACTTAGTCGCGTTAAGCTTATACTCTGCAACATTGGTAGGAGCAGTTATAGAAACGTAAGGCGTGCCGGGTACGTAATACTCAGTCTTAACATTAGCGTTTGTTCCAAGTCCCTTCCAATTAACCTTTACAGCATCGTCAGCGTAAATTGTTGCGCCTGTGAGGATAGGAAGGTTATATGCGTTTGAAAGTCCGTCAATAGATTCGCCGTTATTCGCGATATTGAAGGTTGCGTAGTTCGTAACTTCATCGCTTTCGGAATTATATACGGGGATATTGAACTCAAGCACGGACTCGGTGATACCGAGATCGATGCTCTGCCACGTCATAGGAACATTACATACTGCAGATACAGTACCCGCTGTAGGATTAGCGCTCTTACAATCGTGCTTCTCTGCTGCTACGAAGCCGTCCATAGAGTTTCTTGCTTCGTTAGAGGGGTTAAGACGTCCTGTAGAGACAACATTCTTGAAGGTTATTGCCACGTGATCATGGTCACCGTTATTAGATACTACGTTATCGTTGGCGGAATCGCCGATACCTGCAACTTTGTTTACTATAATAACGTTTTCGAGCCAGATATTAGACGTGATAACAACATCCTCAAAGCCTGCAAATCTTGTTCCGCTTAACTTACTGTTTGAGGAGAATCCTGTAGCATTAACTATATTCTGCTTGTAAGGAGCGAAGACGATACAGTTCTTTACGTAAATATCTCCGTCATAAACATAAGCGTCAAAGGGCGCGGTATTGTTAGACGTAGCTGAGATAACGGTTACACCGTCAGCAGTCATAGCGCAATTCTCGCCGCCCTTGTGACCGTAGAGGGCTCTCTCGGCAACTATTACCATATTTGAGCCGGGGATATCGCCAAACTTACCAACATTAACGTAAGCCTCTGCAACGTTTGCTCTGGTTGCACCGAGATTTGCATAAATATCAGCGTTTGCAAATCCATAAGCACCATCGCTCGTTTTAGTTCCATCGGTTATGGTAAACGCGATACCGCCATCGGTGATTGTTCCGCTTGCGTTAGTCACGGTTGCAACAAGCAGACCGCCTGCTACGGAAGAATAAACGTTAAGAGTCGTGTAAGCGCCAATCTCAAATATTGAGCCTGCTACGCTCTTTGCGAGAGTATTACCGTTAAGGTCAATATTAATGGTTCTGGGAGTTTCTGCAGTGGATACAAGGTAAACGTTAGCCTCGCTAAATACTACGTCTTCAAGAAGAATGAAGGTTTCTCCGCCGGGAAGAGCCTTAAGGTCGGCAATAGCGGACTCTGCATTAACACCGCCGTCATAGATAGTTCCCTCTGCATTCTTGATACAATAGATCATATCAACAGCGGTAATAACAGGATAGAACTTGACTATTCTGTTCTCTTTCGCCTTAGCAGCTTCAAGGTTCTCGAGAGTAGGAACGAAGGACGTTACCTTCTCTGTAGCATCAGCATCGTATGCCCATCCATCCTGGGTTACAATCTGCAAGAGAGTATAATCGGGCGTGCCCTCTGTGAAGAGGTTTTCATAGTCTGCCTCAAATCCAAGCTTGACAACAGTCTTAACGTAGTTAGCGTCATCTGCCATCTGAGCCTCATCCTTGAGCGCTCCGTTGTACCAGTATGCATTGTACCAGTAATCTTCGTTAAAGGTGTACTTATCACCGTCAACTGCAAAGCCGTAGGATGCGGGATCTACAGCAAGCTTATATCCATTAGTATCAATAGTACCGTTTTCGGTTATTACACGAGCCTCGTTGATATCATCATGGAGCTCTACGTTAACGCCAAGAGTATTAGATGCCTCTATTGCATCGTTCACATTGGAATATGCTCTACCTGCCGCAGTTATATCATTGTTGACAGGTGTGTTATTCTTGTAAAATACGTCGTTAAGAAGATAAAGATCGGGGGATTTTACTGCTCCGTCCGCTTCGTTTTCGCCAAGGTAATCACCATAGGCTCTGAGCGAAACGTTATCTACTAGCATAGACGCACCAACAATCTGATCTACGCCCTGAGAGATATTGAAGCGAAGTCCCATAACGTATCCTGCACTGTTCTTGAATGCATAGTTACTGTATCCAAGAAGCTCGCCGTTTACATAAACGAAGTTCTGACCGATCTTAGTATCACTTCCGTCCTCATTAAGAACAGAGTCGGTATACATAACACAGGTGATGTGGTTCCATTTTTCGTGGCTAAGTTTAATGTTACCATTAAAATTAACAAGGTTTCCATTACTGAAGGAACCATCATTATTAAGATAGAACTGCTGGTCACCCGAAGCATCTCCACCGCCGCCGGTTCCCGTATATTCTGCTCTTGCCTGGCTCTTTAAAGCTGCTCTCGGGAATCCGTAGTCGGAATCCGTTGCAATATCCATTTCAAAAACTGCAACCTTAGTGCTTGCAAGCTTTGCGATCTGCTTAGAGTAATCAAGGTTATGAGCTGTACCGAAAATCATAAAGCTATCATGCTTAACGGTAACATTGCCCGCAGAATCCTTTTCGTTATTAGGGATAATTCTCGAATCACCGTAGTTGGGAGAAGCGGTAGTGGGGTTGATCCAATACTTGAAGGATGTATTATTTCCATAGCTTACGGTAGTAGCAGCACCTGCTTCAAGCGCAAATCCAGCCTGCCAACCTTCAGCCCAGCCAACCTTAGCAAAAGATCCTACTCCGTCAACTATAATACCGTAAGGAGACTGAGAATTGATACCTCTCATAGATTCCATTGCATAGAAGGTCATGGCGGAAGCACCTGCAGGAAGATATGCTGCCGAAGAATCCGTGACACCAATGTAAGGATGCTGAAGATTTCCAACGGGATCAAGCACGATCTGCACGTTCGAAACTGCAGCGCCATCCGAATCTATCCAAGTGATATGCGAGCTACCACCAACCAACGCATTATTGAAACGAGTTCCAACCTCAGCCTTTATAACGGCGGAGCTCATTCCGAGACTGCCATCCATGCCTATGAGCGTCGAATTATTCTTGAAGAGCAACGAAGCGCCGCGAACTATTATAGAATCGTCCGCATTGTTATTAGTTGCATCGTTTGCACCATTATGAGCTACTACAGTATGATCAAAGTTTATCTGGAACTTGCCGGAAAGCGCCTGACCAAAGTGAATTGCTCTGTATGCGTTACCGCCTATGTAGGAATCATAGAAGTTTACGCTTCCGTAGAGAACAAAGGTACCCGATCCGTCGCTCTTATGTCCCCATATGAGACAGCTTCTCTGTCTGTTATCCGTAGAGATTATCTGAAGATTTGAGTCATAAACGTTACAAAGAACGTCTTCAACCGAATCCTCGGTGGTATATCCAAAGTAAAGGAGAGTACCGCCGTTGAGGACTGTAGAATCATTGAACTCGACGTAAGAACCGGTACCGGTAGGCATAACAAATGTCTGGTCATTCTGCTTCGCAGGAATTACATCGGAATAGAAAGAGAAGGTATTAAAGTAGAATTTGAGATTTTCAGCTGTACCGTTACCTGTCTTGCTTTCAGCGTCAAGAGTACCTCTGAAGAATGCATCAAATTCATTACCGCCTGTTCTGGTAGAAAGAACGTTAACCTTCTCGAAGGTGTGCGTTCCGCCTGCAGCAAGAACGATGTGAGGAGCTGCAGCGCCAATATGATTCATTTCTATGCCGGTGGTACCTTTCATCGTGAAAGTATAACCTGCGCCCGCGGTGGAGCTCTTAACGAGTCTTCCGGCGAGATTTATCGTACCATCGCCGATAATTTTAACGGTAACGGCAGATTCAATTACGAACGCATCTGTTGCGCTACTCGTAAGAGTATAACCGTTAAGGTCGATAGTGAGATCTTTGGCAACCGTATACGCTGTATCAAGCGTAGCGTTACCATCAAGCGTAACTGTTGTCATACCGTTTTCATCTGCTACTGCAGTATCTATTGCAGCCGCGAGATCAAAGCTGGTATCATCTGCGCTTACCGCGAGGATAAGACCCGTGCAAATAAGGGCAACAGCCAAAACTAAACTCAAAATTTTGCCGAGTTTTTTCATTTTGGATTCTCTCCTTTTTATTATTTTACTTTTTATCTAAAATTTTTGTACACGAATCACTTTTAAAATCTTTTAGGCACTTTACATAAATGCAAAACGCAGTTTTAAGCAAAATTACCAATCAAGAATTCGGTACACCATAATTATACAATATTTATATATTTTTGTCAATAAAAATACTATATTTTGTGTTATTATACAAATAAAAATAAAAAAATAAAGACCTCCCGTTAGTCAGACAGGAGGTCTTCTGCAGTCAATTACGGTTATTTAGACCGTTATTATTTTCGCTTTCGCGAGAGTATTTTAAAGCTCCTTTGATGGGAAACTTGGGGATCTTGAGTGCTTTACGCGCTCTCCTTCCACCGTCACGGACGGTCCCCCTCCCTCCCGGAGGGAGGCTTGGAGATTCGAATACTTTTCGGGTTCCTTGCGGGGGGGAGACTTACTCGCTTTTGCGAATGAGATACGTTCACTTTTCGAACGTGGTAAAAATTTTAAATTACTCTGCGGGAGTTTCTTCGGGAAGCACGAGAGTGCCTGCTTTATACTGCTCTGCTACCTTTACGTAATCGTAAAGAGCTTCGATGAGAGGAAGCACCTTAGCGGACGCTTCGTTTTCGGTATTCGCCGCGTGATAGCTTGCGTAAGTATCAAGGTTGAGTGTTCCCGTTATGGTCTGCTCGCCCTCTTCGCCTTCAAGTGTTCCAACCGCGGTGATATTGATATTAACGCCGAAGTTGAATATCTTCATACCGGTTACAGCATAAGTACCCGTTGAGTCCTCGGGAACGTTAAACTCTCTTACGTTTCCGTCACCGTAGGTTACGGTTACCTTTCCTGCAAACTTACCATTCGAAACGAGAGTAAACGCGGGAGCTTCACCAAGCTCAATACCTGCGGATGCGAATATCTTACCAAGACCTGTATCTTCAAGAGCATTTGCATACTCGTGAGAGATAGTCTGGGTTGCATATTTTTCCTCGTTATCTGCAAGAAGCTTTGCGATTTCGGTTGCATCTGCGGAATTCTCGAAGTATTTTGCCGCTTCGTTTACGTAGTTCAGCATATAGTACATAAGTATCTTATCCGCATCGGTAAATTCGCCTGCAAGAATGGTGGATGCATAATCTACTATGCTGATAGAAACGGTCTTAGATACGGTCTCGCCGTCTTCGACGATCACGAACTCAAATACCGCATCCTCAGATGCAAGCTTAGCAACCTTGGAAACAGTTACCTTTACGTAAGACTCACCGTTAATAACAACCACGTCCTCGGTAAGAGCAACACCGTTTACGGTAGCCACGAAGTCAGCAATATTTGCGGGGATATAAAGGTTGATTACGAAGTCTGAATAAAGTGAAAGGTTTGCCTTAAGACCCGTTACGTTTTCCTCTACCTTGTAGGTAGGAGTATATACGTATTCACCGTCTGCAGCAAGGTTAGTTGCGAGCTCTTCAACAAAGTTACCGTCAGCAACTAACTTAGTAGCATTTTTAAGATACTCGGGAACGAATACCTGACCTGCTACAACGTTACCGCCTACAGCGTAAGTATAGGTCTTGTTCTCGTTTTCGCCAAGTCCCTTGAAGGTTACGTTAACGGTATTTGCCGTTGTTTTATGAGTGAGAACGGGAAGCTCGATTACTACGTCTGCATCGGTCGCATCAACGGTTCCCTCGTATCCGTTAGGTACGATGTAGAGATAACCGTTATCGGCAGCTCCGCCATTCGCGCCGATCGAAGTATCGTTAGAGAATACCCATCTCTTAAGCTTAAGAACGCCGTTTGCATCCTGGCTTACAAAGCCTTTATAACCGTTAAGGGTTACGTCGGGCATCTGCATTGCTATATTGGCATATACCTTCTTGATACCTTCCGCCATATAATCATTACCTGCGGTAATGTTCGAAGAAAGGTTGCCTTCGCCGAACTTAAGAACATCTGCGGTCGTATTAGCGGGATTGAAGCTTCCGTTAGATACGCAGTTTGTGAAGCTGATGGACTTAAAGCCCTTACCGCCCGAAAGAACAGCGTTTGTCGAGCCGTTGGTGTCGAAGAGGAATACGCAGTTTTCAAACGTAGCCTGACACTCAGCGCCGTTTCCGTTATTATGGTTACCGAGTATAGCACTGCCTGCGCCGGTAGAGCTGTTCTTAGAATAAACGATAAAGTTAGTATTCTTTACGTTGATGCTTCCGTAATAGTAACGGCTGAAGATCATCGCGCCGTAGTCTGAGCCGGGACGAATCATAGTCGCACCGTCAATATTAAAGCTTGCATTGTAGCCTGCAACACGAGGCTCAAGGACGCAGTCACCCGCGAGGGTGAGGTTAGAGCCGTCATAAGTAGTATCACCTACGGTTACCTTACCTATATTAACAGTGGTAGCCTGAGTCTTGGACTTAGCATTTTCAAGATTCTCTCCACCGCCTTCATTCATATGAACGAATACGCCTGCGCCAACCTTATTCGATTTATCACCGCCCTCTACGTTCTCTAAAGCGTAGAACATACCGCCGGGTACGGAAGAGTAAATATTAAGAATTGCACCGTTTTTAACAAACATATAAGTATTCTTGACCTTGGAATAAATGGTATGACCGTTAAAGTCAAGGTTATATGTAGCACCGTTTTCACTTGCGGTGAAGCCGCTGGAAGTGCTTACATCGAAGTCACGGTAGAGCTTGAAGGTGGTATTAGCCTTGAAGTTAGACCAAACGGAAGAGTCGAGAGATGTTGTATCTGTAATATAAACATACTTTCCGGTTGCATTATCCTTAACAGATACGGTAAGAGTCTTATCCTCCGAATAAACGGGATAAAGAGTTACGGTGAGATCGTCGCCGAGAGATTCGAGAAGCTCGGTGTTGACCGCAGTTAAATCATCGGGAACGGTTGCTGCTGCGCTCTCCGACCATCCAGCAATCGGGTTATACTTTCCGTTTGCTTCATCAACTATATCGCCAACAACAGTTCCGTTATAGGTAGGAACATCACCGAACGCAACAATAGTTTCGAAATAGTTATTGGGATCTGCGAGCTGCTCAGCATTACCGAGCTCACCTTCGTACCACTTATATGTTACTTCGGCATCGTATGTAATGTTAAATTCATAAGAAACCGCGTTTCCGTTTGCATCATATACGACGTTCGCGCCGTAAGAACCGTCGGTCGTATCAATCGTGTGTCCGTTTGCGGAAACGAAGCCGTTTACCTTTACGGTCTGACCGGAGATATCGGCATTTACCTGAGGAACCGTACCGAGAGCCTCAGCAGCAACCATAGCGGATGCAAGATCGGAATAAGCCTGCGCTCCAACAGTTATATTGCGCTTTACTATCTCGTCGTTGAGCGCCATAGCAGAAAGATAATCGGCTGCAGCATAATTTACAGTTTCACCGTCAACCGTCTTTGTCTTGGGTGCGGAGTAAACTGCCATTAATGCATTATCAACTACGAAGCCATAACCGGGATTCTGATTAGCGGTAACGTCAAAACGCATACCGTAAATGAAAGCATTCGCATCATAAGGATCGGTTGCCGTTGCAGCGTGAACACCGTTAACGAAATACTCCGCAGTTCTATTAGCTACGTCAACAACAATAGATATTCTGTTCCACGACTCGGTGCTAAGGCTTACCTGATTATGTACAGTTGCGGAATTGAAGGTGAGAGCGCCGTTATTCGCGATAGAAATAGTGGACGCGCCTGAATAGTCACCACTATTAGTATTAGTTTTTCTCGCTGCAAGCTTATATGACATCGCGGGGAAGCCCATATTGGAGTTGGTAGCGAGATCAAGCTCGAATACCATAACACCCGAGACAGCATAATCAGCAGTGGAAACGTAAGTACGGTTACCAAAGTTAAGAACGGGAGATTTACCTTCTTTTACGTAGGTTTCATAACCGAACATTAGGTTGCCGTCGTAATTCTTGATAGAATAGATACCGCTCTTGTTCCATCTGAGATTGTTTGTCGGGAATATGTCAAAATCGGAAGCTATAGTGCCGGAAACCCTTGCATCATTCTGAAAAACTACCTCACGGTCTGCTGTAGCAGAGTACATCGCATTACCGCTTGCAAACCAATGAATTGCAGCGTCGGAATACGCGTCCGCTCTAGTATCGTCTATCTTCGCAACTACGTAGGGAGCATCGGGATCGCCTACGGGATCGTAAACGAACTTATACGTCTCGCTCGTTACGGGAGAGGAGCCGTCGGGGAATTTAACACCCTGAGTTGTTTTAGTAGTTAAGCTCTCTCTTGCAACTCTCGTTCCCTCTGCCATATAAATGTTTACGTATTTGTTAGTTTTTGCGTAATCTGCCGCGTCGGTATCAAAGTTTACTATACTCGTAACACTTGTTGCGTTAGAATGAGCAATGAGGATCTTTGAGTTTCCGTAGAGGAAGGTAGGAACAGCTCTCGCTATCTGACCGAGTCTTAAACCGTTATGGTAAAGAATAGAGTCGTAAACGAGGACTCTACCGCCCGTGGTCGTGGAAATTACACCGTTCTCATCAACCTCCGCATTGGGAGACTGGTTTTCAAGATTAATAGCTATGACTCTATATGAGGATTCAACAGTTGAATTCTCAATCTTGATAACACCTTGAATAACTCCGTACATACCAATAGCTGCGTTCTCAAAGCTAGAAGTACCGTTTCTTGCGCAGAGATAGGAGTCTTTAATTACTAAAAACTCATCGGTTGCGGAAGAACCGTTTACTCTTACGCCTACACCGTCCGTCATAATAGTCGAGGACGTGATATTAACGTGACCTGCGCCCGTTGCGGAAATTACAGCCTCGCAAGAGGTGCTGCTTGTTACCGCGCCCGTAACGTTTATATCTACATCAATAAAGTTAAAGGTTGCGGTGGGAGAACCCGTCATAGCAAATACCGCGGAGCTCGCGGTGTCACATACTGCCGCAACGTCGCAGTTTACAAAGGTATAGGTACCTGCGACTGCCTGAAGGATAGATTTAGACTGAGCTGCGGTATGGGTAATATTGATACCGCCAAACGAGCCCTTTACAGTTACATTTGGGGTCGCTTCCGTAGTCGTTGACTGGATAAGCATACTCGCAAGAGTAATGTTACCGTCACCAACGATGGAGAAATTAACCGAGTCATTAACGGTGAATGCTTCATGCGCTGTGGAATCCAGCGTATAGCCGTTAAGATCGATAGTTACGTCTTTGGTAATCGCATAGGGTTCTGTGACCTGTGCGTTACCTGTCAGCTTTACTGTTGTCATACCGTTTTCATCCGCGACCGCTTCTGTAATTGCAGTAGCAAGATCGAACGTATATTCGATAGAATCATCTGCGCTGACCGCGAGAATAAGTCCTGTGCAGATGAGAGCAACAGCTAAAACCAAACATAGGATTTTGCTGAGTTTTTTCATTTGCGTTTCTCCTTTTTATTTTTTTGTAGCTTTGATTAATAGTCTTGTCTTGCTTTGAAAGACAGTGTTTGGATTAAACAATGAGAGTTTACGGTTTAATCCAAATACGGTTTTCCAAAAGTTGAAAAAACATATACACTACGCTGACGGTAAAAGGGAGTAGTCAGTTCCCTTCTACCGCGCGTAATATATATTAAATGAAGGATTTTGCTAATTATTGTTTGCAGTCAAACGGTTAAGTTACTTCGGATAGTCAAGCCGAGGTAACTTTTTTCCTTCAGCTAGTCGGGCTGAAAGAGTCTCGCTAAGCGAGAGCGATATATTTGCTTCGCAAATGCGATATATCACCGTACAGTGACGCGATATGCTCGCTTGCGAGCAAGATATGTTCACTGCGTGAACGTTTTTTATTCCGCGGGAGCTTCCTCGGGAAGCACGAGAGTGCCAGCCTTGTACTGCTCTGCTATCTTTACGTAGTTGTAAAGCGCTTCGACTACTGCTACAACGCTTGCTTCTGCGTTTGCAGTCTGGTACTTAGCATAAGTATCAAGGTTGAGTGTTCCCGATACGGTCTGCTCAACGCCTGCAACCGTTCCAACTGCGGTGATACTTACGTTTACACCAAAGTTGAAGATCTTCATTCCTTCGATCTTGATTGCCTCAACAGAGCCTGCATTGACAGTATAGTTTCTTACGTTGCCGTCGCCGTAGGTTACGGTTACGGTTCCGGCGAAGTTTCCGTTAGGAACGAGAGTGAATGCGGGAGCATCGCCAAGTACGATACCTGCAGATGCGAATACATCGCCAAGTCCCGTATCAGCAAGAGCATTGCTATAGGACTTATCTACGGATACCTTGTTCCAAGCGGCGTAGGTTTCAAGGAGAGCTGCGATAGCAGCGTCCTCTTTGCCCTCGAAGTGCTCGGATGCCGCGCCTACGAAGCTAAGCATATTATACATAAGTATCTTATCCGCATCGGTGAACTCACCTGCAAGGATAGTAGAAGCGTAATCGGTAATGCTTATGCTTACAGTCTTCGCTGCAACGTAGCCGCCCTCTGCGAGCGCGATCTCGAATACTGCTGCATCGGATGCTTCCTTAGCAACCTTAGATGCGGTTACCTTGTAATAGTTATTTTCACCGATAGTTACGGTTTCGCCTGCAAGAGCTGCGCCGTTAACGCTTGTGATGTACTGCGCGTAATCTGCGGGGATATATACGTTGATTACAAAGTCGGAGTAGAGAGAAAGGTTAGCCTTAAGGCCTTCAATCTTATTTACAACGTCACATTCGGAAAGAATAGTTACATTCTCCTGAATGTTAGTGGGAAGTACTGAGCCTTCTGCGCCGTTAACCGTCCAGGTATCCTTGTAGGTTACGGTAAGAAGAGTACCCTCATAATTCTCGGGTTTTGCAAGAACGACGTTCGCGCCCTTTGCGTAATATTCGGTAACCGTTTTACCCGTTCCAACGTCGGTATAGGTTACGTCAAGCGCATCCTCTGCTGCAACGGTTGTATAGCCGAGAATAGGAAGAGCAATACCGTCCTCACCCTCGTATGCGCCAACAGAGAATACGTAAGTAAGATCGTTATAGTCCTTATCCGCAGAAGTGAAGGTCTGGTCAACGAGCGTGAAGTAAGGAGCAGAAACGTCAGCCGAAAGAGGCATTGCATTGTTCCACTTAGCGCGAACTACGCCTTCTGCAAGAGCATCACCGCTCATCTCGGTCGCTTTGTTACCCTCGCCGAGAACAAGAGCACCAAAGTCATCCTTAATAAGCTTACCGTTCGTTACACAGTTAGTGAACTTGATGGTATTGAAGGAATAATCCTTATTGATAACGTCACCGCCGTTTGCGTGAGTAAGAATGAGGCAGTTATCAACGGTTACGTCAGCGAGAGCTCTCTCTGCGGGAGTAGTTTCTGTTGCCGCAACGTAGCCCTGCTCGTGACCGTGGAATACGCTATCGTTTAACGCGTTGATAATAGTCGCATTCGTAATATTAAGCTTACCGAAGTACTTTCTTATGATGAACATTCCGCTGTAATCCGGGGAGTTCTTAACTGCAGTAACACCGTCAAAGTTTACTTCGCATGTATTATCGCCGCTAAAGATATCGGCAATAACCGCGGTGTAGATAGAAAGGTTAGAGCCGGGGATGGTCTTACCGCCCATCGTTACAGTACCAACGTTAGCTTTTGCATTGTTCTGAGTAACCTCGCCGTTTGCGTTAGCCGCTATCGTATCCTCAGCACCGGAGTTTCCGCTGAAGCCAAGGAATACACCGCCCGATGCAGTGAACGCGCCTTTCGTATCCGTTGCGTTACCGTAAGCTACGTATGCGCCGCCGGGACGGGATGAATAGATATTCAAGGTCTCACCGGGATAAACCGCAAAGGAGGTTGCCTTACCCTTTGCTCCGTTCTGCTGATAGTTTGTATCTACCGTCCAGGTAAAGCCGTTGAAGTCAAAGCCGTTATACTTCTCTTCTGTTGCGCCCGCAGCAGTCTTGAAGCAGTTTGCATTTGAGGGATCCGCTGAGTTACCAAATACCTGAGCTATGCTTGCCTGAGAGGTTACGTTTGCGTTAAGCACGAGAGTCTCACCGTACTTCATCTCAAACTTTCTGAGACCCGATCCCCAGAACACATTGCCTGTAAAGCCTCTGTTGAAGTTGCCGTTTGCATCGAGAATAACGATGCTATATGCCTTTTTATAATTCAAAACGGGATAAAGCTTGATTACTTCGCCCGATTTTGCCTCATCCTCGGTTGCGGGAGAGGTTCTGGGCTCGCTCGCGTCGGGAGTAGTTGCCCAGCCTATATGAGCAGAAGTAAGATAACCCGTATCGGAATACTTACCGATGATAGGAAGAGCTGCGCCCGCATAAAGAGTCGAAAGAGGCGTATTAATGTCGGTCTCTCCTACCGCAGTCCAGTTGTTGGGATCTGCGAGGGACTCAGCATCGGTATTAAGAGACGTATAGAACTGATACTTTGCAACAAGCTCTGCAAATGCATCGTCGAATACGTAGTATCCGTAATCGGAGCCGTCTGCACCGTTTTCGACAGCGTAAGCAACAGAGCCGTCAGCTACGTTGATAGTATGTCCGTTTGCGAAGATAGTACCCTCTGTTACTACCGTCTGAGGCTCAATAATGTCCTTATTAAGCTTAGCTACTACGCCGAGCTCATTCTGAAGAGTAAGAATGCTTTCAACGTCGGGCTTGATATTAACGCCACCTACGGTGGCAGCATTGCTGTATACATAGTTCGAGTTCCAGGTCTTGCCACCGTTAACGAGATAGCTGAGACCGTTATCTGTAACAGCGTCCTCACCCGTTCTTATCATAATATTATCTACGATGAAGTTAGAGCCTGTATCTTTAGCGCCCGCGTTAGTGGGATTGAATCTCGGACCGAAGAGATATGCCTCTTCCTCGTAGGCTACGTGAGTATTTACAAGAACACCATTTACATAAGCGTAAGCAACGCCTCCCTCTACCGACGTATCAACTACGATAGTTACGTGGTTCCAAGAGTTGAGAGAAAGCTTAACGTCGGTCTTGGTCTCAACGTCAGCATACTCGCCCGTTTCTTCATTAAGAGTCCATGCGGTCTTATAAACAGTACCGTCCTTCTTGATTTTGAAGAGCGAGCCCACGGTTGCTTTGTTATTACTACCTGCCGCGTCATCTCTCGCGTGAATATTTACGAGAGTTTCGGTGAAGCCAACCTCGCTATCGGTTGCAAGATCAAACTCAAATACGAATACGCCGTGATCCT
Source organism: Clostridia bacterium (assembly GCA_017411605.1). Lineage (GTDB taxonomy): Bacteria > Bacillota > Clostridia > Oscillospirales > CAG-272 > UBA1740. The sequence goes on along the minus strand of JAFQPR010000086.1, from coordinate 39,677 downwards.
TCGCAGCAATACCGTTTCCGTGCTTTATGCCCCACATATAGTTGGGTGCTTTGCCATCGGAATTAAGCTTACCGTTAGAAGTGAAGCTATAGAAATTCTTGGAGTCAAAATAAACATTTTTTGCGGTACCCGTTTCGTGATAGCTCGTTATAAGCTGAGGATTATCGCTAAAATGAAGAACGTTTGCTACAGTATCAGCCGCATCCGCCTTAACAACTACGTAAGGAGCATCGGGATTGCCTATGGGATCAAAGACCATCTTATAAGTCGTGCTGGACGTGGGCGATGAGCCATCGGGATAAGCTACGTAGCCTTCATTATAGAAAGTAATAGTATTGTAAACAGGATTTCCGTTTTCATCTGTAACAGTTACCGTGTTACCGGATGAATCTTTTTCTGTTTTGGGATCTTTAGAAAGTCCGGTGCGCTTGATGAGTTTATTATAGGTAGCTTCATCAAAGCGAGCGCCCTCGGAGATAAGCAAGTAAACAGAGGTATTATCTCCGACCGTCATCGGACCGCTATTATCATAGTTTGAATAGAAGGTCGTATCGGTGGGATAGTAGCTGTGGTTACCGTGCATCCAGGAGCCTTCCTCAAGCTTAACGTTCAAGGAACGGAAGAAGTTACCCTGCTTACCGTTAAAGAGAATCTCGGTATTCTTGAATATCAAAGCAGTGTTATTAACACTATGCTTTACAAGGATTCTCGAGTTCCAGGAAACGAAGGAGTTACTGATAACAACGTCACTTCCAAGATTTCCATAACTGTTATAAAGCAATGACGTAAAACCACCGTTACCGTATGCTGCCATAAGGTACGAGTGATCAACTACGATGTAATTCTCTACTTTTTCAGTGGCAGTAGGAGTCGCGAAGATAGAATGGCCTTTTGTTTCAACTCGGCAGTAATCAAGGCTAACGGTAGCTTTGGTTCCCGGGTTGAACACAGCTTTTTGACCATTAATCAGTTTTGACGTAGTTACGTTTACGCCTACGAAGGACATCGCGCCGGTTCCACCGGTATAGAAAACGTCAGCCGCCGTGGCTGTTTTAATCGTTGAGTTTTTGACGTCGACGCTTCCATTGGCAAATTGAATCAAATACGACGTTCCGGTATGATCAACGGTGACATTATCGAAAGCCATAGATGCATCGGCAGACGCATTGAAAACCGCAGTCGTCGAAGACGAATTTACGGTAACGTTCTCAAATCTGAAGGCTCCGCCAGCCGCTTCAAGAACATTCGAGGCAGCGCTGTGATTGATCGTTATACCTTTACCTGTGCCTATAACGTTCATCTGAATTCCGGCAGTGTTATTTCCACCGGTTTTAAACAAATCACCTGCGGTGGCGTTAATAGTTCCGCTACCAGTGATAGTGAAGAGCTTTCCAACGGTCTGAACGTTGAACGCGCGGTTTGAATGCGACGTCGTAATAGTATAACCGTTGAGATCAATTGTCAGGTTCTTATTAATGGCAACCGCACCCCATTGGTCACCGTGGGAAGCGGTTATTTCCGCATTACCCGTCATTACGATCGTATCGCCGTCTTTTGCGCTTTGGATCGCCGATACAAGATCGAAGGTCGGGGTTTCGTCTTCTGCGCTGACTGCGAGTATAAGTCCCGTGCATATAATCGCAAGCGACAGAATCAAAACCAAGATTTTGCTGTACTTTTTCATTTTGGATTTCTCCTTTTTAATTTATTTATAAGCATTTGCTAATAAATCAGAAAAATGAATTGAAATCAAAGATTTCATGAATTGACGGCTCTGCCGCCATAAATTGATGTTTTCGTATCATTTAATGAATTGCCTATCGGCATGAATTGACACTATGTGTCACAAATTGCGGTAAACCGCATTAAGAAAAGACGATAGGCAATTCATTGCAATTTTGCCCTGCAAAATTACTTGAAGTTCACGGAATAAGAAACGTAGCCGTAAAGAGCATACAAAAGATCACATACTGCCGCAGACGCTTCGCTCGTTTCCGCGTTTACGCTATGATAATTTGCAAACGTTGCAAGGTTCATCTGACCGTTTTCAATCGCTATCTGCTCTTCACCAAGCGTGCCTGCTACCTTAATATTTAAGGTTTCTGCAAGCTCGTAAGCCTTAAGTCCTTCGACTATGAGCTTTGTATCAGCATCGGATGCTTCAACAGTGAAGGTATAGTCGCCCTTGCTCGTGGTTACCGTTACGGTGCCTGCAAAGCCCGCCTTAACGGTGAATACGAATTTCGGAGTTTCGTCGAGCTTCATATTTACCATACCGAATACCGATGAAAGTCCTGTGGATTCAATAACGTTTTCATATTCAAGCTCCGGTATGACGTCTGTCATATACGAATGTGCATCAAGGAAAGCTGCAAGCTTTTCATCCTCTTCACCGTTAAAGTAAAGAGCCGCTTCGTTTGCATAATTCATTGCGTACCAAAGAAGAGTTTCATCTTCCTCGGTGTAAACGTAATCCCCACCGCCGAGAAGCTCTTCAGCGTAGCCTACAACACTGTAGGTTACTGTCTTGGTATAATCGAGTCCGTTCTCGGAAAGCGCGATATCAAAGACAACGTCCTTGCCCGCGTCCTTTGCGAATACGGGAACCGATACGACTACGTAGCTTACGCCTTCAACCGCCGTATCCTTAATCTCAAGCTCTTCGCCGCCGCTCACTATGGATACAACGTAATTCTTATACTCAGCGGGGAGCATAAGGTTAAGAATGAAATCAGCGTGAAGCGAGAGATTTGACTTGAGTCCCGTTACGTTCGCTACCGTAACGTATACAGGAGTAAGAGTTATATCCTCTTCAACACTCTCGGGAGCTTCCGTGGTAAACTTGCCGTCAAATACAAGAGAGACTACGTTACCGCTCAAAGCAGGTTCAAACTCGGGAGCTATTATCTTTGCGCCGTCCGCATAGGTCTGCTTTGCAAGCTCGCTGCCGTTTTCATCAACGTAGGTTACGGTGTGCGTATTATCGGCGGAGACAAACTTAATTGCGAAGAAAGGAAGAACTAAGTCCGCAGCCGCGTTCGAGCCCGGAAGCGCAAACGTGAACTCATCGTAACTGTAGGTAACGTTCGTTTTATTGTTGTTGATCATCGATACGCCCGTTACGTATCTTACGGTCACAGTTTCCGCATCGGTATACGTACCGAAGGTCATATCGCGATTGTAGCTATAACCTGTTATTCCGTCAAGCTTCGTTGCCGAGGGGTTATATACAAGACATCCGTCACCGATCCTTACTGCCATACCTGTATTCGAGGGATTTATTCTCGCGTTGGTTACGCAGTTCGTGAAGATAACGCTCTTCAAGGTATAGTCGTTACCGACAAGGCTTTCAGCGCTGGTCGTGCTGTTCGTCTTATAGAATATATAGCAGCCGTCGAAAGCGCATTTCGCTGCGGTTCTGTATCCCACAGCACCTTCGGACTCAGCCTTCTGAACGTCCTTTTCGTTTTTGCTTCCGTCTCCGTTATAGTCGGACAGACCGGAGTTGTATCCCGTAATAAGCTGTTTGCCATTCGGGAAGAAGAAATTGCAGTTCTTAACGTCAAGCGAGCCGTTATAATAGCTGCTTGCAAATACGTGGCCTCTGCCCGTAAAGGACTTAATGAAGGTTATACCGTCAACGTTGACCTTACAGGTAGCATCGCCCGACGGCATATCAACGAGACAGTCACCCTCAAACGTGAGATTCGAGCCGTCGTAGGTCTTACCGAAGCGGGTAACCGTTCCGATATTTATATTCGTGTTCTGAGCTGTATCTCCCGTATTTTCCGCAATTGTATGAGTGTGTCCCGACGAAGAAGATGAACATCCGTACATCTGGAAGATATTGCTTCCCACAGGAGAGGTAGCAGCTTCGTTCGTGCCCTGAGCGATAACCTTAGCTCCGGGAACGGATGAGTAGAAGTTTATAGTTTCGCCCTTGTACGCCTGGAAGAAGTTCGGAGATTTACCGCCCGAATTCTTCGCGCCGTCTATCTTCATTTCATAACCGTTAAGGTCAAAGCTGAATACCTTATCAACGCCCGTTGCGGCTCTCGGAGATTGGAATGAGCCAACCCAGGTGATATTACTCGTCATAAGCACGAAGGTCTCACCGTACTCAAGCCAGATGCCCTGGGGCTTATCCGCTCTGTACCAGTCGGAGCCGTAAACATTCGAGGGAGGATTTACTCCTCTCTTGAAGTTTCCGTTTTCATCAAGAACGATAACACTGTATCCGGTTACTTCCTTCTTCGTATATACGGGGAAGAGCTTCACCGAAGAGCCTGCAAGGTTTATCGCATCACTGAGCGATAACGCATTGAGATTTTCGGGAGTCTCAGCAAACGGATCCGAAGACCAACCTATGTGCTCCGTAACGAATATCTTCTGACCGATATGCTCGGTCAATACAGGAAGAGCTTCGCCATCATATTCGGGAACGTAGCCGAGCGGAACCTGCGTTTCAACGTACTTCGAGTCATCCCAAAGCTCGTCTTTGTTATTTTTGTTTCCAACAAACCACTTATAGGTGGCATAAAGATCATTGTAGCCTGCATTGAAGGTGTAGCTCTTCAGCTGACCGTCATCGTAGTACTTGATCATAGCACTGTTCGAGCCTTCCGTAATACCAATGCTATTACCCTTGGTATAAACTGTTCCGTCCACGGTTACAAGCTGGTTCGAAACAGAGCCCTTAAGTATAGGAGAAACACCAAGATCTTTGCCCGCTTCAATCGCTTCGTTTATACTGTTAAAGCTTCTTCCGCCTATGGTGATCGCATTGGTTGGCACACCGACGTTCACGGGCATACCCGCATTTTCGGAATAGATAATGGGATCGTCAGCCTCGCTGCCGATATAGTCCGTATAAGTCGCATAGCGTACGTTATCAAATACTACCGATGAACCAATCACAGACGTAGAAGCGTTAATATCGCAACGAAGTCCCCAAAGATACGCAACGTTACCGTTCTTTCCCGTTATATTATAAGCATTGCTTTTTCCGAGATACTCACCGTTGAAATAGTAATGAGCTACGCCCTTGCAGGACGTACCCGTCACACCCTTATCGGAGTAAACTACGACGGTCAGGTGGTTCCATCCCGTAGTCGAAACGTCTGCGGAGGTTGAACCCACGGTAGCCTTACCGTCAGTGGTAAAGCTGAGCTTCGTGCTTGCGTAGTCACCGCCGTTGTTCTCTCCTCGCGCGCAAATTGCCATCGTACTCGCGAGGATACCCAAAGGAGAATCAAAGGCAATATCTGCCTCGGCTACAAATACCTGATACTCGTTATGAGCATAACCCTTGCCGTCACCGAATACCAACGTGGTATTATTCTTCGATGCGTTAGGCTCATCGTTTTCAAGTCTTATAGCGCCGTTATCCGCATAATGAACGCCCGAAATAATGCCGTTTGGGTTCCATCCGAGGAAGGCTTTTACAGGTAGAAAAGCAGCTGAATAAGAGGGGCCGTTTTGACCGTTATCCCATATTACTCCGCCTGGAATATCGTTGAAGTCCTGATAATAAATATTCTCGGGTATCGATGCGCCCGACGGGGTGGTCTCAACCGTATTTCCGCCTGCATCGGTTTCATACGTTCTCTTTACAACGACGTAGGGAGCTTCCCTGCTTCCTACGGGATCGTAAATAACGGTGAATTTCTCATTTTCGGGAATGAGAGAAAGCTCAAGAGAAGTGGTCTCGTCCTCAAGAGTAACAAGCTCACCGTATCTCATGCCTTCCGTATGACCGGATTCGAAGATAGTATCGTAAACACCTTTATTCATTCGCGCGCCCGGCATAAGGATTATGTACGTACCGTCAGCCTCGCAATTTTCGTGCTGCATTGTTGAAAGAACGGCTGACGACGTAAGAGATGAACCGGAATTTACCGTGATAGAGCAGGTACGCGCTATCATTCCGTTCGTAATACCGTTTTGCCTGATAGCCGAGTTATTAAGCACTACCATTGCCTCGCTCGTGGCATTAAGGCAGATGGGTCTGAACGAGCTCTCAATAACAGAGTTGTTGAATATCATTTGGCAAGAAACGGTTGCATACGTTCCTATAACTCCAAGCTCGTGATTTTTATTGCCGCTTGCTGCGGGCGTACGGCTCGAGAAATATGAATTATCAGCTTCAATAGCAACGTCCTTGCCATCATACGCGCCAAAGCCAAATACCACTCTGTTTGAAGTAAAGGTACAATAATTCGTCTTTACAGATGCAGTTCCCAAGAGTCTTACTATTGAACTGTAGTTGTTGACACCCTCGGTAAGAGTCGCTTCAACCGCTGTGAAATTTAATTTCGCATCAGCCTTATCAACGGTCTCGAAAATACCGTGGTTTCCCGTTACAACGTCGTCAACTACGTTAAGATTCTTGAAATTGAACGTTCCCGAGCCCGCTTTTACAAGCACGCCCGATACAACGATATCAATACCGCTATCCGTACCGATGATCTTTACAGACTGAGTTTTTTCATCGGTCACGGCAGTAGTTACGAAATTAGTATCAGCAACAACAGTTCCCTCGCCCGTTACGGTAAGGGTACCGCCCGGCGCTACGGCAAATGCATCCGAGCACGCGGTAAGCGTATTACCCGCGAGATTAATTGTTACAGATTTTGCGATGCTCACGGAATTATCCATAGAAGCATCATCAAGAAGCACGATCTCACCACCGCCTGCACTCACTGCTTCAAGCGCCTCATCGATAGTAGCGTACTCCTTGGTACCAACCTTAGCTACATTGCCCGTATCAGCGCTCGCAACAATTACAAGCGTCGTAAGAACAACAGCCAAAGAAAGCACAAGAATCAATACTTTGCTAAGTTTCTTCATATATTTTCTCCTTAAAAAATATTTTTCCTCAGCGGCTTTTTCAAAGCCTCGCATCACACTTCCTTCCCCGTAAATCCCTCGCTGAAGCTGCGGAGAACGGAATTGTATAGTTATGCTGTATATATTTTACACTAACGCATTAAAATAGTCAATTCAACATTTTTAACTAATTTTATTGGATTGAATTAGTAATCTTATACAAATTTAAATATTTAAAATATAAGAAAACGATACGCGCTTCTGTTTTTCCGCATTTTTTTGCAAAAAAATTTCGAAAGCGCGTATCGGTTTTCTGTATTTTGAAGAATTTATTTGCAATAAATTAACAATTTATTCGGCAAAATTCGCCGCCATAGATCTGAAGGTATTAGTTATCTTAAGCTTTTCAACCAGCTCCATCGGTTCTCTGCCGCCCGCAAGCTTATCGACCGCTCGCTTCACGTCCTCGATGCAGGAGGTAACGTTTTTATTCTCCGCATAGTAATCAAAAAGCTCCGCCATAGTATAAAGCTTTTTATAATCCGCCACGTTTTCCTTTACTCGCTTCACTATAGTTTCACGCGATTTTTCGGTCGGCCCGCTTATCTCGTCCCTTTTGCAAAGTCTGCGCTTTGCTTCTTCAAGCGAAGTATAGACATATATAGCATAAACAGGACAATCAAGCTTTTCCTTCAGAGATTTCACACCGTTGTAATCAAGAACGAGGATAGGATTTTTGTCCATATCCCAAATGCGGTCAAGCTCGCATTTTCTCGTACCGTAATAGTTACCGCTGTAATTCGTATATTCAAGAACCTCGCCTTTTGCTATAGAATTCTCAAATTCTTCTACCGAAAGGTAAACATACTCGTCATCTTTGCCGTCACCGCGCTTTGCCCTCGTAGTTGCGGAACGGCTCATCTCGAGAGTACCGAGAGAAGCTATCAGGCCTTCGGCAACGGTAGTTTTGCCGGCACCGGAAGGGCCGGCAACAATTATAGCATATTTGTCCATATAATTTACGCCTTGGGAATGATTTTTTCCTTACCGCCCATATAAGGACGGAGAGCGACGGGTATATTAACGCTTCCGTCGTCGTTAAGGTTATTCTCAAGGAAAGCGATAAGCATTCTGGGAGGCGCAACAACGGTATTGTTAAGCGTATGAGCAAGATAGTTCTTACCGTCCTCACCCTTAACTCTGATCTTAAGACGTCTTGCCTGAGCATCGCCAAGATTGGAGCAAGAGCCTACCTCGAAGTACTTCTTCTGCCTCGGCGACCACGCCTCAACGTCGATAGACTTTACCTTAAGATCTGCAAGGTCTCCCGAGCAGCACTCAAGAGTTCTTACGGGGATATCGAGAGTTCTGAATAGATCAACGGTATTCTGCCAGAGCTTATCAAACCATACGGGTGACTCCTCGGGCTTACATACAACTATCATTTCCTGCTTCTCAAACTGATGAATTCTGTATACTCCTCTTTCCTCTATACCGTGAGCGCCCTTCTCTTTTCTGAAGCAAGGCGAATATGAAGTAAGAGTTTGAGGAAGCTCTGCTTCGGGGATTATCTGGTCGATAAACTTACCTATCATAGAGTGCTCCGACGTACCGATAAGGTAGAGGTCTTCGCCCTCGATCTTATACATCATAGCATCCATCTCGGCAAAGGACATAACGCCCGTTACAACGCCCGCTCTGATCATATAAGGAGGAATACAGTAGGTAAATCCGCGGTCGATCATAAAGTCTCTCGCGTAAGAAATAACCGCAGAATGAAGTCTTGCAATGTCACCCATAAGGTAGTAGAAGCCGTTACCCGCTACTCTGCGCGCACTGTCAAGATCTATTCCGCAGAATCTCTCCATTATCTCGGTGTGATAAGGGATCTCAAAATCGGGTACCGCGGGCTCGCCGTAACGCTGCACCTCAACGTTCTCGGAATCATCCTTTCCGTTCGGAACGGTAGGGTCGATAATATTGGGAATAGTCATCATTATTTTGGTAACCTTCTCGTTAAGCTCGCCTTCCTTAGCTTCAAGCTCCGCAAGCTCCGCTGCCTGAGCCGCAACAAGCTTCTTCGCTTCCTCGGCTTCCTCGAACTTCTTCTGAGCCATGAGCGCGCCTATGGATTTAGAAACTTTGTTTCTATTAGCTCGAAGATCGTCAGCGCGCTTCTTCGACGCGCGGAGCTCCTCGTCAAGAGCTATAACCTCGTCAACTAAGGGAAGCTTTGAATCCTGGAACTTCTTTTTTATGTTCTCACGAACAACGTCGGGATTTTCTCTCAAAAATTTGATGTCTATCATTTTAAACTCTCCAATAATAAATTTTTTATACCCTATATTATATATCAATTTTGCACGAATTTCAAGAGGTTATCAAAAAATAGATATTTTTTCGTTTTTTCTGTGTTTTTCACTTGTATTATACCGTTTTTTATGATAAAATAACAGAAAAACATAAGGAGAACGGTATGTTCAAATTTTATTCCGAAACAGAGCTTACAGACGTCGGCGGCGGTGTAAGCAGAAGGATACTCGCCCATGACTCGGATATGATGGCTGTTGAAGTCATTTTTGAGGAGGGCGCCGTCGGCGCTATGCACTCTCACCCGCACGTTCAGATCAGCTACGTTCTTGAGGGAGAGTTCGAGGCAACCCTCGGTGACGAGACTCGAATAATCAGAAAAGGTGACACTTATTATACAACCCCCGATCTCCCCCACGGCGTCGTTTGCAGGAGGGCCGGTAAGCTTCTCGACATTTTCACACCCGAAAGACGTGATTTTTTGAAATAACTATTGATTTTCATAGAATCTTGTGGTACAATATCAAATGTTGAAAATTTAATCTAAGGAGTTTTAAAATGTTAGTTTCAGCTAAAGAAATGCTCACCAAAGCAAGAGCAGGTCATTACGCAGTAGGCCAGTTCAACATCAATAACCTTGAGTGGACTAAGGCTATACTTCTTACCGCCGAGGAGATGAAGTCTCCCGTTATTCTCGGTGTTTCCGAGGGCGCAGGTAAGTATATGTGCGGTTATGACACTATCGTAGGTATGGTCAACGGTATGATCAAGGGGCTCGGTATCACCGTTCCCGTTGCTCTCCACCTCGACCACGGAAGCTATGAGGGTGCATACAAGTGCATTGAGGCAGGCTTCTCTTCCGTTATGTTCGACGGTTCTCACTACCCCATCGAAGAAAACCTTGCTAAAACCAAGGAGCTCGTTGAGGTTTGCAACAAGCTCGGTCTTTCTCTCGAGGCAGAGGTTGGCGCTATCGGCGGTGAAGAGGACGGCGTTGTTGGGGGCGGTGAGGTTGCAGATCCCAAGGAATGCAAGATGATCGCCGATCTCGGCGTTACTATGCTCGCCGCAGGTATCGGTAATATCCACGGCAAGTATCCCGAAAACTGGGCAGGTCTTCGTTTCGACGTTCTTGAGGCTATCTCGAATGAGGTCGGAGCTGAAATGCCTCTCGTTCTTCACGGCGGTACGGGTATCCCCGCAGATATGATAAAGAAGGCTATTTCTCTCGGCGTTTCCAAAATCAACGTTAATACCGAGTGCCAGCTTGCTTTCGCTGCTGCAACACGTCAGTATATCGAAGAGGGCAAGGATCTCGTAGGTAAGGGCTTTGACCCGAGAAAGGTTCTCGCTCCCGGCGTTGAGGCTATCAAGGCTACCGTTAAGGAGAAGATCGAGCTCTTCGGCTCTGCTAATAAAGCATAACATTTATATGATTTTAGGGCTGTCGCATTTAGGCAGCCCTTTTCTTTTGCTTCTAATGCCAAAAGAGTCGTTTTATGCTTTGACGCATACTACCACGGAAACGTGTATTTGTGTACCGTGATGTTTAAAAAGTTATATTTTTCAGCATTTTTCGAGCTTTTTACTAGAGCATCCCACCATATTCGCCGTGGATAAAAAATCGCGGCGGAATATCGAAGATGCTAATAGCACCAACGGCACCTTCCTTATGCAATCGGTCTACAGCTCTTGCTGACGCAAGAAGGATATTCGCGGTGAAATCGGGGTTAGAGTCAAGCTTTAACGAAAACGTCGCAAGCTGCGTATTATCACCCGTTTTTCCCACAGATATTACTTCGCCTTTATGGTAAAGCCTCGTGTGTTTTTCAAAAAATTCATCCTCCGTTATGAAGTATATTTCGGTTTCGTATCCACGGAAATAGCCTTCCGTATTTTTGATTTGCTCCGCTATTCTCTTTCTGTCATTTTTTTCGCAAACGACATAGCAGACCCGCTTATGAAGTTCTCCCGCAGAAACGAATTCGCCGCGATAAGCAGCTTCTCTACTCGCGGCAAGAGGAACGGTATATTGAATTGCATATTTGACTCCGTCTATATTACGCAAAGCCTCGCTATGCCCCTGGCTTACGCCCTCGCCCCAAATCGAAGTAACGTTCGCGTAGGGCATAAATGATGCAAAATAGAGTCTGGCAAGAGACATAAGCCCCGGGTCCCACCCCGTCGAAACCAACGATAAGTGATTCCCGCATCCGGCAACATTATTCAGCCTTTCTCGATATTTCCCTATTCGGTTATGCATATCGAAGCTATCCACCGTATTAAAATGCTCGGCAAGACGGATAGTATTTTCTTCAAGATCGTTCGATGAGCCGAAAGTAATTATCAAAACGTCTATTTGTTTCTTATAGTTAAGTATATCATCAAAGCTGAATACGGAGCATCTTGCATCGGTTATTGTTTTCGGATCGCGCCTCGTGAATACCCCTGTAAGCTCTATGTCGGGAAAATTCGCAACCGCGCCTATGATTGATTTTCCGAGATTTCCATATCCTGCAACTGCAATCTTAATAAAAAATTCCCCCTTTGGCTTTTTCATCATTTTATGCCATAGGGGGATTATTGTTTATTGAATTAATATGAATTTTGTATCAACCCTCGCGTCTAAGATAATCCATACACGCCGTGATCTCCATTTCACCGCTCGGTTTCAAGTCCTCGGACTCAACTATCATAAGAATACCTTTTTTGGAAGCAAGCTTGATAATATCCTTTATCGCAACGTTGCCGCTGCCGACGTATCTGCCCTCGGGCTTGCCCGACTCGCTCTCTTTCGCTGCTATACCGTCCTTCAGATGAATAGTTTTAATTCTGCGGCTATATTTCTCGATAATCTCCAAAGGATCCATACCCGCATTATACGCCCAGAACACGTCAAGCTGAATTAGCGCGTTCGTTCGGTTTACGATTTCATCAAAAATTACTTTTCCGTAGTCTGTTCTGATAAACTCTACCGAGTGATTATGATAAGCTACCGACATTCCGAGAGCTTTTAATTTTTCTTCGGCGGAATTTATATAACAGATCAATTTTTCAAGAGATTCTTCCTTATTGTCAAATGCGGGAATAACAACGCTCTTGCACCCGATAGCACGATGGTATTCTATCATAGCATCAATTTTTTCGGGAGTAAACTCACCCCAGCTTACGTGCGAGCCCGCAACCTCAAGACCGTACTTTCGGAGCATAGTCAAAACCTCGTCGGCAGTGTGCCCAAAGAAGCCTGCAAACTCAACGTATTTATATCCAATGCGTGAAACGGCTGCGAGCGCAGCATCTAAATTTTGAGAAGATAAATCTCTGATACTGTACAATTGAATTCCGTATTCGTTATTCATATTTCACCTCAAAAAGCACGTTTTGCAAACAGTTGTTTACTTTGTAAGCTCTCCGCGCAGATTTGTTTCCATAAGTTCTTTGATTTTTTCCTTCGAATAACCCTTGCTGAAAAGGTAATAAAGCTTAGCGACGGCGGCTTCTGTCGTCATATCGTATCCGCTGACAGCGCCCGCAGAAACGAGCTCCGAGCTCGCTGCATACGCACCGAGAGATACGGTTCCTTCGGGGCATTGAGAACAGACGGTAATCACAGCTCCCGCAGCAAAGGCGGAGCGAATGATAGGAAGAAGCGCATTGCCCTCGCCCGGAATATTCCCCGAGCCGAACGTTTCAAGAACTACGCCCTTCAGCTTTTCTGCTATAACAACGTTAAAGAGACTGAAATTGATTCCCGGAAAGACCTTCAGAACTCCGATAGGAACTTCCGAGAAGGGACAAAATTCAAAAGGTAGATCTGTTTCGGGAGGCGGAACGGTAGGTAGATAACGAATGTTTATTCCCGCCTCGGCAAGCGGCTGCATATTTGGAGAATCGAATGCAAGCAAACCGTCAGCAGAAACCTTCATCGATCTGTTTCCGCGGAGGAGCTTACCGCCGAAATAAAGGCATACTTCTCTTACCTCTCCCGATGCGGCAATCAGCAATGACGTTATGAGATTATCTCTGCCGTCACTTCTTACTTCGCAAAGCGGTATTTGAGAGCCCGTTAGAATAATCGGCTTTTTCACGTTTTCGAGCATAAACGAAAGAGATGATGCCGTATAAGCCATCGTATCGGTTCCGTGCAAAATTACAAAGCCATCATATTTATCATAAAGTGATGCTATTTTTTCTCCTATTCTGTTCCACTCGGTGACAGCCATATTTGAAGAATCAAGCAATGGGGATAGCTCATATAGGTCATACTCGGGCATACCGTCAACCTTAAGATCGGATATCTCCTCAAGCAGAGTTGAAAGATATCCCTCTTTCGGCACGTAACCTCTTTCGCTTCTTGTCATACCGATAGTGCCACCCGTATGAACAAGACAAATCTTTTTATTATCCATAAAAACCTTCATTTAGTTTTTTATTTAATTATAACCTCTTTAAAATCAAAAATCAATAGCCGGAAAAACTTTTTTTGAAGCATGTGAATATTTTTCCTTTTTCCTGTCAAGATTTAAATTAACAATCATTTTTTATTTATCGAGGTTTTTACTATGAAAAAAGTCATTTTACCTGCAATTTGCATACTTTTGTGTACATTATGTATACTTTTTGTACCTACGGAAGCCGAGGCTCAAATTTATGAGGATACGGTAAGGCTACATATTCTTGCGCCTTCAGACACCGTAGATGATCAAAATTTAAAACTTGAACTCAGGGATTTTATTCTGAATAAATACGGTAAAATAATTTCAGATTCAAGTTCCCCCGCCGAGGCAGAGTCAAAATTATTAAGGCTTTTGCCTTTGATTGAAGAAGACTGCCGCGCGTTCATAGTTGACGCGGGATACAGTTATCCCGTAACCGTTAAGCTAAGCGAGGAGTGGTTTAACACACGTGATTATAGTGTTTTTTCCCTACCGTCGGGCAGATACGTCTCCCTCACGGTAACTATCGGAGGAGGTAAGGGACAGAATTGGTGGTGCGTTATGTATCCACCGCTTTGCCTCGACGCGGCTTTATCGGACACCGCCGATACTTATTCTGATGACGAGCTTCGACTTATTTCAAAGGGCGGTTACCGAATTAAATTCAAGCTGCTTGAGGTTGCCTCTGCAATTTTTAATGAAGAAAACAAAAAGTTCCCAAAAAGCAGTTGATTTCCTAATTAAAATATGTTAAAATAATTCCGCTACATCTTTTAATAAAGGAAAGGAGTTATTATGAGCGAGAAGAAATCGGAAAAGATAATCGCCGACAACAGAAAAGCCAGGCACGACTATTTCGTTATTGAAACCTTCGAAGCGGGAATAGAGCTTTTCGGTACCGAGGTCAAATCATTGAGAGCCGGCGGCGTCAACCTCAAGGACTCCTATTGCGATATCGACCGAGGCGAGTTATTCGCGCTCGGAGTACATATAAGTCCTTACGAGCAAGGAAACATCTTCAATAAAGATCCCATGCGTCCAAAAAAGCTTCTTATGCATAAGCGCGAGATAATGCGTCTTGCAGGTCTTGTTTCAAGAGATGGTTATACCTTAGTTCCCTTATCTCTCTACTTCAAGGGCTCTTACGTTAAAATGGCAATAGGTCTTTGCAAGGGTAAAAAGCTTTACGATAAGCGTGACGATATGGCAAAACGCGATGCCGACAGAATTATCGAAAGAAGAATGAAGGACAGACGCGGAAACGGCGAGGATTGACCGTCGCTTTAGACTTAAGCTTCGGGAACCTGGGAAACTTTCCCCACACGTTCAATAAAAAAACCGAAATGGAACTTTATCGCTCCGTTTCGGTTTTTTTATCAGTTGCCCGAGAGATCATTTCCCTCAAGTATATCTCTCATAAGCTTCGTAAAATTCACTTCCGCTTCCTCGAGAGATGCATCGTTATCAAAATAGTAATCGTAGTAATAATTCTCCACTCCGTCGTCTGCTGCATTTCCGTACGCCGCTTTTCTCTGCCTGCTGACTGCTCTGACAAGAAGCGTTTTCGCAACACCGTCGGTAGCCTTAACAAATTTTGCTATCTCCTTCGGCTCTCTGATATGAACTATCAGAATCTCTTCATCCGTAGTGAGAAAATCAAGGTACTGCGCCTTTGCCCAATTGGTAGGAAAATCATTATAGTTAACGCAAAGCTCTTTTAAGTCCGCAAGAAACTTTCTTGAGCGATCGTCCTTCCTTCCGTCCCAATCTGCCATTCTGGCAAGCTCCTTTATGGGAGTGATCGTTGAGATGTTTCGTATTTTAATGTGCTTCGCGGCAAGATCGCAAAGAGTATCCTTACCGACACCGCCCGCACCGTTTATAACTATCGTAGCCTTTTTCATTTTTTTCTCCGTGAAAACTGCGCAATTCTTCGGTAAAACACCTAAATCGCCTATATTTACCTAATTATTTTAACATAAAATCATTTTTTTGTCAATAACTTCACTGTTTTCTCTTTACTTTTTCAAAAATTTATTATATAATAACTATGTATGAAAAAAATATACTTATGAGAGGTAAATAAAATGGAAAAGAAACTTTACGGCGTACTTCCCACTGGTGAAGAAGTATACCTTTATTCACTCAAAAACGATTCCGCTCTTGTAAACATTATGACGAGAGGCGCTACTATCGTTAATTTCAAAGCTTTCGGTACCGATATTGTAGGCGGCTTTGATAAGCTTGAAACATATCTTCAGGAAACCTCGCATCAGGGCGCTGTTATCGGACGTGTTGCAAACAGAATCGGTGATGCTAAGTTCACAATGGACGGAGTAACCTATAACCTCCCCAAGAATGACGGTGAAAACTGCCTTCACGGCGGCGACGGCTTCGACCACAAGCTTTGGACGGTTACGGATTATACCGAGAATTCTATCACACTTGAATATTATTCCAAGGACGGCGAAGAGGGCTTCCCCTCCGGACTTGCCGTTAAAGTTACATATAAGCTTGAGGGCGCATCTCTCCTTATCGACTACGTTGCTATCCCCGAAGGAAAGACCCCCATTGCTCTTACAAACCACGCATATTTCAATCTCAACGGCTTCGGCGGCACTATCGAAGATCACATCGCTGTTATTTATGCTGACAGATATACCGACGTTAACGAAAACCTGATTCCCAACGGAAATCGCCCCGCAGTTGAGGGTACTCCCTTTGATTTCAAGACTCCTCACAAGATCGGTGAGCGTTGCGGCGCAGATTTCATCGGTTACGACCACAACTTCATTCTTTCTCCCGTAAAGAGCGACGTTGTTTTCGGCAAGGAGCTTCCTCTTATCGCAGAGGTTAAGGGTGACAATCTCGGTATGAAGGTTTACACCGATCAGCCCGGCGTACAGTTCTATATCGGTAACTTCCTTGGTAAAGGTCCCGACTTCAGAAACAACACAAAGCAGGTATTCCACGGCGCATTCTGCCTTGAAACTCAGACCGAGCCCGACTGCATCAATCACGGCATCGGATTCTATGACAAGGGCGACGTATATACCCACACTGTGGTTTACGCGGTAGAAAAGCTTTGATCAACTTAAGATTCTTCGGAACCGGAGGGCTTGGCTCGGTAAGAGTTAAGAATAAATTTTCCAAGGAATACAGAAGGTTTTCGACCTTACTTATCGACGAAAAGATCATAATCGACCCTTCGGAGGATATTTTCGAATTTGTTGAAAGCTTTATGCTTCAAGGTATGCTCGACGAGGTCTATGACGTTTTTATAACCCATTCTCACCTCGATCACTTCAGCTTGACCGCTATCGAAAGATTAGCTTCGGAAAGAAGAATACGAGTTTATGCTTCTTCCGCGATGAAGGACGAGCTTTTAACACTTGATAATATTGACTTCATTGAAATATCGCCGTTTGCCATTCAAAAAATCGGGAAATATACAGTTCTTCCCCTTCCCGCAAACCACAGAACGGATATTCCATTCGAAACAACACTCAACTATCTTATTGAATGCGATGGAAAAAGCTTGTTTTACGGGCTCGACGGAGCTTTTATAAACGCTGCGGCAATGGAGCTGTTGCGCGAGGTAACGCTCGATGCTGTCATCCTCGACTGCGCCCTGGGAGATGAGCCTTATTCCGAAAGATCTGCAAACCACAATAATCTTGATATGGTACGCACGATATACAACATTTTCGTATCTTGCGGCACCGCAAATGACAATACAAAATTTATTTTATCGCATATTCCGACAGCCAAAAAGCGTTTTATTCACGACGAACTATGCGAGGCAACCCTTAATTCGCCGTTCAAGGTGGCATATGACGGTTACTTCCTCGGAATTTAAGTGATATCGAAAGGAACTAATAATGAAAATTTACGACGAACTCGTTGCCAGAGGTCTTATAGCTCAGGTAACGGATGAAGAAGAAATAAAGGAGCTTGTCAATAACGGAAAAGCTACCTTCTATATTGGATTTGACCCGACGGCGGACAGCCTTCACGTTGGTCATTTCATGGCGCTTTGCTTAATGAAAAGACTTCAGATGGCGGGCAACAAGCCGATAGTTCTTATCGGCGGCGGTACAGGCTATATCGGCGACCCCTCCGGAAGAACCGATATGCGTTCTATGATGACCCCCGAAACAATTCAGCACAACTGCGATTGCTTCAAAGTTCAGATGGAGAAATTCATCGAATTCGGCGAAGACAAGGCAATTATGGTAAACAATGCGGATTGGCTCCTCGGTCTTAACTACATCGAGCTTCTCCGCGACGTCGGAGCTTGCTTCTCGGTTAACAGAATGCTTACCGCAGAATGCTATAAGCAGAGAATGGAAAAGGGTCTTTCCTTCCTTGAATTTAATTATATGATAATGCAGAGCTACGACTTCTATCACCTCTTCAAAAACTACAACTGCAATATGCAGTTCGGCGGTGACGATCAGTGGTCGAATATGCTCTACGGTACCGAGCTCATCAGAAAGAAGCTCGGCAAGGATGCTTACGCTATGACTATCACTCTTCTCCTCAACTCCGAGGGCAAGAAGATGGGTAAGACCGCAAACGGCGCAGTATGGCTTGACCCCAACAAGACTCCTCCCTACGATTTCTACCAGTATTGGAGAAACGTTGGCGATAAGGACGTTCTTAAATGCATAAGAATGCTCACATTCCTTCCTCTTGAAGAGATTGACAAGATGGATACCTGGGAGGGCGCTCAGCTCAATACCGCTAAGGAGATCCTCGCATTCGAGCTTACAAAGCTTATTCACGGCGAGGAAGAGGCTACCAAGGCGCAGAACGCATCCCGCGCGCTCTTCGTTTCGGGTGACTCTGCTCTCACTCCTTCCGTTGACGTTGAAGAGTCTTCTCTTGCAGACGGTGCAATTGACGTGATCTCGCTTCTTTGCCTCGGTAAGATGGTTCCCTCGCGCTCCGAAGGAAGACGCGCTATCGAGCAAGGCGGTGTTACCGTTGAAGGTGAAAAGGTTACCGATGTTAAAGCAACCGTTACTAAAGAGCAGCTTGAAGGCGGCGTTCTTATCAAGAGAGGTAAAAAGAGCTTTAACAAGTTTGTTCTTAAGGCGTAAAACTCAATAAATTAAGCGAGCGATTGCATTCGTAGTTTCCCTGCAATCGCTCGCTTTTTTCTTTTATCAACCGTAAATAACATCCGACCGTGAGTTAATCCGGCTGAAACACTATATCGACAGCCCTTAATTACCAAAGCTGAACCGGCTTTACGTTATAATAATCGTAAATTCTTACGTTATCCCCCTGCGGAACTCCCGCAAGAAACATAGAGGCAAAGCAATACTGCAAGCCTTCATCGTGAGATACAGTATTACCGAAGCCAAAGGCATCAGCCTCTTCCTTTGTATCAAAAATACCCATTATCTTTTCATCATCACCCTTAAGAAGTGCTACTGCATATTTGAATTCCATTTTTGTTCTCCTTTATTTTCGGGGGTGCTTCCCTCTTTGTGTTTTCATTATACACCATAAGATGTCCTATAATTTGGACATCTCTATGTATTTTTTGCAAAAAAATAGGTTTTTTTGAGTTTTTTTCAAAACCAAAACACAAAATAGTTAACATTCGAATATCTTTACTTTTGACAACCTAACCGAAAAAGTTCGTAAAAAGTTTTAAAAAATCTTATAAAATCTATTGACAAATCTTTATGAATATGATATTATATTTAAGCGTGTTACGCAAGACTGCTTAAGATCCTATAAATTAATTCAAAAATAATATGCCCCTGTAGCTCAGCTGGTAGAGCACTTGACTTTTAATCAAGGTGTCCGGAGTTCGATTCTCCGCAGGAGCACCAAAAATAGAAGCACCATTCAAGGTGCTTCTATTTTTTATACTCCTGCGGTCGCGAACTTCGTTAGCTTTCAAACTTCATTCTTCTTATCCCTATTTGTTTGCACCATACTTATCTTGACTCGAAAAAACACAACGAAAGCGAAGGATTTCGAATCATTGCGCCACCGTCTCGCAGAGCGAGACAAATTCGCTTTTCTTTTTTGCTCGGCGGAACAAATTTTCTTGAAGTCATTCGGCGCAAATTCTCCGCAAGCACCATTCAAGGTGCTTCTATTTTTTATGCTCCTGCGGTCGCGAACTTCGTTCGCTTTCCCACTTCAGCCTTCTTATCCCTATTTGTTTGCAACATACTTATCTTAACTCGAAAAACACAACGAAAGCGAAGGAGTTCGAATCGTTGCGCCGCCGTCTCGCAGAGCGAGACAAATTCGCTTATCTTTTTTGCTCGACGGAACAAATTTTCTTGAAGTCATTCGGCGCAAATTCTCCGCAGGAGCTGACACTTCAAGTTTACTTTAATCTATTTTCAATATACCTTTATGTTACTATCCACCTTCAACAACATTTTGAATTGATAAGCTGCTCATATTCTACACTTTTTTGAATATATTTTACATTGTTTTATGTTATATTTTGCATTATAATATAAAATGTGTATTGTTGATTAAAATACAAATGCAAAAAAAGAAAGAGGATTATATTATGAAACTCAGAGCACCTTCCATTCCCCTTATTACGGTTGACCCTTATTTTTCCGTTTGGGCGCCTAACGAAAAACTAAATTTCAAGGAAACACAGCATTGGACAGGAGCAAAGAACGATATTCACGGATACGTTATTATCGACGGTGAAGAGCTCAGCTTCCTCGGTTATTACAGAAACATTAAAAAAATCCCTCAGACCTCTCTCGAAATCGACGCGCTTTCAACCAAAGCTACATTTGAAAACGATAAGATAAAGCTCACCGTGCGCTTTATGACTCCCCTTCTCCCCGATGATCTTGATCTTCTCACACGTCCCGTTTCTTATATGGCTGTTTCATACGAGAAAAAGGACGAGTCCGTAAAGGATGTTTCTGTTAAGGTATTAGTTGGAGATTCGCTCTGCCTTAACCGCAGAAATGAAAAGCCCACTGTTACCGAATCGGTTAAGCTCGACGGTATTACCGCTATTAAAATGGGTAACGAGGAGCAGAATCTGCTCAACAGAAGCGGCGATGATCTTCGTATCGATTGGGGCTACGTTTGGCTCGCAGTTTGCGGCGAAGCCGAAACGGAGGTTACAAAGATACATTGGATAAAACACGTAGCCGTAACCGCACCTGTTTCTAACGGAGAAGAAAAACTCTTTATGTTTGCGTATGACGACTGCGCCGCATCTATCAACTATTTCGGTAAGCAGCTCAAGTCATACTGGAACAAGGACGGAAAGACTATAGAGGCGGCTATAGAAGAGGCTGCAAAGGAATACTCTGCTCTCACAAAGAAGTGCGATGCCTTTGCAAAGAAGATGTTTGAGGATGCGGAAAACGCAGGCGGCGAAAAGTACGCGGAGATACTCTCACTTGCATACAGACAGGTTATCGCGGCTCACAAGCTCGTTCTTGACGATAACGGCGATATTCTCTACATTTCAAAGGAATGCTTCTCTAACGGCTGCGCCGCTACGGTTGACGTTTCCTATCCTTCTATTCCCCTTTACCTTTATTACAATCCCGAGCTTATCAAGGGTATGCTTCGTCCCGTATATAAGTTTGCCGCTACAGATGCTTGGAAATACGACTTTGCTCCGCACGACGTAGGTCAGTATCCTCTCGTTACCGGTCAGGTTTACGGTCTCGACCGCGCAACGGGTGAGCTTCTATATGAAAAACAGATGCCCGTTGAAGAATGCGGCAATATGATTATAATGGAAACAAACGTTGCGATCGCTGACGGTACCGCAGAGTTCGCAAAACCCCATATGGACGTTCTCCGCGGATGGTGCGAATACCTCATCAAGTACGGAGATGATCCCGAAAATCAGCTTTGCACCGATGACTTTGCAGGCCACCTTGCTCATAACTGCAACCTTACTCTTAAGGCAATTATGGGTATTATGGGTATGTCTATCCTCTGCGATATGCTCGGAGAGAAGAACGAAGCCGAAAAGTATGCTAAGATCGCAAAGGAAAAGGCTGACAGTTGGTGCGAGCGCGCTGAAAATGCTGACGGTTCCTATAAGCTTGCCTTTGACAAGGAAGGCTCTTATTCTATGAAGTACAACATGGTTTGGGATAAGATTTGGGGCACAAATCTCTTTGACGAGAAGGTGTATAAGAAAGAAATAGCTTCGAATATTTCTCACTTCAACGAGTACGGTCTTCCCCTCGATTCAAGATGCGATCAAACGAAATCCGACTGGCTCGTATGGACCGCTACTATGGCAAAAAATCAGGCGGAATTCAAGAAGTTTATTACTCCCCTTTGGAACTTCTATAACGAAACGCCCGACAGAGTTCCCATGACGGACTGGTATGACACAGTCGCAGGAACTCTTATAGGCTTCATTCACAGAACGGTTCAGGGCGGTCTATTCATCAAGATGCTCGATGAATCCAAGAAGCTTAATCTCAACAAATAAATAATATAAAAAAGATACCCGAGCCGAGCGCAAAAAAACGCTCGGCTCGGTTTTTAGTTATAGTTAAGGTAACTCTAAAACAATATTTTTGACCTCTATTTTGCTTTGCAGTAAAATAATTATTTATACTGCTCTATCATTCCCGCAAGCTTCTCCTTCTGAACGTAGCCGAGGGACATATCAAGATAGGTATTATTTTTAACGAACGCAACAAGCGGAATGCTCTCTACCTTGAACATTCTTGCAAGCTCGGGAGAGTTATCTACGTTAACCTTGCAGAATTTAACGTCGGAATATTCCCCCTCGAGCTCAGCAAGCACGGGAGCAAGCATACGGCAAGGTCCGCACCAATCCGCATAAAGGTCTATGACGCAAAGCTTATCGCTTTTTTCTACTTCTTCCGCAAAATTCTTTTCTGTAATTACAAGCATTTTTTATTTCCTTTCTTTCTGATATTGCTTTGTTTTTAGTTTACCACATTTTTTAGCATTTTTCTATAGTTTTTTAATATTTTTTAAATCTTCTGCAAAAAATATAGACTTTTTTTCAAAAATGGTATACAATAAAACAAAAAAACATTGATTTAAGGAAAAGCTATGATCGGATTTAAAAAAGAAATAGAGGTTGACGTTCACGATGTGGATTTTAACGGAGTCTGCCGCGCGTCATCACTTATGAAATATATTCAGTCTGCAGCGCAGACTCAGCTTACCGAAAACGGTATGTCATACGAAAACCTCAAAGAAATGGGCAAAGCCTTTATTATAAGCCGTATAAGGCTTGAATTCTACTCATCGGTGCATACGTATGACAGGCTCGTGGCGCATACGTTTCCGTGCATATCTCGAGGATACAGCTTTATCAGATGCTACGCTCTTTACCGCGACGATGAGATTATAGGCAGAGCTATATCAATATGGGCACTAATAGATACTACAAGCCGAAGCCTTGTTAAGGTTGCCGATTTTGAACTCAATCTCCCGACGTACGAGCCTTGGGATAATATTGCCATAAGCCCGATAAGACTCCCCTCAGCTATGAAAAAGGTCGGCACTTATACTGTCACGTATGCAGATCTTGACCAAAACAAACATATCAATAACACAAAATACGCAGATATTTTCTCAAATTTCCTTCCGCTGGACAAAAAACGCATAGATTCAATGAGTATAAACTATATGAATGAAGCAAAATACAAGGACACGCTTGACGTATACGTTGAAGAATCTAACGGATATTACTATATAAGAACCGTTCTTCCGGACGGAAGAGTCAATTCCGAAGCAGAAATTCATCTTTGCGGAATTTAAAACTTTTTATTTGACATTGCAATAATTGCTTTTCTCTTTCAAAGTTGCAACGGATGCTAATTTTTAATATTTTTTCAGAAAAAGACCGTCATTTTTCGGTCTTTTTTTGCTTTTTCTTAACGCATTTTTTTAAAACTGAAGGTATTTATGTCAAGATTCCGCCAATTATCGCAAAAGTTCGAAAATTGCGATTTATTTATCCCCAAAAAAACGACGTTTTTCTTTACGACAAGGCCCATCCGTTTATGTTAGAATAATTACAACAAATAAATACGGAGTAATTACTATGAAAAACAGAAACAGAGAAAGTAAGATCATAAAGGATATAACGAAAATTGAAAACGGTATTATTTACAGATACGTTCTCCACGCTGCAAGATCTGAACAAGTAGCCAGCTTTAATATGCCGCTATATTCTATCGAAATAATTATGACGAAGGACGGTGAAGTGACGAGAAATACCGCAAAAGAGCTTTTTGCAGACGTAGGCAAGGCCATTTCATTCTTTGAAAAACTAGCAGACAATCTCGCGACACCTATCGATCTGCCATACATAATAGAAGACAAAATAACCTTTTAATCAAAGGATATACAATTAAATGATAGAAAAAATCCAAAGAAGCCTATGGAATATGCTGCTCCGCCTATTAATGCGGAATCCATATCAGGTTTCTTTGGATCTTTTTCTGAATATTTTGCGTAATAATCTTTTGGGAACAGAAAGAAACGCTCGGGCAAGATATCTTAATGGATAGATAGCGTTCCACATCACCGAATAGATACGGTAACCTCTTTCCGTTACGTCATGGCGCTTTCCCTTACGGTTGAAGGAAACAAGAACACCTATAACCTTTTTAAACGGAATATACTCCTTTGAATAGGTATTATCGCCGCGGATTATATAAACACCGCGCCCTTCATCTATACCTATAACTCTGTGAAGAATATATTTACCGCTTACTCTATAAAGAGCAACGTCATACTTAGATAGTTTTTTCGTTGGCTTTGTAACAACTATCATATCGCGGTGAGTTTTGAAAAGAGGACGCATACTGCAACCGTTCGTTACGGATGCATACACACCGTCACGCTCAAGAATCTCTTCAATATTATTATTCTCTGTTACGGCAATCTCGCTCATATTACTCTAATATACCGTTTTTCTTAAGATTGACAGCGAAAGCCTCAATATCGCGAAGAGCTATCTCGCGTGAAATATCGTATTCAGCTATCATTTTATCCGCGGCAACTTCCAGGGTAATATCCCCGTTTGCAAAAAGTCCCCAGATAAACGCGCCCGTCTCGTTAAGCTTTACCAGTCCCGAAAACTCACGCGCAAGCTTGCCGGTTGCGCATGCAAGATAACTTTCTCCGACTTTTTCAAGCACAAATCCTTTTTTGATCTTCATATGAGCCTCCATTTAGCATTTGTACCTAAAGTATAACATATATTATCTTTTTTTTCAAGTACTCTTCGTATTAAAAACGGGTTAAGTTTTCACCGTAATATAAAGGTGAGAACAGTTCTCCTTCTATTTCCATAAGACGATTATATTTCTCGACACGCTCTGACCTTGCGAGCGCACCGGTTTTTATAAATTCGCATCCGAGCGCTACCGATAGATCTGAGATAAATGTATCTGCGGTTTCCCCGCTCCTATGCGACATTATACACTTGTATCCGTGCAGCCTTGCGTGAGTAACGGTTTCAATCACCTCGGTAAGAGTTCCTATCTGGTTTGGCTTAATTAAAATCGAATTTGCCAAGGATTTTTTAATTCCCATATTAAGTCTTTCTTTGTTCGTTACGAAAAGATCATCTCCAACGAGCATAATCTTCTCACCTAGCTTTTGAGTCAGCTCACGCCATCCGTCGAAATCATCTTCAGCCATACCGTCCTCAACAGATACTAACGGATACTTATCCGCAAGGTTTGAAATCATATCCAAAATTTCAGCTCGGTTCAATTCTTTTTTTGCTTTAGGAAGATAATATGCGGCAGATTTTGTGCTATACCATTCACTGGATGCGACGTCAAGAGCAATAGATATTTCACTTTTAGGTTTATAACCTGCTTTTTCAATGGCGCGAATTATATATTCTATAGCTTCGTTTGCCGTGCTTAGCTTTGGCGCAAAGCCGCCTTCATCACCGACAGCCGTTGCGAGTCCCGCATCCGTAAGAAGTTTTTTTAATGCAGCATACACCTCCGCTCCCATACGTACTGCCTCGGTAAAATTCTCCGCTCCGTGCGGTACTATCATAAATTCCTGAATATCAAGATCGTTATCCGCATGCGCTCCTCCGTTAATTATATTCATCATCGGTACGGGAAGCATATTTCGGGATGCGCCGCCGAGATACCTGTAAAGAGGAATACCGAGATGACACGCCGCAGCCCTTGCTATCGCGAGAGAAACAGAAAGAATTGCATTTGCTCCGAGATTCGACTTATTTCCCGTTGCATCAAGTGCTATCATAATAGAGTCTGCTCTCGTCTGGTCAAGGGCGGATATACCGATAAGCGAAGGTGTTATCTTTGTGTTAACCGAATCTACGGCGCGAAGCACTCCCTTTCCGAAGAATCGTTTATCACGGTCACGAAGCTCACACGCTTCATGTATTCCCGTTGATGCGCCCGAAGGCACGCTTGCTTTTCCCTTTGCTCCGGATTCCAGAATAACGGTTGCTTCCACCGTGGGATTTCCTCTAGAATCAAGTATTTCTCTTGCGTATATTTCTTTTATTTCCGAATTATAGCTCAACATTTTTATCTCCGTTTCAGATTATTTGTTGAAAAAGTAATTAAGTTTGACACTTATGTCAAAAAAAGTCTTAAAGTCTTGAATTCATCTTTCCCATAAACGTGGCAAAGCATTCACCGACGCATAAAATAAAAATAAAAAACGATTGGAGAAAATATGCAAATACATACAGTAAATGCGGGAGAAACCCTATACAGCATTGCAAGAAGGTATTCTGTTCCCGCAACGAAAATTTTATCGGATAATGGCTTTGTCGGCGATAGGTTGACGGTTGGTGATGAAGTGCTTATACTGACACCTACAAGAACTGTGACCGTGAGGGGCGGCGATACACTTGAATCCATCTCAAAAAGATTTAATATAAAGACCCGTACTCTACTGACTCAGAATCCCTCGCTTTGCGGGAAGCATAAGCTTCGCCCCGGACAAATACTCACCGTAAAGCAAGATACTACCTTTATTGGAGCAGGATCTTCTCTCGGTATAATAAAAAAGGGGTGCAGCAGAGATAAGCTTTACGAATCTTTGCCGTATATGACATATGCCGTTATAGATGCCGCTACGGTTACCGATACCGTAAATATGACGTTCAACCCGGAATATGCGGTGAATCTCGCAAAAAGCGAAGGAAAAATTGTTATTCTTGGAGTTAAGGACGAAAGCGACGGAGTTTTTTTATCTTCAAGAGAAAGCTACACTGCTATTATAAACTCTCTTATTGATATTTCCAAGGCGCACGGATTTATGGGGATACGTATTTCTTGCAATGTCAACGCCCGCGAAAAAGAACGCTTTTCTGAATTTTTACTTGAAGCAAGAAAATGCTTTATAGGTTGCGATATGGTGCTCTTTACCGACGTTTCCTCATATGAGCTTGCCGAGGCATCCGAGCTCTCCGATGGCGCTATTCTCACATTGGATAATATACACACCTTAGATGAATCGAAAAAAAGGATACGTGAATTTGCGGGCTCTGCCGAAAGCTCAAAAGTTTTCGTTTCCCTTCCTTCGTCTATCGAGCTGGGTGACGGAAAAATAAGCATAGACGAAGCAAAGGAGCTTTGCTACAGAAGCGGAAAATCTTTAAAAACAAACAACGACACAATGCTTTCCGAATTTGAATATACAAGATATAAAACAGGTAAAGGTGAACGCTATAATATCGCATTTCCTTCATTGCAATATATAAAAGCAAAGCTCGAGGCATTATGCGAGCTTGGCTTTATAGGAATATCCTTTGACGTTGATACAAGACCTACGTCATATTTAACAATATTTAACGCTCTGTTTGCAAGAGCTGATTACGCGCTTTAAGAGATAAGATCTCTTATACGAAGAGTAACGTTGCATTCGTCTGCGATTCTCGCGCACTCGGCAAGCTCATCCTCGGTAAGCGATTCTCTTACTACGGAAAATTTAACAGAGGGCACGTATTTACTTACGTTTTTCGCAAACGCAAGAATTGCACAAAACGACTTCTCACCGTATACCGAATGGCAGATATCCTGATATCTTTTCGCATCGGCAGCATTAAGGCTTATCGATACTTCATCAAAAGCATCCTTATACATCGGCGCCGAATCGCATCCGAGAATAAGATCGGACTGACCGTTTGTATTTATTCTTATCTTCATTTTGGGATAGAGCTCTTTGATCTTGAGCGCCACGTTCCTCGCGACGTCAAGACGAATTGCGGGCTCTCCGTAGCCGCAGAATACTATCTCCGAAAACGCGGTAAGATCACGCGCGAGGGCGGATGCCAATATTTCATCCTCGATCGGCTCATGGTCGAGCCATAAGCTCTCGGAACCGTACGCGCCGTCACCGTTATTTCTTATACAGAAATCGCATCTGTTCGTGCATCTGTTCGTTATATTCACGTAAAGTCCGCTGTCAACCGTGTACGTCACCGTCATGGCGCGGACTTTCTTTTTTTCTTCTGTCATATTCCGAAAAATCTCCTTGCGTTTTCTTCGGTTTTGGCGGCACACTCTTCCTCGGAAATACCCTTTATCATAGCTACCGCTCTGTTTGTATATTCGAGGTTACCCGAATGATTGAGCGTTCCTCTCTTTGGATGAGGCGCGAGATACGGAGCATCCGTTTCAATAAGTATCTTATCAAGCGGTACCGCCGCGCAAGCTTCCTTGGGGCGTTTCGCATTCGTAAAGGTGACAGTTCCCGAGAAGGATATCACATATCCGAGCTTTACGAGCTCACGAGCCATTTCAGCCGAGCCCGAAAAGCTGTGAAGAACACCCGTAACGCCCGGATACTCACGTATTACCGTCATTACGTCCTCGTGAGATTCCCTGTCATGAATAACCACGGGAAGTCCAAGCCTTTCAGCCATTTGCATCTGACGCCTGAAAAGAGCTATCTGCATTTCCTTATTTGTACCCTCATAATGATAATCAAGACCTATCTCTCCAAGAGCCACGCATTTGCTGCTCTTATCGAGTATCATCTCTTCAATCTCGGCAAGCGCGCCGTCAAGATCGTCTATAAGTCTTGCGTCCGAGGGATGAATACCGAGCGCGGTATACATATTTTCGTGTTTTTTTGCCTGCTCTATCGCTCTTTTGCAAGTATCGGGAGCAGTGCCGATATTTACGATGTACGATACGTTATTCAAAGACGGGAGGAGCACTTCGGCTCCTCCCTCGTATTCTTCGTCAAAGCGCTCGTCGTAATAATGAGCGTGTGAATCAAAGTATTTCATAATCAGTGTACTCTGTCACCGTTCTTTGCGGCGGGATCAAGGAACGCAACCTTGACATCCTCTTCACCCGATGCGAGAAGCATTCCATAGGAATCAACTCCACAGAGCTTTGCCGGCTTGAGATTGCATACGAGAATGACCTTTTTACCGATAAGCTCCTCGGGCTTATAGAATTTAGCTATACCGGAAACTACCTGCCTTTTTTCAAATCCGAGGTCTACCTGAAGCTTAAGGAGCTTCTTTGCCTTAGGGATAGGCTCGCACTCAACTATTTCTGCTACTCTGAGCTCAACCTTTCCGAAGTCCTCAAATGCGATCTCTTCTTCTCTGTCCGAAGGAGCCTCCGCAGCTTTTTCCGCAGCCTCTGCTGCAGCTCTCTTCGCTTCTATCTCCTCGAAGAGCTTCTTCTCGTCTACTCTTGCGAAGAGGGTCGATGCCTCGCCGAGCGGTTTACCCGCTTCGAGAGCGCCAAACTCGGATACAGTGGAATACTCGCACTTATCAGTGCCGAGCTGCGAGAATATTCTCTCTGCAGTTGCGGGGATATACGGAGTAAGAACTACTGCGGCGATTCTTACCGTTTCAAGAAGATTGTATATAACGGTTGCAAGTCTGCCCTTCTCTTCCTCGTTCTTTGCAAGCACCCAAGGAGTTGTTTCGTCGATATATTTATTTGCGCGTCTGAGCGCCGCGAAGAGTACCTCGAGAGAATCGGCAACGTGATAGCCCGACATAAGCTCGCGGGCGGAATTTACCGCTTCGATAACGGTGTTCTTCAAATCGCGGTCAAGGTCGGTTTCCTCACCCGGAGTAGGCACTATACCGTCAAAATACTTTTTCGTCATAGCGTGAGTACGGCTGACGAGGTTACCGAGGTTATTTGCAAGATCGTTGTTATATCTCGTTACAACGTTTTCATACGTGATAGTTCCATCTGCGTTATAGGGCATCTCGGCAAGAGCGTAATAACGAACGCCGTCAACCGAGAAATACTCGGAAAGCTCGTCCGCATATATTACGTTCCCCTTGGACTTCGACATTTTGTCATTACCCGAGTTGAACCAGGGGTGACCAAATACCTTTTTGGGCAAAGGAAGGTCTAGCGCCATAAGGAAAATAGGCCAATATATCGTATGGAAACGAAGAATATCCTTTCCTATGATATGCACGTCGGCGGGCCAATATTTCTTGAAGCTTTCACTCTGCTCCTCAAAGCTCTTATCGGGATCGTAACCGATAGCAGTTATATAGTTCGTGAGCGCGTCAAGCCATACGTACACTACGTGCTTCGGGTCGAAATCAACGGGTATTCCCCATGTAAATGAGGTACGGGATACGCAAAGATCCTGAAGACCTGCCTTGAGGAAGTTATTTACCATTTCCTTCTTACGGCTCTCAGGCTCGATGAAGCCGGGATTATCCTCGATATGCTTCATAAGTCTGTCAGCATATTTGGACATCTTGAAGAAGTAAGCCTCCTCCTTAGCCTTTACGACCTCTCTGCCGCAATCGGGGCATTTGCCGCCCTCTGCCTGAGTATTGGTAAAGAAGGACTCGCAGGGCGTGCAGTACCAGCCCTCGTAGTGTCCTTTGTATATATCGCCCTTTTCATAAAACTTCTTGAATATTTTAGCGACAGCCTTTTCGTGATAATCATCGGTTGTTCTGATAAAGTAATCGTGGCTGGAGCCCATAAGATTCCATATGCCCTTTATCTCGCCTGCAACTCTGTCAACATACTCCTTGGGAGTAGTTCCCGCAGCCTTTGCATACTCCTCGATCTTCTGACCGTGCTCATCGGTTCCCGTGCAAAGGAAAACGTCCTTTCCCATCTGGCGCTGGAAACGCGCAAAGGCGTCAGCCATGATTATCTCATAGGTGTTTCCAAAGTGTGGCTTGCGGGACGCGTAAGCTATCGCGGTAGTTAAATAAAATTTCTCCATTGTTACCTCCTTGTCACCCAAAAGAGCCTTCTCGGCAAATGAGCCGCGGATATTGGGCGCAAATATTCGTTCAATTTAGTATTTTAACATATTTTATATATTTTTGCAATACGTTAAACATTAAATTTATAAAATATTTGTTTTATTTTGCGGCATACGACTAAATAATTACAGACACGACCGCCAACGCG
Source organism: Clostridia bacterium (assembly GCA_017411605.1). GTDB lineage: Bacteria > Bacillota > Clostridia > Oscillospirales > CAG-272 > UBA1740. The sequence goes on along the minus strand of JAFQPR010000086.1, from coordinate 8,701 downwards.
ACCGCAGCGTAAGAATATATGCTGAGCTTTTCGCGGAAGATGAGCGAAGCAACAAGACTTATCAAAACGCCGAGAGCCGATGATATCGGCGAATACAACGAAAGCGGTATCTCGGCTAATATCAGTACGGATATAAGCGCTTCAACGTTCGAAAGAACAGTCTTACCCGCAAGCGAGCAAAGCGTACGCGGCTCGAGGAGCGCAACGGAGTCCCTGAACTCCTTGGGACTTTTAAAAGCTTGATACGCCAATATCAAGGCTGAGCCTATAACAAGAATCAAATTGGTCAAAAAGAAAAATGAATTACTGTCCGTGACGCGCTCTGACATAGAAAATGATTTGATTATAAAAGTATTTGAAAGCGCAACGAAAACAAAGGTCGCTATGACCGCTATACGTAAGAATGGTTTATTCTCTCGCTTTTCCTCTTCACCACTCTGCTTTTTCTTCTTTTCAACAAATATCAGCACTGCTGCAGCAAGCATAATACATATTTTCAATATTCTGTCCCACGGCAGTCTCTCGCCAAAAGCAAGCATACCTATAACCGCGCTTCCTATGAGTCCCGAGGAGCTGACGATTATATTAACGTCGGATATTGAAGCAAGCTTGTATATTATGGCGTTTGAAATTAAGGATAAAGTTACAATTGCCGCATATGCTACGGAATACAAAAGAGTTGCTCCGTTAAACGAAAGCTTAAAGCCGCCCGATATCAGGAAAAATATGCAGGCAACAACGCCGTTGACGGTAAAATACATCATATATTTTGTTTTCGTACCGCCCGCAACGATATTGCTTGATAGCTTCGAAAAAACTTTTATACCGAGAGAGATCAACGAAGTGATCATAAACAGAAGTGTTACGTCCATACACTTACCTCATTTTATTGACAACAAAGCTGTCATATGTTATAATAGAAGTGTAACAGACATAATCAAAAAATACAAGACATTGATAATACGATATATAGACAAAAATTAGCAGGTATAAAAATGAAATCCGAAGAAGAAAGAAAATTTGTCCGCGATCCGCTCGTATTCCAATCCAAAAGGCATACAGACGTTGAATGTATAACTCATCTTCACGCGCATCTTGAAATAGTCCTTGTTACGGAAGGTGTTCTCGATATGACGATCTCGGGAAAAAGCTATAAGATTCCTGCCGGTTGCGGAACCTTTATAGCTCAATTCGAGCCTCATACCTTCAAAAGCATTACAAAAAACGAATGCCACGTACTTATGTTTTCCGCCGAGCTCGTCGGCTCATTTTTCGATCATATAAAGAAAAAGTGCATATCAAGTCATATTTTTGCCATATCGGACGAAGCACTATCCATCGTGAACAGGCTTTTACCCTACGAGAGCAACAAGACGGATCCCATAACCGCCGAAGCAATTCTCGCACCTCTTTGCCTTGATGCCTATCGCGGCTGCTCCTTTGAAGAAAGACCGATAACAGCTTTTGATACCGCATTTAAAATATTCGAATATATGTTTCTTCATTTCAAGGAAGAGATAAGTCTTTCTTCCGTTGCCGAGGCGCTCGGTATTCATCCCGTTACTGTGAGCAAATCATTCTCAAAGTATGCGGGAGTCGGATTTAATTATTACGTGCAATATCTCAGATGCGTATACGCCGCAGAGCTTATAACGAACACGTCTATGAGTCTTACGGAGATAGCCTATGAATCGGGATTCGGAAGCGTAAGAAGCTTTAATCGCGCTTTTCGCGGATTATACGGAATAACTCCCGGAGAATACAGGGAGAAATAATATGCACCCTCAAACAAAAAAATCACCACCTGCAGTTCGGTGGTGATTTTTTATTTAGAATAAAGCAATTATTCCGACAAGGTTTGCGTACATAAGGAACAGTATCGACGTTACAATGATTCTGAATAATGCTCTCAAAAGTCCGATAAGTCTGAATTTGATTATCGTTCTTATTATCATAGCAACAGAGATCAAGACAAACGCGCCTGCGGCTACGTACATAACGTAAGTATATATGCTCACAACGGTTGCGAGAACCGCAACATCGGTCAACACGTATTTATGAAGAATAGCAAGCACTAAGCCAACCAAGGCGATAAAACGCACCCAGCCGTTAATAGAATAAAAATGCTTTCTGATTTTGTTCCACATACCGTTACCTCTTTCGAGTTTTTTATTTATCTATTATATTATATAATGCTTCGCAAATTCTGTCAAGAGAATTTATCAAAATTCCGGGTTAATTATCTATTCTTCATATACTCAACGAGCTTATCGGGGAAATTAACGGTCATCCCGCCCTCAACGCCTATCTCGACTGCATACTGCATAACCTCGGTATCGGAAATGCCCCACGCGCGGCAACCGAAGCCCGCGCCGTAGAGAGCGTCAAGATGCTCTTTTTTGATATCTATGGCTTTTGGGCAAGCCTGATATGCCTCAATAGCTCTGAGCTTTTCAAGTGTATCGGGTCTATGGTGAACGTAGAGCCAGCCGAGGCGTACCGTTTTATCATAGTTATAAGCATCGACGAGCGCCTGATAATCAAACGAGGTTATGATAGACTTCTCTATGACGTTATATTTTCTCATCATGTCTATAACATTCTCCGCGATACCGCTTACCTTTATTTCAATAGCAAACGTGAGGTCACGCCAGCCGAAATACTTAAGAAAATCCTCGAACGTCATAAGGCAATCTTCTCTTCCGTACTTCTCGTTCTTTACTCTTGCCGCGCGAAGCTCCTCATAGGTATAGTCGGCAATACTTCCTTCGAATCCCGTCTTATCCTTCATAAGGTCATCGTGATAGATCATAAGTACTCCGTCTTTTGATATCTGCACGTCGGTTTCGATACCGTTCGCTCCCATATCAACTCCTGCGGAAAACGAGGTTACCGTATTCTCCGGATAATATTCACTTGCGCCTCTGTGGGCATAAACAACAAACATTTTCTTCCTCACTTTGTATTAATATTTTTATCAAGCAATCGTTTCTGCCTAATTTTATACTGCGATAATTGGTTTTTTTATTCTTCTGTTCGATATTTTCTGACAACAGGAGTTTTAAGGATGCCGAACGGTCTTGTATTGTACTCATACGACCACGCAAATCCTGCGCTTCTCCAATAATCGGGACCCGTATATACGTCCTTCTTATCGGCTAAGAGAGTATGCAAGGCGGCAAACGTGTTATATCTGTTACCAAACACGGTAAAGCTCACACGGTGCTCACCCTCGTCCAATACGTCGCTTATGAGGCGGAATGGTGATTTCCAGATATAACCCGCCGTCTTTCCGTCAATATCGACACGGATAAGCGCGCCTCTGTAATACGATATCTCGAACTCAAGCGCAGTTTTCTCGTTAAGATTTACGACGGTGTCATACGTGATATTTGCGCCGTAGAAGGCAAGTCCCTGATGAACCGCATCGCCGAAGCTGAGCTTTTCGGGAAGCGCGGTTATATAAGCTTCTCTTCCTCTGTACTCTGTTCCGAACTCGCCGAGGATGAAGCAGTTTTCGGCATCCGTTCTTATACCGAAGGGCATGGTTATCTCGAGTATATTTTCGCCGCGCTTTATTTTTGAAATTGCGCACGTATGGATTTCTCTGTCAACAAAGTAACCGTTTGCTGCCGTATCGCATTCTATTCCGTTAAATACGACCTTTGATTTATGAAGATTTTCAAGAGCAAGCGACGCGCCTTCATATTCGATCTCGGAATTAAAGGTAAATCTGAGATACAGCTCGTTTGCCTCGGGAGCATCCTTTACCGCCCACGGCTGAACGGTTTTAGTTCTCTTTGAGGGCAGACCGAGAATATTTCTTACCTTTTCGTCAATACGCATAAGCTCTTCCTTGGGATAAAGCCTGCCACCGTCAATGCTCCATTCGGGCATATCAAGAAGCAATGAATTCGGCTCGGAGAGCTTATAGCTTACGTTCGTCGGAATATTTATATCCGAGCGGACGATCTTCAATTCGGGAAGCATTCCGTCCTCTTCCGCATCAATCTTTTCAAGCTTGATAAGCAAGCTGTCAAAATCAAATATATCGGAATATATCTTGGTTTTTCCGCCCTTTGCAACGTAAGATATTTTTTCAACTTTGCCCGATACGGTATCGTAAAGCGATGCTCTGTAATGACCTTTAACGGTAATCTCTATCATTTTCTTATTGGGGACGTGCAGAAGCTCGGGCTTATATGCGTTGCATATGAAGAGCCAATCTACATTCCCTTCTGTTCTTCTCGTATAAAGAAGATCCTCGGTGAGCGCGCCGCCGCGATACCTGATAACAACGTCGCGCGAGCTCTCGACTGCCTTTAGAATTGAGCTTCTCGTATGAGGTATAACCTTTGCGTAAGAGGTAAGCGAGCTTGCTTCATCGGAAAGCTTTGCTAAGCTCATATAAGGTGCTCTACCCGATATGATAAGCTTTCCGCCCGCCTTTGCGAACGCCATAAGCGCAGATATCGTGTACGGTCTTAAGTTTTCACAGTTATCAAGAATTACCGTATCATACTCCATTTCGCCCACACGAAGCGGACAGGTAGGATTTTTGCAAAGCTCCTCCATAAGTGACTCGGCAATATAATCAAAGTTCACAGAGCCGAGAAGAAGCCAATCGCAAAGCTCAAGAAATTGAGAATTGAGCTCATTGTAGTCCATAGAAGTCTCTGCTTCCGATGCGTAACGCATATAAAAGCTTTCGATAGGATGAAGCACGGCAACGTTGGATACTGCTTTTCCGCGCGTCAGGGCGGTATTCACTCTCGCGTAGTGGTCTTCAATTATTTTATATTCCTTATACCATGGGGACTGATAGAATATACTTGCGGGATAATCTCTTTTTCCCTCACCCTTCATCGTCTGCCAAGAGAGGTGAGGAACTCGCACGGTAACACCAAGGCACGCTTGCCAATCCCCCTGCGACTTATGACCTCTGAAATCGTAGTCCCAGTTGGTTACACCGTACATTTCGGAGAGCATTCCAACCTTACCCATCTGACGGACAACTGATTCGCACTGCTTTGCGGTTACGAAAAGACGTCTGTCGAAGAGAACGTCAATTCCCGGCAGCTGCATATTCTTATACATACGCATTGGGTCAAAACATCTGTTTGTTATGTAGATAAGGTTATCCTCTTGCATAAGGTGACCTGTGAACATAAGATTGTTCTCACCGCACCAATTACCGAGATTATCCATAAAAGCCTCGGCAAATCTTTCAGCAAGATGACGGAAATAATAGTATCTCGGTGAAATATCCGACTCGTCGGCGCACTTATAGAATATTTCGGGAAGTCTATCCACAATATCAAAGCCATATGACGTTTTGAAGGTATCCGCAAAATCCCAGGTCCACGGATTATCCATTCTCTTAGTATCAAATCCGCTTTTGAGGTTTTTTCCCGACGATGTCTGCGGTTCATCCGTAAAAATTGCCGGAACGGATTTGCCGAACTTTTCGCCTACTTCCCTCCTGAACGCCTCGTAGGTTATCTCTTTGAAGCAATCTATCGCATCCTTCGAGAGAGAATCCACGTATGACTGATAGTTATAACGAGGTTCTCCACCCTTTGCAGTAACGCAGTAGAAATAACGTTTATTCTCGCATTCCTCGTTCTCATCTACCCGTCTGTATGACTCGAGTATTCCGTCATCATTTATATTAAGAGAGAAAGCGGCAACAAATACGGGCGCGCCTGTTTCTATCGCTTCGTGATAATCATATACGGCGTTATTACGCTTTGCAACCTCAAGCGTCAGCGCCTTTACTCTGTTTTTTATAGTTTTTGTAACAAATCCGCCGGCAGCACCCGAAGGCCATCTATCCTCATCATAGAGCCAAGCGAGCATACCGTTCTCTTCCGCTCTTTCAACACATTTCTTTATAGCTTTGAAGAAATCCTCGCCAAGATACGTTGTTTCAAGACCCTGGCGCACATGCATATTAAAGCCTCCAAAGCCCATTTCCTTGAATATATCAACTTGAGCGCGAAGCACCTCGGGATCAAGCGCGCTGTTCCATGCCCAAAATGGCGCGCCTCTGAATTCACTCGTCGGATTTTTAAATAACTCCTCTGAAAACTCCGCGCGACTCCATTTATCGTAAAGCATAATAGCCTCCATTAAAGATTATATTTTTAGGTATAACCTAGTATAACATATAATTTTATTTTAAACAAGGACACAATTTAAATAAAAAAGTGTCCTGTTTTAATTTTTTCTTTTATAATTGCTCGGTGACAAGCCTGTTCTGTTTTTGAAAAAGCGCGAAAAATAGTGAACGGACGAAAAACCGCACATTGCCGCAACATCTCCTATCTTGTCTACGTTAAGAGATAACAGACGCTTTGCAATGTCAAGCCTTTTATCAAGCAGCTCATCCATAGGACTTTTATTAAAATAATCATTGTAAATCGCGCAGAAGCGGCTGACCGAATAACCCGCATATTCCGCCATTTTCGCAAGCGTCCAGCGCTCCGTGCTGTGAGCCAGAATATACGAGCGCGCTTCTGCAAAGCGAAGTTTTTCGGGTGAGATTTCTTCCACGCTTTTATCGGCAGCGCGCATCAGAATAACAAGCATTTTATAAATGCTATCCGATATCAAGCGTTTAGGGTGCTCGTCACGGGCATTTTCCTCGCGGATTATATACTCAATAAGGTCCCCTATCTCACCGCCGTTTTCAGTATTAATAATCGTGTTTATAGGCAGATTGTGCAACTCCTCATCCGAGTCAAAATAGATCCAGTCATTGATAAACTGCTCGTTTTCGGATAACGGTCCGTGAATTACAGTGTCCCCTTTTTGCTGAATAAGGCAATCTCCGGGCATTCCTTCTATGCGTTTACCGTTAATTATACAGAAAAACGGAGTTTTAAAATGAAGAATAACGTGGTGGGGCGCGGAAAGAGTTTTATGAATAAATCCCACAGCGTGCCCCGTATTGGTTCCGCAAAGGCAATTTCTCAACATATATTAACCTCAATCACAGTAAGATTGTGCAAATAGTTCAAAACAATAGTAACATAATGCAAAGACATTGTCAAGCTTTTGTTGTAAAATATTAGTGCAAGCCGTTCCGATTTGATGCGGTTTAATAAAAATGCTTATAAGGAGTTATATTATGACACACGAAAACAAGTTTGGTATGTTCGTCCATTGGGGTATATACGCTCTCACCGAGATACAGGATCAGGCATTTGCGAGAATGGATATGCCAAGAGAAGAATACGAAGCACTTATGCATAAGTTCAATCCCGTAAAATACGATCCCGAAAAGTGGGTCTTACTCGCAAAAAGCGCGGGAATGGAATTCATTTGCTTTACAACAAAGCATCACGACGGCTTCTGCATGTGGGATACAAAGGAAACCGATTACAACATAATGAATACTCCTTACGGCAAGGATACGTTGAAAATGCTTGCTGATGCTTGTCAAAAGCATGGAATGAAGCTTTCGCTTTACTATTCCTGCCCCGACTGGCATCACGAAAACGGATTCAATCCCGCCTCAACGCATCAGTGGAAGGCTAAGACCGAGAACGGTATCGATACCAAGAAGTATCTCGAATTCGTAAGACGTCAGGTACGCGAGCTTTGCACAAATTACGGTCCGCTTTACACCTTCTATTGGGATATCCCCCCGCGTATCAAGGATCCTTCATTCAATGAAATGATAAGAGAGCTTCAGCCCGGTATTTTTATAAACGACAGAGGATATGACGTCGGTGACTTCTCTACCCCCGAGCGTGAATACCGCGCGCAGGAAGGACAGCGCTTTACGAGAATGACCGAGGCCTGCAATTCCGTAGGTGAGCAGAGCTGGGGCTACCGCAAGGAAGAGGACTTCTACTCACTCCGTCACCTCACCTCGTCGATAGACAGAATTATGGCAATGGGCGGCAGCTACATTCTTAACGTTGGTCCCGATGCAAACGGAGAGATAACCGAAGCATACGCTTCGCGTATAAGAAAGGTCGGTGACTGGTATCTCCGTATGAACGGCGCTCTCGTTTGCCACGAAGAGGATACGTTCAATTACGCTATAAGAAACAACAAAGCTATCGTTACGACCAAGAACGGAAAGTCTTATTTCCACTTCCCCGACGGAATACGTTCAACATCAATAGCTATCAAATACTTCCCTTCTATGCCGAAGAGCGTTCGCCTGCTTAATACGGGCAATGATCTTCCATACTTGGTAGAAAGGCTTCCCGAATACTTCACTGAAAGCGGAATAGCTATTTCTTATCTTCATATCAGGGGTATTCCGACGGATGATCTCTCAAATGAAGCAATCGTAATTGAAATTGAGTGGTAATACAGAAAAGTATTTAAAAAATATCAGTTTAAAAACATATAAAGAGAAAGCGGACGTTCTTTAACGAAAGTATTGAGCATCCGCTTACTTTATTATTCGTTTTAAAATCAACTGTTACAAATCATTCAAAAAAACTTGACTTATTTGCATTTCTGTTGTATAATACCCTTGCTAAACTAACTAAATAGAAAAACGATTATTTGATATCCAAGGGGGTATTATACCCTTTTGTATATTCCTATCGTCAGAATTTGATAAAAATGCAAATTCCACTTGATAGGATATACAGTGATGTTTTTCTATGTAAGGTTAGTTTAGCGACTCGGAGTTTGCGTTTTTTGTGCGTGGCTTCGGTCACGCACTTTTTAATTT
>JAFQPR010000085.1 GCA_017411605.1 Clostridia bacterium | reverse complement strand
ATTGCGTATCACCTTCGAGGTATCGAGATATCCCTCGATATCCTCATCGTAAAGAAGGTAGGAAAGGTTACCGCCGTTACGCTCGTCCCAACCGAGTCTATAGAGGTTTGTAAGTGTTCTTACCGTTTCAACCATAAAAGGCGCTTCAAGTATATTTTTCATTTTTTTATTCTCTCTTTCGTTTATTTTACCGTTGATTTATTTTACACCGAGCTCTTTCAAGATTTCAAGCGCTTTTTCGGGGTCGTCACTCGTAAACATTTTGCATCCGAGCTCGAGCGCTTTTTTGTAATGCACGATATCGTCGGGCACAAGTATACAGGTCGGTAAGTCGCGGCGTGCGGCAAACTCGTAATCGGCTATATAGCCCGAAACGTGCTCCGCATCCTTACGCCAGATAGCGAGCCAATCGGAGAAGGTATCAAGAGGTTTTTCCGACGTATCTATCTTTATGTAATCAAAATAAGCGTGTATCTGATATTTTCCCGGCTTCTTATCGGCAGTATATTCAAGTATTTTCTGAGAGAAAGAATTTATAAGGCTGCGCTCTTCCATACCGTACTTTTCTATGAGCTCAAAGAGCTTATCCGCGCAAGTATATGCACGGTCGCCAAGCTCGGTAGGATATTCCTTAAGCTCCCAGTTAACTATCATACCCGTAGGCGCTATAAAATCAAGAAATTCCTCTACGGTAGGTATGCGCTGACCCACGTGCTCGGGACCCTTCCAGAATCCCGCGTCGAATGAACGAAGCTCCTCGAGAGTCATTTCGTCAACGTTACCCTCGCCGTTGGTGGTGCGCGCTATGCTTCTGTCGTGTATAAGCACAAGATGACCGTCCAAAGTCATACGCACGTCGGTTTCGATAGCATCAATACCGAGTTCCAGAGCACCGCGAAAGGCAGACATTGTATTTTCGGGATAGTGCTTACGGTCACCTCTGTGGCCACCGAGCAATATGCGGCTGCCATCCATATATTTATTGTAAGTTCTCATAAAATCCTCCGTTTAAAAAATTAATGTTCGCACTGAGCGATAACCATATCCTGCCAATGCCTGTCAAGAGTTATAAATCGAGCGTTCCAGCCCGATACTCTTACGGACAGAGTGGCATAATCCTCGGGGTTTTCCTGCGCAGCACGCAAAACCGATGCATCAAGCACGTCCGGCTGCATAAAGAAGCCTCCCAGATCAACAAATCCTTTTATAAGTGAAACGATAGTACCGACTCCCATATCTCCCGATACGCTGGACGGCAGCAGCCTGATATCAAGTGCTGCGCCCGTAGAAAGCCTCGCAAGATCCGCCTTGCAGTAAGAGCGAATAACCGCCGTCGCGCCGAGGACGTCCGTTCCCGGTGTTGGTGACAGATTTGCCGCCAATACCGCGCCTGCGTGCTTTCCGCTTGGCGTCGCAAGACGCCCGGGCGCCCACTCCAGCTGCCTGCCGAAAGTGCTGACTCCCGGTGGGAAGCTATATCCGCACCGTCCATCCAAGGACTTACAGCAATCTGCAAAATCAGAAAGTATACGCGCGGCAAGCAGATCTACCTCGTCGTTATCGTTTCCGTAATATTGATAGGAATTCATCACGTATTGGCGCAAGGGTTCTTCCCCTTCCCAATCGTTTCTCAATATTTCAAGAAGCCGCGGTAAGGTCACCCGTTTTTCCTCATACACCAGTTTTCGAATGGCGTAAAGGCTATTTGCCACGTCGGGCAGACCGCCGATATGCGGTGAGCAAACGTTATAGATCGGTCCTCCTTCAAGGTAGGAAAGACCTTTTTCAATACAGCCCTCCTCAAAGAGCGAAACCGCAGTGCAAGGCGCGCGCTTACGCCATCGGCAAGAGAGCACACCGCCTTCAAAAACCGACGCTTGCTGCTGCAGTATCTGCTCGGTACGCTCGCGCATATCAAGAATATACTGTGCATAAAGATCCTCAAAATCCGAATAATCTGCTTCCGGTTTATAATTTTTAAGTGTTTTTTGTTGAAGCAGCTGCAAAGCGTCAAAAGGAACGTATCGGAAAAACGTTTTTCCGGGAACCTGAACCTCCCAGCATCCGTCGTTAGCAAAGCTTCTCGCCTCTGCCACGTCATAGCCTCGGAGAGTAAACGCCTCGAGCACAATATCCTCATTGTATACAGCGATCACACCGCCGCCCAAGCGCAAAACCTCTGCCACACGGCGCAGCATTTTGTCCGAAGAGTACTTATTCACGCGCACAGTTGTTGGAAAATCTCCGATAGGAAGCTCCTCTAAAACATCCAGCACCAGATACGTTACGGTATTTGTAACCTCGCGACCCTCGCGATCTACACCGCCAATAACGATATTCTGATAGTGCTGAGCATCACCGCTTCCCTTTGAAAAATCGTTATCTCCGCAGATCCACTCGCATCCTTTAATGAAGAAGTGAGCAAGGAGTTCCCTCGCCTCATCAAGAGTCAATACTCCGTCGCGCAGATCTCTTTCCAGATATTCACCAAGTAAAAAGTCGATACGACCGACTCCCGGCCAGTTACCGCAAAGCCTCAAAAACGCAAAAGTAAACCACAGGCTTTGCACCGCTTCCCGAAAGCTTTCGGCAGGAGCGAACGGCACTCGGCAAAGAGTGCTGTAATTAGAAGCAAAATCGGGCATAAGAGAGAGCTCTTTAAGATACCGTCCATGCCAAAGAGCAAACGAATCAAGGGTTGAAATGCAGCTTCTCAAAAACGGCTCCCGTTCCGTCCCCCGATGACGTTTAAGACTTTCCACGACCGTTTCACGAATATGATTTATTCCTTTATGTAAAACCGTTTCAAAATCAACCGTCAGATGGCTGATACCTGCAACAATCGGCTTACCTCCGTAGGTTGCGGGCACGCTATGCTCAATTGCAAGCCCGAGGGTTGCCGAGCCGCTTATAAGCTCGCCCTCACATATTCTGATAGGTGCTTCGCGCACAATACGAGCAATTGCAGCATCGTATTTTTGAAGAGCGGTCATCTTATCAAATCCCGGCTCACTATCCAGAGAAACACAGGGGTTTTGCTTAGTTTCGCGTCCGTATTTTCTCGTGAGTGACTCATAAGCAAAGCGGCGCGTCCTCTCGCAAAGTCTGATAGCTCTTTGCACTCCGTTTGGCGAAGAGAACGTCACGTTTCGACCGTCTTGTTCAAAAGCAACGTTCATTTTCCGAAGCCAACCTCCGGATTTACGAAGAAGCGTACCTTTCCGCCCGAAAGATAGCGAGCATAATCTTTGACAAGCATTTCGGGACTGTCACTGTACGCATTCAGGGTATCTCCTCCGCGGTGGGTAGTAAGAGTTACGTTATCAAGCTTTAAGAAGGGATAGTCCTCGGGAAGGGGCTCGATGGGATGTACCTCTATCGCGGCGCCCATTATCTTGCGGTCTCGAAGAAGCTCGTAAAGAGCGTCGTAATCTACCATATGCGCTCTCGCAGTATTGATAAAGAATGCGTGTGGGCGCATAAGAGAAAGCATTTCACGGTCAAGAATGACCTCCTCGTTTCTTGCGTGCAGAGTTACTACGTCACTCTCGCGCATAAGGGTTGGAAGATCAACTACCTTGATCTCGGGATACTTAGCAAGAAGCTCATCCTCGGGATCGATATAGATATCGTTTACAAGCACGTGGCATCCAAAGGATACGTAAAGTCTTTCAGCCATAAGGTGACCTATATTACCAAAGCCGACAATACCGACGGTCTTGCCCTTAAGCTCCCAGATATTTCCCGTATTATAAAAATTCTCGCGCCAATTGCCCTGCATAAGTCCCATATGAGAGCGCGCAATGTTACGCGTTTCGGTTATCATAAGTCCGATAGCAAGCTCGCATACGCCGTTAGAGTTATGAGCAGGGTTGTTAATTACGGGTATACCTCGCGCTGTTGCCGCCTCTACCGCGATATTTTCAAGTCCGCCGCGATTGGTCAATATAGCGCGAAGCTTTTTAGCTCTTGCGATAAGTGATGCGGGGACGGGACAGGTATGCACCATAAGCACGTCGGCATCCTCGACTGCCTCATAAAGCTCATCGGGAATAGGCCACGCCTCAGGACCGTTACGCTCTATCGTATGGAAGATATCACGCATTTCAACGCGATCCTCGGTGCCGAAGAAGAGCGTTTTCAGCTCGTACTCCGGGTATTTAGCGAAGCACGCCTCATAATGCTCTGTTCTGACAAAATGGTCGCTTACTGCAACGATTTTCATTTTTTGTTCTCCTTTTCGGATTATATTTTCTCTTCGCTTATAGCATACAATATTTCAGTATTTTTCGCAATAGTGTTCTTGATATTGAAAAATTCTCAACATTTCTCAAGATTTTGTTGCATTCTTGAGAAAATAGTGATACAATTAAGATGATAATATGCAAAAAAGTGAGGAAAGCACTATGACAGCAAAAGAAAGGCAGGAGCAAATACTCGAAATTCTCGAGCAGAAAGGATACGTGACCGTCAAATATCTGGTAAGCGCGCTGCAGTACAGCTCCGCAACCGTCAACCGAGATCTCAACGCTCTTGAAAGCCGACAGCTCATACTGCGTAGCTACGGCGGAGTTGAGCCCGTACGAACAAAATACGTGCAAATCCCCTTCCGTGCGCACAAGATGCATACGGAAAAAAAGCGTATAGGACGCGCAGCGGCAGCCCTAGTGCAGGACGGCGACACTATCTATATTGACAGCTCCACGACGGCACAGTGCATGGAGCAGTATCTTATCGGCAAAAAGGACCTTACGGTTATCACAAATAACATTTTTCTTGCCGCAGATCTCTCCTCTCACGACGTGAAGGTCATCTGCCTTGGCGGTACAGTCGTTGAAGCGCCATGTATGCTTTACGGCACGGAAACTGTACAGAACGCTGCAAGATACCGAGTTGATAAAATGTTTTTCTCTACGAGTGCTGTCACAGAAGGCGGCTTGATATCGGCAGGATTCTACGATCTTCTTTTTAAAACGGTAGCGGCTAACGCCTCGCGGATATACTATCTCGTTGATCACAAAAAGGTTGATCAGCCATTCCAGGCTATCTATTGCGATTTTTCCGAGGTTGACTGCGTTATCAGCGATTACGACTTCCCCGCAGAAACAAAAAAACGCTATCCCGAAACCGAGTTCGTTATAGCAAAGGAATAAAAAATTTTGCATCAAATCTATAAATAAAAGCGGATATCCGTAGCCTCTGTTACTTGAGGAAATCGGGTATCCGCTATTAATTATAGATAGATTTATGAAATAACACCGTTATTTGCGCGAAGATCTACTACTCTTGATGTGGGACGGTACTGATAAACGTATTGATTTTCCATACCGTTATCCGCAACGAGGTTTAAAGTCAGGCGGTCAACGCCGTCAACCTTGGGAAGCCGGAATCGCACAGTCGGACCTCTCTTATTAGTATTCTCTTCCGTTTTGGCACTCCACTCCAGCATATCGACCGTCATATCTCCGATAGTAAGAACTGCCTTCACAGTACCCTCGGCAAAATGAGGCGCATCGTTAAGAAGCCATAGCTCTGCTTCGAAGGTTTCCCCTGCGAGCCAGACAAATTTTTCAATTTTTGCGCTGAATGCAGTAGGGCGCAGCGCACTCTTAACAGTATAATAGGAAGGCTTAGGATGTGACGGAAACGCCAAAAGGGTGTTGTTTCCTACCGTTGTCCAAGGCTCGTTGAAGCACCAGTTAAGCGCCATACTGCACCTTGGCCACTGACGGCGCATCTCTTCAAACAGGCCTCGGTAGCCCTCGCTCTGAAGCCACTCAGACTGTGTAACCATCTCTTCAAGGGAGGTTGCCTTAGGGAAATAATGCTCAAGCACGTCACGGCAGAGCCATCTCTGATGTCCCCACGCATCAAAGCCGTGATGCGTTATCCATGATTTAGTATAGGGTATCGGGAATCTGATCTCTTCCTCGGGAATTACACGTCGCAATAGCTCCGCATTCGTGACAGACGGGATACCGAATTCGGGATACGCGGTACATTCGGATCTTTGAATTGCTCCAAGCGTTTCGCCGCCCTGCTGCTCGTCGTAAAACGTATATCCTCCGTGCGCCATACCGATGAGGGGCGAGGTATATAAGAATGGGCGGTCATAATCAAGCTCATAGCATATCTTATTGAGAAGCCTTAATGCGTGAGATTGCTCGTCCATACCCGACCAATCATTAAAAAGCTCGTTTCCGCCGCACCAGAACGCCAGGCAGGGGTGATGACGGAAATCCTTGACAATAGCGGTCGCCTCTGACTCGAGAATCTCCATATAATGCGGAGTTGCTACATAATTGTTGCACGCAAGAGGAAATTCCTGCCAAAGAAGAATTCCGTAGCGATCGCACATATCATAAAAATAACGCTTCGGTCTGCCGGAGCCCGCGTGCATACGAAACATATTCATATTGGCATCGTGAGCAAGCTTTATATGCTCCTCGTAGATCTCTTCGTTAAGGTGTCCCCAGAAAAGGGCGGGAGCCACCCAGTTCGTCCCCTTTGCAAAGATGCGTCTGCCGTTTAGCTCCACGGTGATCGGAGCGGCATATCTTCCCTTTGGGAAAGCGGTGAGAGTTTTCGTTTTATTCCGCACGAGGCGCAGCGTACGGAAGCCTATATTTCCGCTTCTGCTCTCGATCTCGTTTGATATCTCCCAGCGATAGAGATAAGGTATACCTTGACCGTTACACCACCAAAGATTTGGGTCTTTCAGTGCGACCTTTCTGTCAGTTCCCTCGTAAACGGTATTTCCGTCCATATCGTAAATTGCGGTCTTGCAAGGAATATCGCACGCATAATCAAAGGTTACGGTACCTGTGGAAAGGTCATCGGAGAGCTTTGCTATAACCTCCGTGCTTCCTATGTAAGACGCTCCGCGCGTTTCGATATAAGCCTCCTCCCAAAGTCCCGAATTCAAAAGTCGGGGGTTGAAATCCCAGCCGTACGAGAGCGGGGGCTTGCAGCTTTGATCGGCTTCATCACGTGTGTTTACCCTGCCTCCCGTAGATTTCGGATGAGGGTAGATATGAACAACGAGAATATCCTCTTTTCCGTTCAAATGATCGGTAAGATCGACTTCAAATCCGCGGAACATTCCCTCATAAGAATATATCCTTTTTCCGTTTATCAGCACGTCGTATTTATAATCAATACCGCCGCTTACGAAGAAAACACGCTCATCCTCTTTTTTATTGTAAGAAAGGACGGATTTGTATTCCCAATGGTCATCCTCGAATGGTATATATTGCTTGTAATTATCCGAATAATTCAGGTCTTCAAATTTATGAAAAACACCAAAGTCGTATTGAATATTACCCGGAACGGTTACGGGAAACCACTCTTGCTCTGCCACCCTACAATTTCTACCGCTCCAAACCTGATCAAATCGCATATTAAAACCTCCTGATTACTGCTTTAGCAGATTGTGCTTAAGAGTTTTAGATAATTCCTCGGTCAATCATTTAAAGAATGCCTTTATAATGGTTATAGTAAGTCGAAATAGCATGATTTCACGCTATTTCGACACAATATCTTTGATATTGTGCCAAATTTTTTATAAAAATTTGGACTAACCCATTGCAATGAATGTAGAGCATAATTAAATTTTTTGAAATTTAATTATGCAAAAGCCGATAAAATCGGCTTGTCGAAACGAAAATAGTCGT
>JAFQPR010000084.1 GCA_017411605.1 Clostridia bacterium | reverse complement strand
GGTAACGAAAACCAGGGTGGCAATACCGATACGGAAACACCCGGCACAGATAACAGTGGTAACGAAAACCAGGGTGGCAATACCGATACGGAAACACCCGGCACAGATAACAGTGGTAACGAAAACCAGGGTGGCAATACCGATACGGAAACACCCGGCGCAGATAACACGGGTAACGAAAACCAGGGCGGTAATACCGGCACTGAAACTACCGGTAAAGACAGCGTTACATATCACGACGTTCACGTAAACGCATACGGCGGATTTACTGTTCCCGCGTATTCGGGAAATGCGTATTACGTTATCAATAATAATCAGACATTCTTTACTCCGAACGATATAACGACATCATCTTACGAAAGATACGATGCGCTTGACTCGCTCGGAAGAGTAACGCTTGCTATGAGTTGTCTCGGCTTGGATCTTATGCCGACCGAACCCAGAGGCGATATCAGCGAAGTAAAGCCGACGGGTTGGAATCAGGCAAGCTATTCGGTTATCAGCGGCGGATATCTTTATAACAGATGCCATATGATAGCATTCCAGCTGACGGGCGAGAACGCAAACCGTGAAAATCTTATCACGGGTACCGCCTATTTCAACAAAACGATGATCCCGTTCGAAAACCAGATCGCCGACTATATCAAGGAAACAAAGAATCACGTAATGTACCGTATAACGCCTGTATTCACGGGTGATAATCTTCTCGCTGACGGAATAATTCTTGAAGCGTACTCGGTTGAGGACGAGGGCGACGGTATTTCCTTCAATCTCTTTATCTATAACGTTCAGCCTAAGGTTGATATAGACTATGCAACGGGCAAATCAACTGCTATTGAGCCTGAGGATAAAGACGAGATTGAAACGCCTACCACAAGCGATTACGTTCTTAATACGAATAGTATGAAGGTGCACGATCCCGATTGCAGATATGCGGATAAAATAGCTGAAGGAAACAGAGAAGAGTATAGCGGAGATCTGCAGGACCTGCTTGATCAAGGATATGAAACCTGCAAGGTTTGCAATCCACAATAGGTTTAAATGTAAATAATAGTTATAATTAATAGCAAAAAGCAAGAGTAGAAAGAGAATTTATCTCTTTTTGCTCTTGCTTTTTATTTGCATTTGGGTGATTATTTGGAAAGGTATTTGATAATGTTATAAATTATTCTTTCGGATATCGGGTGCGAGGGGTTATCGATAAGCTTGAAGCTGTTCAGATATACCTCACCTTCGCCGTGCTTATATCCCATCATAGCGTGGAATGATGCGTATGCTCCTTCTACGTTGTAGAAGCCTGTAACAAAGCCGGGGCAAAGAACGTAGTCAGGGGTAGTATCCGTCGAGAATGCTTGACTTGCAAAGACGGGGCCGAATTTTGTGAGTGGTGCGAGCTTATCACCCGTGAATCCGAATATTTCACGCGATTTGAGCACGTACTCCTTGTGATAAAGCCAGTCGTAGCGCTGAACCATAATTGAGATATCGGGTATCACAGCACTAAGCTCGGAAATATTACCGTTATCGAAGAATATATCTCTCTCGAGGAAGAATACCGCAGCGCCTCTCGTTGCGGCACCAAGAACGTAAGGAATAGCCTCTTTATTCACTCTGCCAATAAGAATAATATCTGCATTGCCATCGTCGTATTTCTCTATATTCGGAGCAAATCTTGCTATTCGCTCCTTAACATCATCGGAAAGACCGAGATAGGCTATTTTAGTGTCAATAGCCTCAAGCGATGCGTTATCGTAAACGAAGAACTTTGTCGAAGTACCTGCGGGTGAGCCTTCGCGCAAGGATGCGGTAAGCTCGTACGTGCCCTCGGGCAGATCAAGCGAGAGCTCGCGCTTCATTATTGGAGCGGCGAAGGAGTCACCGTCAAGCTCGAAGCTGTCGCTGAACGTTAAATGCACACCCGTGTCGGAAATTATCGCAAAATCTGCGGTATACGTGCCCGATTTCAGCACTCCCTCGTTTGCGAGAACTGCCTCGACCGTGAAGCGCTCACCGCGCCTTACCGTAGGTGTTACAAAGAGGGAGAAGCGAAGCGGCTCATAGCCATCGGAAACCGTATCAAACATCTCGGGCTTCCATCTTCTCCAATAGCTCCAGAGTCCCTCGCCGCACATTCCGTGGTCAAAAAGACCTGTGAGCGAGTAGCCGGGGAGATTTGGGTTAGAGCGGAGAATATCATAAACGCGCTTTCTCTCGTCCGCGTTGATTCTCTGATTTTCTTTTAAGAGCGATTCGGGAAAGGCGAAGAGCTTCTCAAGACCGAAGCGGTAGAAGTCACGCGAGAAGGCGTCGCTCTGCGCTTTGAGCCATGATGCGTCCTCAAGATCATCTCTTTCACCGTGCTGAAGAAAGTGCTTCCACTCCTCGATAACGTGGAATGATGCTCCGATACCGAATTCTGAGAGGAAGTAGGGGAGAGGTGAATCTTTACCGAAAGTGCGGAAGAATCGTATATCCTCGTCCATAAGAGGCACGCGCGCGTAATGGTGATTGTCGGGCGCGTATTTGTAGCAGTTGCTCGTATCGTAAAGCTCGGGATGACCGTCAGTGCCCCAGGTTTCTTCCCAAACGGAAGAATAGGGATTCGCAGCCGAGCCTATCGTCACGTCGAAGTCAAATCTTCCGCTGTTGAGAATAATTAATCTCGTGGGATCAAGCTCTCTTGCTCGGGGGAGAAAATCCACAGCGGTTCTGAAAACGCTGTTTTTCTTTGTTTCATTGAGCAGTCCCCATATAACGACTGACGGATGATTTCTATCTCTTCGTATCATCTTTTCGGTAGCGCCTATCCAGCGGTCAAGCATAGCTTGTTCGTCGCCAAGGGGGAAGGTGGGGTACTTTTTGCTGACAGCCTCAAATTCATCCTTGTTCTTCCAGACCTCCCACTGAGAGAAGCCTAGGCACCAGGATGCGAAGCATTCATCGTAGATGAGAAGTCCCATTTCATCGGCAAGATCGAGCTGCTCGGGGCGGAATAGTCCCGAAATGCAGCGTATCATATTGAAGCCCGCCGCCTTCGCGTATATAAAATCACGCGTTGTCTGATCGGGATGAACAGGCATCATCTGACCTATGGGGAAGGCATTTCCCGAGTGAGATGAGCGGAGGAATATCTTCTTTCCGTTGAGATAGAAGAATCCTTTCTTTACTAAAAATTCTCTGAATCCGAATTTAACTGTTACCGTATGCGTGCCGTATTCGGAGTCAACAGTTATCTCAACTCGGTAGAGATTTGGGGATTCTATCGACCAGAGAAGCGGATTTTTTACGGTGAGCTTACGGCAGGACTCGGACGCGCCGAGCGATGCTTTGACGGTATCGGATACCGAAAGAAGCTTATCCGAGAATTTGTTTTCGTAAACGCTCACGGTTATCCTTGCGTCGGTGAGAGCTTCAACCTTAGAGAGAAGGGTAACGTTTACTTCAAGCTCTCCCGTATGGATATTACCGATAAGGAATTTATCCTCGATATATATTTTAGGAAGCACCGCAAGACTAACGCCGTACCAGATACCGCCGTGATTGAAGCAAGAACCCGCCTTTTTTTCCGTGACCTTGTTCCTGTGCGGAGTGTTCATAAGGTTCAGCCCGTCAATATCTCGGTCACAAGGATTGACGATTCTTACGGCAAGAAGGTTTTCCTCTCCCTGACGAAGAGCATCGGTAACGTCAAACGAGAAGGGCGTTTCGCCACCCTCGTAAGAGCCGATATATACAGAGTTGAGCCAGACCTCGGCAAGATAATCCGCGCCGCCAAAGCGTAGAACTACCTGCTCGGAGTCATCGACTTCAAGCTCGGGCGTGAACTTGCACCAGTAATACGCAACACCGTGATACTCGGGGAAGAATTGCTGTATTATAGAAGGAACGAAAGCGTCAACCGCATCGGCTCTGACATCTCTCTCCCAGCCCTGCGCCTTGCCAACGTTATGGAAATCCTTTGCTATAAACCATTTATTTTCAAGTAATAAGTTTTTCATTGTATAGCCTCCTCATAACGACATTCTATAATCGTTATTATCCTTTTTAATTATAGCACATAGAAATTTGTATTTCTATTGATTTTTCACCAAAAAATATGATTTTTTATGCAAAAAAAAGAAAAAGGTCGGCTGAAGATAAATCGTAGCTGACCTTTTATATAAAACGTTTTGTATACCGTAGTCGTACGGCATATTAAGCAATGTATCAGAGTAAATTAAACAAGTAGATTACAAGAGGCATCGTGCCTATCGAAAGTATTGTCGAGAGGGCGACGAGCCTTGAAACGTAGGATGCATCGCAATTATACTTTTCCGCAAACATCGTCGCGGAGGATGCCGCGGGAGTTGCCGCCATAATGACGATAACTGTCGATACCGCGGGATGAATATCGAGTCCCGTGAGCTCTATAAGCTTTATAGCGCCTACCATAATGAGGGGGAGAATTATATGACGAAGCGCGATAAAGATATACATAAATTTGTCCTTATGCACGCCGCGGAAGTCCATATCTGCAAGTCTGATACCGATAACCACCATCGAGAGAGGGGCTACGAGATTTTTGAGCATAGTGAGCGCGTCCGTGATGATAGCGGGGATATAATTGTTTATAGGAAGGATAAAGAAGATAAGACCGATACCCGCCGCGATAGTAACAGGGTGGAGAAGAGCTTTGAGAATCGAGCCTCCGCTCTTAGTCTTAGCGCCGACCTCACGCGCGATCTCAAGCGCTGCGTCCTTGTGATCGCAAACGCCGTTTTCATTTTCATCGCGTCCCTCTGTGCATATCTTAACGCCGAGCGACCAGAGGAATAGGTTGAAGGTGATATTGTATATTGATGCGTAAAGCGTTGAGCCGGGATAGGTTTCCTCGAGCACAGCGTTTATAAGAGGAATACCGAGGAATGCCGCGTTTGAAAATATCGTCGCAAACTTGAGCATACGTGCGTGGCTGTCGGGTGCCTTTTTGAATACAAAGATCGCAACCACGGAAAACAGCGTGTGTGAAATTATCGAGAAAATGAACACGTAAAGAGAGTTGATAAGAATCTCTTTGTCAAAATCTCTGACGTATGCGAGAAATATGAGCGCGGGCTGCGCTATGTAAAGCACGAGATTTGAGAGCCCCTTGCCAAAGCCGTCCGAGATCATATTGCATTTTTTTAAAATTATGCCGGGTATCATCATCATAAAGAAGATGCCGACGTTGTAGATTATCGCGTTAACTATCATTTTTTCTCCTGTTTTTTGAACGTACAAGCATTTAAATGCCGAAAAATAGATTATTGACTGATTTTGCGCGAAGTATATTCTATCATTAAAAAGAGAAAAAGTCAATATTACGTCGCAGGTTTGTTTTATAAATAATATAAAACTCGTAATAATAAAGGGTAGCTAAAGAAAAATACCTTGCTACCCATTTATATTCTTTTACTTTCCGCTTGCAACGCTGATTCTGCTGAGAGCGCGTTCGAGCTTTGCTTTAGCTATGGCAAACTCTCTTTCGTCCTTTGCCGCGCGGAGCTTTTCCTCAGCTGCCTCTTTTGCGCGTTTTGCGCGCTCAAGGTCTATTTCATCGCTGAACTCAAATGTGGTTGCAACAACCTTAACGCATCCGTCGGCAACGGTGACGAATCCGCCCGATACCGCGGCACAGCGCTCCTCGCCACTAAGTGTCACAAGCTTCGCCCTGCCTGCTTTGAGCGTGGCAACGAGGTCTGCGTGACCTCTCATTATCTGTATCTCGCCACAATCCGTTGTGACGAGAATACTTTTTGCCTCTCCCGCGAAAAGCTCTCCGTCGGGGCAAACAATGTCCAAATGTAAAGCATTCATAACATTAAGCCTCATTTTTGATGAGCTTAGCTTTTTCTACCGCTTCATCAATAGTGCCGACGAAGAGGAAAGCAGACTCGGGAAGAGAATCGTGCTTACCTTCGATTATCTCGCGGAAGCCGCGAATCGTTTCCTTAATCGGAACGTATCTTCCTTCCATACCCGTAAACTGCTCCGCAACCGTGAATGGCTGAGAGAGGAAGCGCTGTATCTTTCTTGCGCGGTTTACGGTGAGCTTATCGTCCTCTGAAAGCTCATCCATACCCATGATAGCGATAATGTCCTGAAGCTCCTTGTATCTCTGGAGAATACTCTGAACGGCGCGCGCTACCTCATAGTGCTCGATGCCGACGATGTCGGGTGAGAGAATTCTTGAGGTCGAGTCAAGGGGATCGACTGCAGGATAGATACCGAGTGATGCGATACCTCTTGAAAGAACCGTCGTTGCGTCAAGATGAGCAAACGTAGTTGCGGGAGCAGGGTCGGTAAGGTCGTCAGCAGGCACGTAAACTGCCTGAACCGAGGTGATAGAGCCACGCTTCGTTGAGGTGATACGCTCCTGAAGAGCGCCCATTTCCGTAGCGAGGGTAGGCTGATAACCAACGGCAGAGGGCATACGGCCGAGAAGCGCCGATACCTCAGAGCCCGCCTGAGTGAATCTGAATATGTTGTCAATGAAAAGAAGCACGTCCTGACCCTGCCTGTCACGGAAGTATTCCGCCATAGTAAGGCCCGAGAGCGCAACTCTCATTCTTGCTCCGGGAGGCTCGTTCATCTGACCGTAAACGAGTGCGGTCTTGTTGATAACTCCCGATTCCTTCATTTCGTTGTAAAGGTCGTTTCCCTCGCGGGTACGCTCGCCGACGCCTGAGAATACCGAAATACCTCCGTGCTCCTTTGCGATATTGTTGATAAGCTCCATAATGAGAACCGTCTTACCAACTCCCGCGCCTCCGAAAAGACCTATCTTACCGCCCTTTGCGTAAGGAGCGATAAGGTCAACTACCTTGATACCCGTTTCGAGTATCTCGGTCGTGCCCTCCTGCTCGTCAAAGGGAGGGGGATCTCTGTGTATGCACCATCTCTCGGCCGTTTTGGGATCGGGAAGATTGTCAACCGCCTCACCGAGGATATTGAATATTCTTCCGAGGGTTTCCTCACCGACGGGAACGGTTATGCCCGTACCCGTGTCAACTGCATCCATACCTCTCGACATACCGTCGGTAGAGGACATCGCAATGCATCTGACAACGTCGTCACCGAGCTGATTTGCAACCTCGCAGACGACCTTTTTACCCTCGTGCATGATCTCTATTGCGTTAAGAAGGTTTGGAAGGTGACCGTTTTCAAACTTAACGTCGATAACGGGACCTATTATCTGTACGATTTTTCCGATGTTATTCATTATTTTGGAAAATAGTCCTTTCTTCGCATCAGAGCGCCTCTGCGCCCGAAACGATTTCGGTGATCTCCTGAGTGATAACCGCCTGACGAGCTCTGTTAAAGCTTAGTGTCAGGTTACTTATCATTTCCTCGGCGTTCTTGTTTGCCGAGTTCATAGCGGTCCTTCGCGCTGCGCATTCGGAAGCTGCTGCCTCGCAGATTGCGGCGTGAATAGCTCCGCCTATATATTGTGGAACGATTTTTTCGATTATTTCTTCTACGTCACCTTCGTAAAGCGGCTCGGCCGACTTCTCGCCCGAATCTGCCGTAAGCGGAAGAATTTCCACGGCAGTGGGTACCTGAGTGAGCATAGAGGCAAAGCGTGTGTAAACAAGCTTGACCGAAGTGAATCTTCCAAGGCAAAAATCCTCGGCGATAACCTCCGCGAGCTTCATACACTGCCCGACGCCGGCGTCGGCAACCGATGAAAGCGCAAGAGAAAATATCTCCTTCTCGTGCCTTGCGATACTGTCAACCGCCTTTTTGCCAACGGGAACGTATATGCCGTCCCCCTCGGTATCGAGCGATGCCGCGAGCTTTAAAATATTACTGTTATATCCGCCCGCAAGACCTCTGTCACCCGCTATAACGATATAAAGCGTTTTGCCTTTTCTTACCTCTGTATATTTCGATTCACCCGAGGGGAGCGATGAGGAAAGTCTTCCTATGGAATCGAGCAAAACCTTCATATAAGGCTTTGAGCTTTCGGCGCGCTCCTTAAGGTATCTGAGCTTTGAGGTGGCAACGAGCTCCATTGCCTTCGTGATCTGCATCGTTCCGCTGACGCTTTTTATTCTGGCTTTAATATCATTTATCTGTGCGCTTGCCAATGAACGTTACCTCCTCCTTATAAATTTTGCATAGCTACGCATATTGCAAATAATAATTTACAAATTATGCAAGAAATTTCGCTTTGCAAGCGAGAATTGTTTCTTTCAGCTCTGCTTCGCTTTCGGGAGAAAGTACGCCGCTTGACTTGATAGCATCAAGTAAATCTGACTTCGTTGCAGTGAGATGTTCGAAAAGCTCGGTTTCAAATGCCGATATTTTTTCTGTTGGAACATCTGCGAGAAGATTGTTTACTACGGCATAGATAATTGCAATCTGAAGAGAAACGTCGATGGGCGAATTTCTCTTCTGCTTGAGAACCTCAACTATGCGCTTACCCTGCTCGAGTCTTGCCATAGTGTCCTTGTCAAGGTCGGAGCCGAACTGCGCAAAGCCCTGAAGCTCTCTGTACTGAGAGTAGAGGAGCTTGAGCGAGCCCGCAACCTTTTTCATTGCCTTGATCTGAGCGTTACCGCCGACTCGTGAAACCGAGATACCGGGGTTTACCGCAGGGCGTATACCTGCATGGAAGAGCTCGGATTCAAGGAATATCTGCCCGTCCGTGATAGAAATAACGTTAGTTGGAATGTAGGCAGATACGTCACCCGCCTGCGTTTCGATAATGGGAAGAGCGGTGAGCGAGCCTCCGCCGTATTCGGGAGCAAGTCTTGCCGCGCGCTCGAGAAGACGCGAGTGAAGATAGAATACGTCTCCGGGATAAGCCTCTCTGCCGGGAGGTCTTCTGATAAGGAGCGAGAGCGCTCTGTACGCAACGGCGTGCTTTGATAAATCATCGTAAATAATAAGCACGTCACGTCCCTTATCCATAAAATACTCGCCCATAGAGCATCCCGAGTAGGGAGCTATATACTGAAGGGGAGCGGATTCTGCCGCGGTAGCTGAAACGACTATGGTATAATCCATAGCTCCGTTCTGATAAAGCGTATCAACAACGTTCGTAACGGTTGAATGCTTCTGTCCTATCGCAACGTAAATGCAGATAACGTCCTTGCCCTTCTGGTTGATAATGGTATCGGTGGCGATAACCGTCTTACCCGTCTGTCTGTCACCTATGATAAGCTCACGCTGACCTCTTCCGATAGGTATCATAGCGTCGATGGCTTTAATACCCGTCTCAAGGGGAACGGATACCGATTTTCTCTCGATAATACCGTAAGCGCGGCGCTCTATAGGTCTGTATTCCGACGAGGTAATGGGACCCTTTCCGTCGATAGGCTCGCCGAGAGCGTTAACTACTCTGCCGATAAGGTTCTCACCGACGGGAACGGAAACGACTCGTCCCGTTCTTTTTACAACGCTTCCTTCAACGATTCCTACGTCGTTGCCGAGAAGAACGGCGGAAATAAAGCTTTCCTCGAGGTTTAGCGCCATACCGTAGGTTCCGTTAGTGAACTCAAGAAGCTCGTTCGCGCGGCACTTGTCAATACCGTGGACCTTAGCGATACCGTCACCGACGGATATTACGTAGCCGATCTCGTCTTGCTCGATCTTTTTCGAGTAGTTTCTGATCTGCTCTTTTATGATTTTGCTGATATCTTCAATTTTTGATTGCATAGTATCACCAACTTTTAGTTTAAACTATAGTATTTTTAAGACCGTTTTCGATAGCAGTAAGTCTGGACCTCAGTGATCCGTCGAGCTGCTTACCCATAACGGCGATCCTTATACCGCCGAGCAGGGACTTATCTACCTTATTGTTGATTATAACGGTCTTACCTGTCATTCGTTCGAGTTTGATTCTGATTTTTTGAAGCTGCTTTGACGAAAGAGCGACAGCGCTCGTTACCTCGGCTTGCTGTATTCCTCGGCTCTCGTTATAAAGAGCCGTAAATTCCTTTGCGATCTCGGGGAAGATATGCACCGTGTGCTTTTCGCAGAGAATAGAGATAAGATTAACTACCGTTTTGTCAAGCGAGGCAAAGGCGTCGCCGATAAGCTTCAGCTTTTCGGGAACTCCTATCGCGGGAGTGTCGGTCAGCTTGAAGTAATCGGGGTTTGATACAAGCGCATCTCTTGCCGCCTTTACGTCGGCGAGAACGGCTTCGGTCGTGCGAAGCTCCTCCGAAAGGGAGAAGAGAGCCTCAGCGTAATTTGCCGCGCCCGTCATACGCTCTCACCGAGCTTATCAATAAATTCATCGATAAGCGCATCGTGGTCAGCCTTGTTTATATCACGCTCGATAACAGCCTCGGCGATATCGATAGCGATAGACGAAACCTCGTCCTTCACGTCGTTGATAGCCTGCTTTTTCTCAAGCTCGATCTGCTCCTCGGCGCGTTCGAGAACTCTCGCCGCTTTAACGTTTGCTTCCTTGAGGATCTCTTCCTCGCGGAGCTCGGCGCGTCTTTGCGCGCGGCGAAGTATGTCTTCGCTCTCTTCGTTTGCTTTAGCTATTTTTTCTTCATATTCCGCTTTCATTTCATTCGCGGACTCGCGCGAGGACTCTGCTTCGGAATACATATCGTCGATTTCCTGCTGCCTTGAGTCTATCATCTTTTTCACGGGCTTGAACAAAAGCTTTTTCAGAAAAACATAAAGTATGACAAGGTTTATCCATGCAAATATCATGGTAAAAAAGTTCACGCCTACAAAGGCTTCGAACTGGTCAAGTACAACCCTCATGTGTTTCTCCTTAATAAATTTTTTGAGTGAGGTATTTATTAAAGAACACCCATGAAGAGAAGAAGGAGGGATACTACGAGAGCGTAGATACCCGTTGTTTCGGTAATAGCGCATCCGAGAATCATATTGGTACGAAGGTTACCTGCTGCTTCGGGCTGGCGAGCCATACCCTCAAGAGCCTTACCTACTGCGTTACCTTCACCGATAGCGGGTCCGATAGCACCGATTCCCATACAAAGAGCCGCACCGAGCGCTCTTGCCGCGTCAATAATTGCATTTGCGATTGCTTCCATTTTTGTTTCCTCCAAAATGATATTATTTATTTTTATTTTTTGTAACCGAAATTAAAATATTATGCGTTATTGCTTTCGGGAGCGATATCCTCGGGAGGCGGATTCGCGCTTCCGACGTAAACCATAGTCAGAAGGGAGAATACGAGCGCCTGAACGAAGCCCGAAAAAAGATCGAAGTATATCGAAAGGAATGCGGGAATACCTGCCGTAAAGAACGGTATCTCGCCGAGAAGACCGGGCAGCCATCCGAATACGATGCTGGATATCATAGAGAGAGCCGCATAAACGAGTGACGTAAG
This sequence comes from Clostridia bacterium, assembly GCA_017411605.1. Lineage (GTDB taxonomy): Bacteria > Bacillota > Clostridia > Oscillospirales > CAG-272 > UBA1740. Next base: position 29,372 of record JAFQPR010000084.1, on the reverse strand, counting down.
CACGCCGCCGCCCGCAACGTTACCGAAATGACGGAACGCAAGGGATATGGGCTGAGCTATTTCCGAAACGATATTCATAGGAGTCATAACCACTATCGGCTCTGTAAAGCCCTTGAGCCACGCCTTAAAGCCGAAATTTTTGATATTTGAATACCAAACCATAACAGAGGTTACAAGCGCCCAGGCGAGCGTAACCGAAAGGTCTGCGGTGGTCGATCGGAATATCTGAGTCATTCCGAGAAGAGTTCCGATAATAGAGGATAGGAAAAGAGTTCCAATGTACGGAGCGAATTTTGCGTTATGCTTACCCATCGTATCCTCTACCATATTGTAGAGCATTGTAACAAGCTTTTCTGTTATTACCTGAAGCTTACCGGGGCGTTTTTTAAGATTTTTTCCGAGGAAATATGCCGCCGTTATAAGAAGTATTGTAACCGCGAGAAGAGAGACTGCCGTTTGGGTAATCTTGATAGTTAGACCGAAAATATCTATCTCAAAGAATATTTTCGCGCCGCTGACGTTTATATCCATAAATCATTTAGTCTCCTTTCTCTTTAATAGTTCTGCAGCGCTGAGTATCGGGCGCAAGCAGAAAAGCGGAATTACGGTTGCGATCACGTTGAATTGCTTTGTCAATAATGCGAGAACCAAGGCAAGAGCAACGGTCCCGAGCCTTATGATATAGGAAAGCTTTATAGCATTCTGAAGCTTACCTTGATTTTCTTTTGCAAATTTTGCCGCTTCGTCGTCATAGAGCTCGTCCTCGTTTTCCGTATCACTCGAGTGAGCGGATATCTCGGCACTGTCTTCTATGATGGGCTCTTCGGTCTTTTCCACCTGAGTCGGAGCAAAGCCCGCAAGGCATTTATCCAGCGCCCTATTTACAGTAACGCAAAGGAAGATAAAGTTTGCAACGGTAACAAAAATTCCCAGCAAGGAGCCGAGCAATACCTTGTAATCGAATTTTCCGCAAAGCAGGAAAACAAGACATATGATAGCTCCTACAATGAATTCGCCTATCACTATTGTTATAACCTCGCGCATAGGTATCTTATTTGATTCCATTTTTGTTTATATCTTCCTCCTTCCTTTTGTTTTGCCGCTCGATAGCCTCGAGAGCTCTTGATGACCGTATGATAAACACTATCATCGAGTAGAATCCCGAAAAGACTCCAAGCATAATAAATACTACGTATATCCAACCTCCCGCCTCTGTATACTTCGTTATCAGATAAGCGATTAAGAACATAACGGCAATAGGGGAGATAAGACTGATAATGGACTGAAAGACCATATTGATAACGTAGAGAGGAGATATGAACTTTCTGTAGCTGTTTTTCATAATTCCTCCGTTTTTGTTTAAAAAACGTTCACATTTATTTTACTACTTTAAAGTGGCAAACGCAAGTCTTATGCCGCATTTTAAGTGTAAATTAATCTTTAAAATAGTTAATTAATTGACAAGGTGTTTTTCTATCTTGTCGATTATCATACCGTAAGCAACGGGATTGTTTCCGCCCTCGGGGATAATGATATCCGCATTCTTTTTGCTGGGCTCAACGAATGCCTCGTGCATAGGCTTGACGGTGGAGAGGTACTGCTCGATGACCGATTCAAGAGTCCTTCCTCTCTGTTTTACGTCGCGCGCGATTCTGCGTATTATTCTGACGTCGGGATCGGTATCGACGAATATCTTCATATCAAATAGGTCGAGCAGCTCCTTGTTCTCGAAGATGAGAATACCCTCGAGGATAATAACGCTTGAAGCCTCAACGTGTCTTATATCTCTGCTTCTGTCGTGTACCGTATAGTCGTAAACGGGGGAGTCAACCGCATTACCGTTCTTCAGAGCGCGAAGATGCTTGATAAGAAGCTTAGTGTCAAAGGCGTCGGGGTGGTCGTAATTCATACGCTGCTTTTCCTCGAGGCTTATATCAGCCTGCGCCTTATAATAATCGTCGTGCCTCAGAACGGCTATTTTTTCACCGAAGTGGGCGGCAATATTCTTAGCAAGCGTGGTTTTTCCGCTGCCCGAGCCGCCCGCAATACCGATAACCATTATTTTTTTCATAAGAGTCTCCGTTTTATACTTCCTTAAGATGATTTTATCGATAAAGGCTTGAAAAACTCTCGCTTTATCTTATGGTCTTATATATCATTTTTGCCTCGGGCAAAGGCTCATCGGTGAACTCGAGAGAGCCTAGAACCATATCCCGAGCCTCGTCTATCGCATACTCTCTGTCGGTATATAACTTTGCGATAACGTCACCTGCAGTAATCCTATCACCGGGCTTTTTGAAGAGAAGTATACCTGCCTTGTGGTCTATCACGTCATCCTTGGTCGCTCTGCCCGCGCCGAGCTTCATTGCGGCAATACCTATCGCCTCGGCATCGCAGGAGCGTATATATCCTTCGCGGTCGGAGAGTACGTCATGTTCGTGCTTTGAGCTTCCGAATTTAGAAGTATCCTCAGCGTAAGAGGGATCTCCGCCCTGAAGAGCGATCCAGGTCTTGAACTGCTCGTACGCCTTGCCCGACTCAAGCATTTCCTTTGCCTTTGCCTTGGCATCAACGGATGAAAGACCGAGAGAAAGCTCTATCATAACAGATGCAAGAGCGAGGCACACTTCACGCAGGTCGTCGGGGCCCTTGCCCTTAAGCACCTCGATAGCTTCAATAACCTCGAGCGCGTTTCCGATAGCGCATCCGAGAGGGATATCCATATTCGTTATGAGGGCAGCCGTGCGTCTGCCTCTTGATTTTCCAATATCGACCATAGCCTCGGCAAGCTCGCTTGCTTTTTCCGGGGTGGACATAAAGGCTCCGCTTCCCGCTTTTACGTCGAGAACTATGGAGTGAGTACCCGCGGCGAGCTTCTTGCTCATTATCGACGACGCGATAAGCGGAATACTGTTGACCGTTGCGGTAACGTCGCGGAGCGCGTAAAGCTTTTTATCAGCGGGAGCGAGATTCGCGCTCTGACCTATGACCGCGAGGTGGCATTTTTTCACTTGAGAAACAAATTCCTCGGGTGAGAGGGAGGTACGGAAGCCCGGGAAGGACTCGAGCTTATCCACAGTACCGCCCGTATGACCCAGACCTCTGCCGCTCATCTTAGCGACGATTCCCCCAGCCGCGGCAACTATAGGCGTAACTATAAGAGTTGTCTTGTCGCCAACACCGCCCGTCGAATGCTTATCAACACTGAGGTCGCCGAACATACTGAGGTCAACCGTATCTCCCGAGGTTGCCATAGCGTCGGTGAGATTTGAGGTTTCCGTCTTCGTCATACCGTTAAAGTATATAGCCATAAGGAGAGCGGACATCTGATAGTCGGGGATATTACCGTCCGTATAAAGTCTTATGAGCTCGTATATTTCGTCCTTTTCAAGCTCAAGACCTTGTTTTTTCTTTTCAATTATATCGTACATTCTCATAAGAAGTACCTCGTACCGATTGAATTGGCATCTATAAGTTAAGCTTATTATGCCTTTGATTTATGTCTTAAGATTGTCCTTGCCAAAGCCCAGAGGCAAAAGCTCGGAGAGAGTGTGTATTTTTACGTCGTCACCGTCGTAGAGGATTATTTCAAAGTCACCCTCGGCAAACTCAGTCATTACCTGGCGGCATACTCCGCAAGGAGGGCAGAATGCAGAGAGCGGCTCGCCTCGTCTGCCACCTACGATAGCGATAGCGGCGAAGCTTCTCTCACCCGCGTGAACTGCGGTAAAGAACGCAACTCTTTCCGCGCATATTGTTGGGGTATATGACGATGACTCAATGTTTGCGCCGGTATATATCTTTCCGTCAGCGGTGAGAAGAGCCGCCCCTACCGCAAAGTCCGAGTAGGGAGAGTAGCTAGCCTCGCGTGCCGCTTCGGCGCGTTTTGCAAGCGCGATAGCGTTTTCCTTGTTCATTTTAACCTCCGATATAGTCGAATGCGGTCTCGCCTACGTTTGCAAAGCCCTCAATCGTGCCGAGATTATTACCGCCGCGTCCGTTACCGTAAACGAGGAAGGGAATATATTCTCTCGTGTGATCGGTGCTGTCGTCCGATGGATCGCAGCCGTGATCCGCCGTGATAATAAGAAGATCGTCCTTTTTCATCTTAGGTATAAATTTCCCGAGCCAGGTGTCAAACTGCGTGAGCGCCGTAGCATAGCCGTCGGCATCCTGCCTGTGACCGAATAGCATATCGAAGTCAACGAGATTAATGAAGCAGAGTCCCGAAAAATCACGCTCGGCGATGCCGTCCGTCACCTGCATTCCTTCTGCATTACTGTGCGTAGGATAGGTTTCCGTGATACCCGCCATAGCAAAGATATCGCCTATCTTTCCAACACCGATGACGTCATAGCCTGACTCCTTCAGCTTATCGAGCACGGTAGACTCAGGGGGTAGAAGCGAAAAGTCACGGCGGTTTGCGGTCCTCTTGAAGCTGCCGGGTGTACCCGTAAACGGACGCGCGATAACTCTGCCGACTCCGTGCTCACCGACGAGAAGCGCTCTCGCCTTTCTGCAAATTTCGTAAAGCTCCTCTACGGGAACGAGATCCTCGTGCGCCGCAATCTGAAAAACGCTGTCCGCCGAGGTGTAAACTATAAGCTTGCCCGTTTTTAGGTGCTCTTCGCCGTAGTCGCGGATTACGTCTGTACCCGAGTAGGGAAGATTGCAAAGCACTCCGCGGCCTACCGTCTCTTCAAAAGCTGAAATTACCTCGGGCGGAAATCCTTCGGGATAGGTGGGCATAGGAGAATGAGAAACTATTCCCGCTATCTCCCAGTGACCCGTAGTAGTGTCCTTACCGCGGCTCAGCTCCATAACTCTTCCATAATCTGCAATAGGCGAAGCTTCTTTCCCGAGGCAGGTAACGCCATCTATGTTTCCAAGACCCATTTTCTTTAGGTTGGGAATGTTAAGCTTTCCCGATTCATATGCGCTCCTCAGGGTGTTTGCACCCGCATCACCGAAATCTGCGGCATCGGGAGCTGCGCCTATACCGAAGGAATCGAGAACTATTAAAAATACTCTTTTCATAAATGATCCTTTCCGTAAACGGCTCCCTTCGTATCGTTTTCTGAATAAAAGGGAATGACCGTTATTTCTGCATTTTGATAGCAACCTCAAGCGCTATCTTCATCATATCCGTAAACGTAGTCTGTCTTGCATCCGCATCGAGAGCCTCTCCGCGCATAATATGGTCTGAAACCGTGCAGATAGCGAGCGCGTTCTTGCCCGCTGCTGCAGCATTCATATAGAGAGCCGCAGCCTCCATCTCAACGCCGAGAACGCCCATTTTGTACCAACCGTCGTTGAACTTGGGGTTAGCGTTATAGAAAACGTCGGAGGAGAGAAGGTTACCTACCTGATAGCGAACGCCGAGAGCCTTTGCCTCGGCAACGGCAAGCTCAAGCATCTTATAGCTTGCGATAGGCGCGAAGTTACCGCCGAGTCCATACTGCTCCTGGTAGCTCGAATTCGTGCAAGCGCCCATACCGATAATAACGTCCCTTAACTGAACGTCATCTGCAAGTCCTCCCGCAGAGCCTATTCTGATAATATTATCAACTCCGAAGAAGTTGAAAAGCTCGTAGGAATAAATGCCGATAGATGGCATTCCCATTCCGCTCGCCATAACCGACACGGGTACGCCCTTATAAGTTCCCGTGTAGCCCTGAATTCCGCGAACGTTATTAACGAGACGGGGATTTTCAAGGAAGGTCTCCGCAACGAACTTCGAGCGGAGAGGGTCACCCGGCATAAGTACTGTTTTTGCAAAATCGGCGCTTGTCGCCTTTATATGAGGTGTATACTGTTCTGACATAATTTTAATTTCCTTTCAAACGTATTTAAATCAATATCCCGAGCCCTGCTCGTTTTTAGCAATTTTAACGATACGGCTTGTTCCGAGTCTTGATGCGCCGAGCGCGATAAAGTCCTCTGCATCGGCTAGGGACGCGATACCGCCTGCCGCCTTGATGAGAACACCCTCTCCAACGTGTTTCGCGAAGAGAGCAACGTCATCCTTCGTTGCGCCTGCGGTAGAGAAGCCCGTAGAGGTCTTGATATAATCTGCGCCCGCCGCGGTAACTATCTCACACATCTTTATCTTTTCGTCGTCGGTAAGAAGACAGGTCTCGATAATTACCTTGAGTATCTTAGTGCCGCAAGCAGCCTTGATAGCTTTTATCTCTTCGGTAATAGCATCATACTTCTTTGCCTTGAGGTCACCGATATTTATTACCATATCAATTTCATCAGCACCGCCCTTTACGGCATCCTCGGTTTCAAAAACCTTTACTGCTGTGGTATTATATCCGTTCGGGAATCCGATAACCGTGCATATGGCAAGCTTATCGCCTACGTACTCCTTTGCCTCTTTAACAAACGAGGGGGGAATACAAACGGATGCGGTCGCATATTTTATACCGTCGTCGCAGATAGCCTTTATATCGCTCCAGGTTGCGCTTTGCGTGAGAAGTGTGTGGTCACACTTGGAAAGTATTTCTTTTAGTTCCATCTTATTTTTATCCTTTCAAATTATATCAATATATGAATTTGTAAACAGTTGTTATCAATTAACGATGCTTTGCTTTTTGATTCTCTTTTTCCAGCATCTGTGACACATTGCTACGTAGCTTTCGTTACCGCCTATCATAACCTGACTTCCCTCGGTAACAACGCGTCCCTCGCCGTCGAGTCTTGCGTTTATCGTAGCCTTAGAGCCGCACTCGCAGATGGTTTTTATTTCCGCGATGGAATCGGCAACCTCGAAGAGCCTTCTGCTGCCCTCAAAGAGATGAGAGAGAAAGTCGGTGCGCAGTCCGAAGCAGAGAACGGGAACGTCATACTCGTCAACTATTTTTCTGAGAGCGTCTATCTGCTCCGCGGTAAAGAATTGGCACTCGTCGGCAATTATAACGTTTGCTTCGACCTGCTCTTCGGTGAATATATCGAAAACGTTATCCGCTTTGTCTATAACGGTGCATTCCTCGGAAAGACCGACTCGGGATTTTATCGTTGATTTTCCGTCCCTGTCATCAATAGCGGGCTTGATGAGCCAGACCTTCATTCCGCGCTCCTCGTAATTGAATTTAGTGATGAGAGCCTGCGCTGTTTTGGATGAGCCCATAGCTCCGTACTTGAAATAAAGCTTTGCCATAACCTACCTCAAAATATTAATTATATTATTAAAATATTACGCCACATAAATTATATCATAAAAAACGCGCAAATAAAAGCGAATTTTATAAATTTAGCATATTGCCAAAAAACTTTGTGTATATTTACATTTGAGATGAGGCAAATTTTTGCTCTAATTTGAAAAAATTGTTAAAAATGGAATTAAGGGTGGAAATTTTCGAAATAATATGTTACAATGTAAAAGTGAATTTTTGATTTCGGCGTTTTTGAAAAACGCAAAACGCAGAAGAAAGGAGAGCGGAATATGAAGCTGATCATAGCCGAAAAGCCGAGTCTTGCGAGAAATATAGTCGCGGGAATTGACGGTGAGATGAAAAAGGAAAGCGGCTACTTTATAGGAAAAGATTATATTGTAAGCTGGGCGTTTGGCCATTTATTTTCGCTCGTTGATATAGAATCCTATTCCGAGAAGCCCGCGGAGTCGAGAGGCTGGACTCTTGATAACCTTCCGTGCTTCCCGAAGGAATTTAAATTCGAACTGAAAAAGGCAGACGGAAAGCACGACGTGGATTCGGGCGTTCTCCGTCAGTATAAGGTGCTTGAAAAGCTATGTAACCGTCCCGACGTTGACGCGATAGTAAACGCGGGAGATGCTGACCGCGAGGGTGAGATAATAGTTCGCCTTTGCGTTATGAACGCGCTTAAGACGAAAAAGACGCTTCTTCGTCTTTGGCTCCCGGACCAGACTCCCGAAACGGTGGCGAGAGCGCTTACCGAAATGAAGGATGAGGTGGATTATGACAGTCTTGCAAACGAGGGCTTTGCCCGTACGTTTATAGATTGGCTTTACGGTGTAAACTTAACACGTTATGCAACTATCCGATCGGGAAAGCTTTTGCGAGTCGGCAGAGTTATCGTTCCGATAGTCCGCGCCATTTACGAGCGTGACCTTGAGATAAGAAACTTCAAGCCGGAAACCTATTACGTTATTCATTCGGATAAGAAAACAAAGGGTGAGAAGATAGAGCTGACCGGCAAAACGAAGTTTGCAAAGGACGATCTTGCATCTGCAGAAGCTCTTGCAAAGCTTTATAATGACACGGGTGCGTACGTTTCGCACGTTGAAAGCAAAAAGGATACCATTCTTCCGGGAAAGCTCTATTCGTTATCAACTTTGCAGAACGTTCTCGGTAAAAAGTACAAGATGAGTATGGCGGAGAGCCTTAAAATAATCCAGAAGCTATACGAGGAAGGATACTTAACCTATCCGCGAACGAACTCCGAGTATCTTGCCACGGCAGAGAAGGATAAGATGCGCAAAATATTAGCGGGTGTCGGCAAGCTTGGTTACCCCGTGCGCTTCAAGGATTCGAAATTTATATTTGACGACTCAAAGATAGAATCTCACTCGGCGCTCACGCCCACGTATAAGATCCCCCAGGTGGATAAGCTTTCCGAAAAGGAAAAGCAGGTATACTCGACCGTGCTTCGCCGCTTTGTTGCGGTGTTTTGCGCCGAGGAATGCCTTGCCGAGAAGAGTGAGATACGCATAAAGGTCGGTGAGCTTGAGGAGTTCAGCCTTAAGGGAACGGTTATCATTACTCCCGGTTGGACGAAGTATGACGATTATAATACGAAGGATAAGGTTCTGCCGAAGCTTGAGCTGGGAGAGAGCGTAAATATAGATTTCGCCCCCGTGGAAAAGCAGACCACACCCCCGAAGCATTACACTATTGAAACCTTGAATAAATATCTCAAAAATCCCTTCAAGGACGATAAAGCGAAGGCAAAGGAGCTGGCTGAGAGCGGTGAGGTAGACGATGCCGAGGAATACCGCGCTATCTTCGAGGGACTTGAGCTTGGAACAGAGGCAACGAGAACGGGTATTATAGATAACGCCAAGCGCTCGGGATATATAGATCTTAAGAAAGACGTATATACGATACTGCCCGACGGTGAGTATCTGATAGAATCTCTTGAAAACCTCTCTATTACTATGGATAAGTATAAGACCAGTGAGCTCGGCCGTGCTTTGAAGCGCGTTTACCGCGGAGAGATGACCGTTGACGATAGCGTAAAGCTCTGCGAGAGCGAGATATCGGAGATATTCAAGCGAGGCGGAGTTGATTCCTTACCGAAATCCCGCGCCGTTGATACGGGCGAGTACGGCGAGATACTCGGTAAGTGTCCCGTCTGCGGAAAGAACGTTGTTCGCGGTAAGCAGAGCTACGGCTGTATGGGCTATGGCAACGGCTGCGAGTTCCGCGTAGGAATAAATATATGTAAAAAGACCATACCGAAGACTGAGGTTATGCGGCTTCTTTCATCGGGCGCTACCACCAAAATGCGCGGATTTATTTCAAAGGCGGGCAAGTCCTTCGAGGCAAGGCTCGTACTTCGCGACGGAGCTGCGGTATTTGATTTTAACTGATAAGGCGGACTTTTTATGCAGGAGCTCAGATTTTTGCTTTTTGCGGATTTTCATTATAAGAAAAAAATGTATCCCGCAACTGTCAGCGATCTTAATTATGTTTTCGGCGCCGCGCGTGAGCTTGGAGCGCAGTTCGTTATCCACGCCGGCGATTTTTGTAACAATTACGGAGGCTCACCCGAGCTTGTCAAAGCATATCTTGATAACGCAGACGGCTTTGCGGTTTTTGGCTGCTACGGAAATCACGAGCTTGAGAGCAAGGATAACTCAATGCAGACCGTTACCCCTCTTTTGTCAAACAGACAGAGCGATTTAGTATACGGAACTCCCGACGGCAGGATAGGTGACGGAAGTATAGGATATTACTACACCGATATCTTTGGATACAGATTTGTTTTTCTCGATACAAACTATTCCGTCACGCCTGATGGGGAATACGAGCATAACCGAACCGCGAGCTGGGGAAAGCCGAAGGAGAACGTTCGCGCCGACTCTCTCGGCGACGTGCAGCTCGAATGGCTGAAAAAGGTTCTTCTCGATGCCGCCTCGCTCGGTTTGTCCTGCATAACCGTATCTCACGCATCATTTTCGGGTATGTGGAAGTCCTCACCCGATGCGGATGCGGTAAGAGATATATTCAGAACAGTAAATGAAGCGAAGCCCGGCACGGTTATTATGGCGATAAACGGTCACTACCATACCTGTAACGAGGCTACGGTTGACGGAGTTGTCTACTTTGACTGTCCCGCGGCGCTGAACGGTATCTGGAAGCCTGAAAAGTTCTACCCATACGCCGAGGCTGATGAGGGCAAGCCGAAGTATACCTTCGAATATGAGGATTACGACGGGGAGGGAACTCTTCTCGGTACGTATCCTATGCCGTACTTTAAGCTCTCAATGGGCGCGCAGTCTTTATTCTATGAGAAGCCCGCGTATGCGCTGATTGTGATCGGCAGCGACGGAGTGCCGAAGGTCACCGTATCGGAAGTGAATTTCGCATACGGAATTACGTTATAATATTTTGGTAGCAAAAAATCCCCCGAGGCATATTATGCTAATGAGCACTGCTCAAAAGACACCTTGGAGGAACATATATGAATAACAATTGCTTATGCCATCTTTTCGATGATAACTGTACATGGATCATAATTCTTGCTATAGTTCTCGTTTTTTGCTGCTGCTGCAATTAATCTGAAAGCTTAAAACGCAATAGTGCCGCCGAAGCCACAGAGCCGAGGCGGCTCTGTTTTTGTCTTCTTTCTTAAAAATCCCTACATCCGTCATATAATCGGGGCGAAGGAAATATACTTTAACAAAGGTATAAAAAGGAGTTTTGTTATGTTTATATTTTCAATCAGAGCATCGAGTATAAAATTTTTCGCGATCCTCGCCCTGACCTTTGCAATCCTTCTCGGCCTTATGCTGTCGGGAAATACCGTACCCGCTTCCGGCGCGTCGATAGGTGAGGTGGATTTCTCGGATATAAAAACGGAGGATGACAGAGTTGCGTTTATCGAGCAATTCGGACTTCGTGTGAAGAGCGCGGCAACCGACGTCAGCGACTTCGTTATGCCCGAGAATTTTGACAGAGTGGTAATGGGCTATAACGAAATACAGAAGCAGCAGGGACTGGATTTATCCAAGTACGCGAAAAAGAAGGTAAAAAGATATACGTATGAAATAGAAGGCTACGAGGGTTATGACGGAGCGGTATTCGTCAATCTCTTGGTTTACAGAAACAGAGTGGTGGGATGCGATATTTCGTCGGGAGACCCGAACGGATTTGTCCGTCCTCTCGTAGAAGTATAGGCGATTTTAAATGGCTGTCCAAATTGTAAATATTTATTAAATGCGAAGCGTAGTGCTTGACAAAGGGCGAGCTCGGTGTTAATATAAAAGTGCTCTAGACTGAATGTGCAGAAAGGAGATTTTTATGAATAACACCGAGTTTTCCGATGTTAATGAAGAAAAAATAACGAAGATCGGAGATATAGATTTAGGCAACGTCGATGCGGACGCCTCGTCTGCCGCGAGCGTGACCGAAGCTATAGTTTCCGAAGTCGAAAGCGAGCAAGCGAGCGCTCAAAACGAGCCTGCGGGCGGAGTAATGTCCGTGCTCGAGGTCAAGAATTTGAGGAAGGCGTATGGCGAGCTTCGCGCGCTCGACGGTATATCGTTTACAATTCCCGAGGGAAAAATAATAGGACTTCTCGGTCCTAACGGCTCGGGCAAGACGACGTTTATAAAGATAGTTGCGGGATTGCTCACGAGCGACTTCGGCAGCGTTTCCGTCTGCGGTCACGGGATAGGTGTCGAGAGCAAATCTCTCGTCGCGTATCTTCCCGAGAGAAACAGTATTCCCGAGCACCTCACCGTCGGCGAGGCTATTGATTTTTATGCTGATTTCTTCGCGGATTTTGACAGAGAAAGAGCCGAGGAGATGCTCTCTGCCCTGAGAGTAGAGAAGCGTTATAAGATAAAAACGCTATCCAAGGGAACTAAGGAAAAGGTGCAGCTCGTTATGGTTATGTCGAGAAGAGCGAAGCTCTATCTTCTTGACGAGCCGATAAGCGGAGTTGACCCCGCCGCGAGAGATTATATCATCGATACGATAATAAAGAACTTTGCACCGACCTCGTCGGTCATTATATCAACTCATCTAATCTCGGATATCGAGAAGGTCATGGACGGATTTATATTCCTGAAATACGGAAAAATAGCTTGCATCGGCACGCCCGAGGGACTTTCAAAGAGCCTTGGAAAGACCGTTGACGAATATTTCAGGGAGGTGTTCAGATGTTAAAGAAGCTTATCAAGCACGATATGCGCTCAATATCAAAGTCTGCAGTTCCCATGTTCATCGTGTCGGGCATTGTGAGTATCGTATGCTGCGCTATGCTCTATTTCACCTACGGATTTTCCGAAGATGTCAACAGCGTATTTACTGCCGTAATAGTAACGAGCGGATTTTATCTTCTCGGTATGGTTGCTATAATGGTGCTCGGAGTTGTAACTGCGTTTATCAGCATATCAAGATATTATAAATCGCTTTTTACCGACGAAGGATACCTAACTATGGTGTTGCCCGTAAAGACCGTGACTCTCTTCTCGGCAAAGCTTCTATCCACCTTTATATGGATAGCTTTTGCAATGCTTGTCACGGGGGCGTGTGCAATTGTAGCGCTTTATTTGCCTACCGTTCTGTATAACCCCGACCTGATAGGCGAGGCAGTCGTGGATATCAAATGGATGTTAGGATTCGGTCAGCCGATAAGCGGCATAGCAAGAGCCGCCTTGATACTCAAGCTTATCGGAAACGTATTCTCGTTCATCTCAACCGTATTTATCATAATAACCGCGGTAACGCTCGGCTCCGTTATCTTAAGAAAGCAGAGAGTTATCGGCTGCATACTGTTTTACTTTGTGATCAACCTTTTGGCAGAGGGCGTTATCGGACTTGCCGCAGTGCTTTCGGGCGCGATCTACGGTGAGAATTATGCAGAAGCCGCAGACCTTACGGTGGCGGTATTCTCGATAATACTTCATATACTTATATCCTGTGCGATGTATTTCATAAACTTGCATATACTCGATAAAAAATTCAATATTGAATAAAACTGAAAAATAATAAAAAACTGTTGCGAGGAGCAATACCTAGATACGGTACTGTCCAAGCAACAGTTTTTTGTATTTATATCAGAAAACTTCAGAAAATGCTAATTATAGTTTACTTTGTGAGCATCCAAACCGCCATTTTGCTTTCTTCGTTCCAGAGCTTTCCTGCGGAGGCGTAGTCGGTAACGAGCATCTCACTTCCGTCCTCAAGCGGAACCTTTGCTTCAAGAATGCACTTGTAAGGAGCCTCTCCCTTTGTGAGCTTCACGTCAACGTATCCGTCGGGATCGATAGCCACATCAACGGGATCGTCAACCGAGTAACCGAGTCTGTTCTCCTGAGCGAGCATAACGGGACCGCGCCTTAAGGAAACGTGTCTGTATGCTATGGGATCCTCTTTGTCGAAGGTTGGTATCATATAGTTTGCTCCCCATATAACTTCGTTGATAAGTATCTGCTCGCCGTAGGGGATCGGGAGTATCGCCTGAACTCTCATATCGAGTGAAAGCTCAACCGTATCACCGTCTGAGAACTCTCTTTCGATTACGGTATAACCGTCGCAAGCTTCGCACGCGGTGCCGTTTACCGATACCGAAGTGGTTTTGCTCCAAGCGGGATTTCTGAGCAGAAGCTTGAAGCTCTCGCTCTTCTCAAGCCCGAGTGTGATCTTAACGTCGCCGCTCTTGGGGTACTCCGTGTCAATTTTAATACTTATCGGTGCGCCCGAGGGGAGACTTGCTTTTATCTCACCGTCAGTGTAGAGATTGATAACGATGCCGTCGGCAGAAAGAAGCGTGCCGAGCTTTGCGACAAGACCGATACCCGCAGCGCCGATGCAAGCGCAGCAGCCATAGTAGTGCATATCGGACATAACCTTAAGTCCGCCTATTTTGTTACCTCTTGTGCCTGCGGTGAGGGGACTGTAGCTATCAAAGGGAAGAGGCTCGAACTTCCAATCGGGATGCTCGGCAGGGAGCGAGGGCTCTATTACCTTTTCTGTGTTTATCGAGCCGAGATATGCGTTATAGAGCGAGGTTTCAAACGCGTCAACGTACTTCGGGTCGCCCGTAAGCACGTGGAGCTGATAGAAGAACTTCATAAGCGTTACGGTAACGCAGGTTTCCTGCATAACGCTTCCGTTAGTGGTGTTCGCCTGGCGGACGGTAGAGTGGTCGAAGAGCTCGTGCGTGCATCCGCAGCAGCCGATAACGGTGAAGTCTGTTTCGAGTATCTTATCCGCGAAGTTGACTATCGCGGTCTTGTATTTTTCTATACCCGTAATTCTGTAAAACTCGAGAAGTCCCTCGAAGCAAGATGTCATCTCGTACGCCTTTGTTACGGGATACTGATAGGGTGAGAAATCGTTGTTATAAGCGAGGTCGAATATATTGACGATATCCGTACCGCCCGCGTCAACTATGTATTTTGCGAAGTTGAAATATTTCTCCTCGCCCGTGAGCGAATAGAGTCTCACGATAGGCTCGAGCAGAGAAGAGGAGTTGAGTCCGCGCCAATGGTGCGATGCCTTTGCGATAGGCTTTTTGCCTTCCTCTTTCCTACCTATTTTTTCAATTATGCAGTCTGCCTGAGTGCGCATCGAAGCAATTATTTCCTCGCGGAGCTTTGCGTCGGGGCATACCTCATAGAAGTACTGCATACCGAGAAGGACGTATTTTCTCGACCAGATATCCCAGTGGCAGAACTCGTGCGAGATGCCGTAGGAGCTTATTCTTCCGCCCTCGTTTTCTCTACCCGAGGCAATCATATCGCGGACTGTTTTTTCAAGGGTTGCGTAAAGCTTCGGATTCTTTGTATAAGAGTAAACGAACGCCGCGCCTCTCATACATTTGCCCCAATACTCTCCGCGCCAGCCGCCCTCGTAGTCGGCATCCTCCTCTCGGAACTGTCTGACAAATCTCTCCCACATAGTGGGGTTAAGGAGCTGAAAATCCTCGATAAAGTCAAACGCCTCGTCGATAAATCCGCGAAGCTTATATTCGGTATCGTAGTCAACGAAGAAAACGTCGGTATTAACTCTCGGCGCATTCATAGGATTGTTTTCATAAAGCTGTTTCATAATACTTCTCCAAACGTTCTTTTATTATATAATAACACGAACTAAGATGATTTTCAAGTGCGTAAGCTTATTTAGGCGTGTTCAAATTAGACTCATTCATCTGAACGCCAATTAACATTCAATTTTTTTCTTATCACCGTTTTGCGGGGAACGTAAATTTTCCGATTCTTTCATTAACAAAAATTTGCTCCGAGTCAGGCAGCTTCACGTAAGCGGTGACTCCTTCGGGGATAGAGTATGAGTAAGTAAACTCATCTTTAGATGCATCGTAGCTGATTTCGCTCTTGATAAGTCCTCTCGGGGAATTGTGAGTTGCCCGAAATCTTCCGATTATCTTTGTCGGCAGAGGTTCAAGTAAAATCCTCGAAAATCCCGGCTCAAGAATTTTTATGCCGCCGAGATACTCAAAGAACCATCTTCCCACAACGCCGAGGGCAAAGTGATTCATACTGTCGTAGGCTCTGTTATCATCATACTCAACGACGCCTTCCCAGTTTTCCGTTGTCGTAGTAGCACCTGTTGCTATCATATTAAGGAGCGATGGATAGGTTTTTTGCATAATAAGCTTTATGGCATCATCGGCAAAACCAAAGTCACAAAGGATAGAGAGGATATGCTCGCTTGCCATAAAGCCCGTAGTCATATGGTAATCCGACTTTACTACGTACCCGTGCAAGGTTTTGACGAGGTTTGGTATATCCTCTTCGGGAGCAACTCCGAGAGCTATCGGTAAAACTATACCGCTCTGGCAATCTTGCCCGTAATCGAAGGAGTCCCTGTCGTAAAAACGCTTGTTAAACTCATCGCGAAGAGCCTTCCACTTCTCAAGATACGCATTTTTCTCTTCGGTTTTGCCGAGAATATCCGCCATTTTTGCAGCGGATGCAAACATATGTGTGAAATACAGCGCAGAATGAAACTCGGGTGAAACGTTTTCGGTGGATTTCCAATCCCTGTACGGCGAGTATTTTCCGCTTGGGAATACCTCACCTTCCTCAATAGTAGCAATCCGCTTTTCTATAAGCGCCTTGACTATTGGATATTTTGTTTCAATAACCTCTCTTCTGCCGTAGAACTTATAAAGAACGAGGGGAAGAATATATTCCTCGTCCTCCCAACCGTAAATTCCGTATTGAAGCTTTCGCCCCGTATGGCTCCAGGATGAGAGAAAGTCGTAGTTGTCCATATACCAGCAGGCAGTATGGGCGAACGCCTGAATATCTCCGTTCCAGAAATTCTTTTCACGCGTCGGGCAGTCGATAGGCCCTGTGAAAATATTGCTGCGGTAGGTTCTTTTTATTACGTCCCAAATCTGTGCGATATCGCGGTTGTCCGTTTCAATGTCCCCAACCTCTTTAAGGTCGGTATGCATAATGCAGCGCTCGACAGTATCGGCGGTATACTCACCCGAATACCCCTCGATATAAACGTATCTGAAGCCTGTGTACGTAAAGCGCGGAAGATAGCTTTCTTCTTTGTCGCCGCGGCAGATATATACGTCGAGATTTCTTGCGGCGTATTCGGCAACGCCGCCCGCCTTGTTATCACCGGGGAAGTATACCTCTTGATACGGACCTAGGTGAGGCATACCGTCCGATTTTATAAACTCGGCGTATCTTATTTTTATGACCTCTCCGCGCTTTGTATCTTTGAGGTTTATTTTAGCACGTCCCGCACCGTTTGTGCCAAAATCATATAGATATACTCCGCCTCCGAGTGCCCCAAAGGACTCGCACTTATCGATTTCGGTTATTCTTATCGGAGGGTAAATCTGCTGTATGAGCTTCGCGTCTATCGCGCACGGTACGGCATATGCGTGTGAATTTGTGTCCATACTAAGCTCTTCAAGTCGCGCATCGTACCGCTCGCCGAACTGAAGATCGTTTTCGGTGAGCGGAGAAGCAAATACCTCGGTGCTTTCGTCACTGCAAACAGTGTTAACTTTTCCGTCGCGGCATTCAATTACGAGCTCGAAAAGAAGCGAGGGCTTTTTATCAAAGAGCCATCCCCAGGACTGACTGTTGAGCCAGCCGTTACCGAGAGTGAAGGAAAGCTCGTTTTCACCGTGACGTATATTTTCGGTCACGTCAAAGACCTGATACTCCCGTACCTTGTCCTTCGAGCCGGGAATAAATCTTGCTGTAGTAAAATGAGTGCCGTTCATCACAGGCTCATATAAACCCATTGCAGTTGCATAAAGCGTAGCTTTTTTTATCTCTTTCTTGCAAACAAAGCGCTTTTTGAAAACGCAAGAGCGTCGCAGATACTTCGGGTGAATGCTTTTTGCGCAAGTGCCGACTCTCTGCCGTCCCGAGTCGGTTAAATACCAACCATCCGGCTCGTTTTCCTCGTAGAAGTTGCATACGAGCCAGGAGTGAAAATCGGCATCTGTTATTATGCGAAGCTCTTTTTCCGCGCCGCGTATCATAATACCGCCCTTAAGAGCAGAGCTGAAGGAGAGCGGGTCGTTCGTTTGGTAGAGTCTTACCGCGAGTATATTTGCTCCCACCTTAAGATGAGATGAAATATGATCGGAAAATATTCTGTACATATTTCCGTATTTTTGCGCAAGCAGCTCGTGACCGTTAATGTAGATATCGAATTTATTATTATAAATAAACTCAAGGTACGCGTCCGTCGGCTCAAAGTCAAGTGAGAAGGCGCGCGTCAGGTGACCTCTCACGTTTGCGTCGGGCCATATCCAAAGACTGTCGGAATAAGCGGTCTTATAATGAAACTCTTTATCCGCAAGTACCGAAAGGTACTTATCGGGCGCGGTTATAAATGATGCAGAAAATTTATGCTCGTTCCGTTCGGTAATCATATTTTTTCTCCCTTAATTTTAAAAATATTGTCCTATTTTTCCTGTTAATTTTAGCATAAAGCAAAGTGAAAGTCAATAAAGGTATTGCACTTCTTGATGATTTGTGATATTATTTAAAGCGTATTTTAACAAAGAATAAAACAATAAAAGTGAGGTCTTTTATGTCGGACTTACTGTTTACGCTTAATGCGGTGTTGCCGATAATACTTCTTGTAGCTCTCGGATACTGCTTGAAGAAAATCAAGCTCGTTACACCTGCGGGCGCAAAAGAGATGAATAAGCTTGTGTTCCGCGTATTCCTGCCCGCGATGCTTTTCTTAAACGTTTACGGCATTGAAAGCTTAAGTACGGTAAATCTCGGATACGTTCTCTACGTTTGTATTGTAGTTCTTTTCATATTCTTTGCGGCTCTTGTCGTATTCCGCTTTATAACTAAGGATAAAAAAAGGCGCGGAGCTCTTATGCAGTCAGCGTTCAGATCTAATTACGCCCTGGTGGGCATACCTCTTGCGATTTCTATCTTTGGTAACGAGGGCGGTATTTACGCAACTCTGCTTTCTGCATTTTCAATACCGCTTTTTAATATTCTTGCGGTAATAGCTCTCGGTATAAACGCAGGGGAGAATACGGGCAAGGTAAGCATAAAAAAGATAATCCTCGGCATCGTGAAAAATCCTCTGATATTATCAATAGCGGCAGGCGCTGTTGCTCTATGTATCAGAGCGATATTTGTCGAGTGCGGCATTGAATTCAGACTTGCGGACATAACTCCCGTATATAAGGTACTGACTCAGCTTTCCTCCGTGGCAACGCCCGTAGCGCTTATTGTTCTCGGCGCGAATTTTGAGTTTTCTGCTGTTTTGGGCATGAAGAAGGAGATAATATCGGGCGTGCTTGCAAGATGCGTTATAACTCCCGTGATAGGAGTCGGACTTGCGCTCATCCTCGGTATATTTGAGAATGCGCAGTTTGCGGCATTCGTCGCCGTATTCGGTACGCCTATGGCGGTATCGTCCGTTCCTATGGCGCAGGAGATGGACTCGGACTATGAGCTGACGGGGCAGATAGTGATATGGTCTACTGTGATATCCGCATTCACCTTGTTTACCTTTATCTACGTTTTGCGTGTAATAGGAATTTTTTAATACTGTATCAAATAGGATTCTTTTGTGTATCGGGCATTTACGAAGTGTCAAATTTAACGGTGCTGTGTAAGCTTTTGCGTTAGAGTGAGAGCTTGCTCCCGTTTCATTAAGCAATCCGAAAAAAAGCGAGGCTTACGGCTTAAATTTGCTGTAAGTCTCGCTTTATTGTTGTGATAATCATTATGAAGTCGCGCGAATTTTATTAAACGCAAGCATTGTGATGCTCGCAATCGTGCGCTCGCTCGCACTTTTCGGTATGTATTTCGTAAAACACTTTTACCATATTGATAAATTTTGTAGCTAATCTTCCGTCATCGGGAAGGCAGCGGTAAATAATATCGCCGTGCTGTATCTCAAGATACTTTCCGGGCTTATAAGGAAGGGAAGCGAAGCTTGCGATGGGAGTTACGATCTCAGTATCCTCGCCACAGATTCTGCCGGTCAAAGTAAAGTTATCGAAGGTAAGCTTCATTTTCGCGTCACCTATCTTCTCGAACTTGCTCTTGCCGTCGGGAATTTTTTGAACCTCAACGTTGCACTCAAGCTCGGAAAGCTCGCCGCTCTCGATTTTTTCACGAACGTTGTCGTGAATTAATCCATACCACTTCGAGGGATGGCGTATTTCTTCGCCGAACTCACTGTTCTTATGCAAAAATCCGTACTCGTCCGCCTTTTCTTCGAAACCGCACTTCTCGCAGTAAATGATACTCTCGTCCTTCACCTTCATAGTGAATTCTTCCTTGCAGTGAGGGCAGACGTAGAGGATGTTTTCAAGCCCTTCGATATTATTATTGTTCTTATACTTGATAAGCAGATTTTCCTGATCCTCGTAAGCATCGAAGAAGAGCGCTTTATCGGTTATTTCGTGTACCTCTTCTACCGGCAGCTCGAGAAGCTCGTCCTTGTCGAAGAGCTTATAAATATCCATATAAGTTCTGCCGGATCTAATACCGCCGTGTCTCCATTTCGGCATAGAGAAATATGTTCCCGTGGTCTTAGCAACGTAAACGTCGGTCTTCAGCCACTTAAGGAAGCTATATGTAGCAACGGGAGTGGGAGTTGGAGTTCCCGCATCGGACATAAGTCCCGCAGGGTAGATAACGAGAATTCTGCCGTCGTCTATCGCAGTCTTCATTTTATGGATATCCTTAAGCGAGGTCTGAAACTGTTGCTTTGGAATCATACCGAGCCTCGAAACGATAGGCTTACAGGGGAGAGTATTATAGAATGAATTGCTGATAACGAAGGTGAGAGGGCGTCTTGTTGCTCCGATAAGATTAACGAAGTCGAGCGCCGCCTCATGATTCGCGATTATAACAAAAGGACCTTTTTTATTTTTTATCTCGTTTCTGAGAAGCTTTCTCTTGAACGTGAAGAAGGAAACAACTATAGCAAGAAAACGGATAAAGTAATAAACGAGCTTGTTTTGCTTTACCCTGTATTCTTTCGGGTCGTGGCGACGGAATATGCGCTGCTTGCTTTTATTCTGTTCAGCGCATTTTGTATTCATATTCGGTTCTTTATTTTCTTGAGTCATACGCTTTCTCCAAATAAAAGAAAATTATGTATTGTTAACATTATAGCATAAATGACAACGAAAATCAAGGTTTGTTCATAATTTTGATAAAATTTGATAACATTTTTAATACTGAACTATTATATATTGTCCTCTTTGTATATTAAAATGTCTAAAATAAAAAGGTTGAGTCTACCGAAGCAATCGGGAAAAATATCGCGCTATGCGGCTTTTTTGTCTTTTGACTCAACCTTCATATTTAGTTGTCACTTTGAGATGCTTTGATTTTTGGTTTTGAGACGGTCAACGATAATACTGAAAATAATAGAAACGGTAACTATACCGCCCGCGATACCGCTTCCAACCTCGAGGGTTGCAGTGAAATTATCAATAGCTCCGTTAACGTTTTTGAGGAGCAGGTCGCGCATACCTCGGTAAAGGCTTCCGCCGGGAACTGTCGGTACTATTCCGGTAAGAACGAAAACTATAGTCGGCGCGCGCTTCAGTCTTGCGAAAAGCTCTGCGTAAAGAGCCGTTACCATAGACGAGATAAATCCTGCGGCAAAGAGGGAAGAAGAGAAGAAAAGAACAGTGTAATAAACCGCGAAGGTAAGAGTACCGCATATACCGATGCTGACGAGGTGGCGTCTGTTTGTTCTGAACATAATAGCGAACGCAATCGACGTTATAAACGACGTCACGAGCTGAACAAGAAGATCCCAGGTAAAGAACATTATACAGCACCTCCGAGAACGGCAGAGCCGAGCATATAACCGAACGCGATCATAAGAGCGCCGAGGCACGCCTGCAGTGTTTTGAGCGAACCCGCAAGAAGGTCACCGCAGAGAAGATCTCGCAGAGCGGTACCGAACGCAAGTCCCGGAACGAGTATCATAATCGAGCCGATTATTATAAAATCGGGATTACTGTTTATACCTATCCGAACGGAGAGTCCTGCAATCACTGTCGCCAAAAATGATGAAATAACCGTCTTTGCCATAGAATTGAGCTTTGACGGCGAATAAATATCAACAAAGCAGATGATGGCTCCGATAAGCATAGCGATTATAGCATCGAAAACGTTTCCGCCGAAGAAGAGCGCAAATCCGCCTACGGCAGCAGATGATGCGGCAATCCTGACGTATATCGGATAGGGAGGCGTTTTTTTCATCTCGTGTATTTTGCGGTCGAACTCTTCAAGCGAGGGAGTTGTTTTGCATATTTCTCTCGATAGAGCGTTTAACCTCTCGAGCGTGTTTAGATTTGTACCCGTGCTCTTTATCCTTCTGAGCTGCGAGGAGTATGAGCCGTCCGGCATTCTCACAGCGGCGCTTATAAACGATATTATTGAGAATACCTCAATGTGCGCGGCGCCGTATGCTTTGCATATTCTCTCAATAGTATCTTCAACTCGGCTGATCTCGCCGCCGTTTTTAAGCATACCCTCGCCAACGTCAAGCGCGAGACATAGCAGATACTCGGCGTAAATATCGGTATCAGCGGTTCGTGGCTTTATCTCCATTTATATCTCCTGTTTATCTGGAATGATATTACTTTTTGCAATTTTGTATTATAGCACAATACTATCTTTCAGTCAATACCGAAAAAATAAAAATTAAGTATAAAAAATAAGTACAAAAGAAATAAAAAATATAATAGACAGAAAAAGAAAAGAGCTTTTATAAAAAATCCGCCGCGAGCTGCGAGAACCCGTGGCGGCATATACTATTATTGAATTTTGGTCAAAGATTGTTGCTTTAGGCTCAATCCTGTTTAACGTGCACGTCGAGCTGATTGAAGGGAATTTCGATTCCGTTCTTGTCAAACTCTGCCTTAACGGCTTCGATTACATCGAAATTAACTGTCCAATAGTCTGCGCTCTTAACCCAAACGCGTGCTGTGATATCAATGCTGCTCGCGCCGTGCGCGCTCATTCTTATCATAGGAGCGGGATCGTCAAGGGTGAGCTCGTGAGATGTGAGGATGCTCGTTACAATTTCTTTAGCCTTTTCAAAATCGCTCGTATAACCGATAGAGAAGGTGAAGTCTACTCTTCTGGTATCTTTTTCCGAGTAATTCGTGATGTTTCCGTTTGCAAGAGCCCCGTTTGGAACGTACACTACCTTGTTATCGGGAGTACGAAGCTTTGTGCATACCATATGTATATCTTCAACCGTACCGCTGATACCTTGAGCCTCGATGAAGTCGTCGATCTTAAAGGGACGAGTTACGATAATAAGCACACCGCCCGCAACGTTAGATAAAGCTCCGTTTACGGCAAGACCTACGCAAACGCCGAAGGACGCAACGAGTGCGGTAAGACCGCTCGTGTCAATACCGAGATAACCGATAAGGCAAATTGCGATAACGACCTTCATACCTATGTTGAAGATATAAGCGAGAGTTTTCATTACGGTTTTATCAAGCTTGTCACTATCGCCTTTTTTTGCGATTTTTCTCGATATGAGCGTAACTATACGGAAGCTCACAAGAAGAATAACTATGGCAATAAGAACCTTGATTCCCGTATTAAGACACCATGAAACTACGGTGTCTATGATTTTACTGACAATGTTTTCGGACTCAGGTGTCGTTGATTCTGTGTTAAGTAAAAAATTCATTTTTGTACCTCCTTTTTTTGATGGAATAATTTTATCACTTTTTTTACTGTATGTCAAGATGAATAAAAACGTAATTTTGAAAAATAAAGGGATAAGCCATAAAAGGAAAACGTGGGGTCTTATATAAAAAGGACCGCGCAGAGAACTGCGCAGTCCGTGATAAAAGCTGTATAAATATTACTGATTATTCCTCGCTGAAGTTTTCCTTGCCTACTCCGCAAAGAGGGCATACGAAATCCTCGGGGAGGTCCTCGAACTTAGTGCCGGGTGCTATCCCATTTTCGGCATCTCCGAGCTCTTCGTCATAAGTCCATCCGCAAACGTCGCAAACATATTTTTTCATATCAAAATCTCCTTTATTTATAATAATTATTTACAATTTGTGATTAAAGAACCAGCGAAGGAGCGGTATAAACTCTTCCTGCAAGCTCCTGATTGAGCATATAAAGGCTCTTGGGATCAGAGCCGAAAAGCTCCATTTTGGATATCATATCGTTGGCATTTGTTTCCTCTTCGCCCTGCTCCTTAACGAACCAATCGAGGAACTGCATAGTTCTGAAATCCCTGACGTCGTATGCCGCACTGTAGATATCGTTGATAAGAGAGGTTACGTACTGCTCGTGCTCAAGACCTGCGAGGAGAACGTCCATATGAGAGGTAAAGATCTTATCGGGCTTTGCGATA
This sequence comes from Clostridia bacterium, assembly GCA_017411605.1. Classification (GTDB taxonomy): domain Bacteria; phylum Bacillota; class Clostridia; order Oscillospirales; family CAG-272; genus UBA1740. Next base: position 5,316 of record JAFQPR010000084.1, on the reverse strand, counting down.
GCCTCAAGTGTTACAGGCATATTTTCGTTCTGAAGGTAGGTATAGAAGAGCATTGCGTGATCTCTCTCCTCCTGCGCCTGGATCATATACCAGTTAGCAAAGCCGTCAAGTCCCTTTGCCTTGAAGTAGTTTGAAAAATCGAGATAAAGATAAGCCGAATATAATTCTTTATTGATCTGCTGATTAAGAAGCTCGTGTACCTTAGCGTTTAACATTCTTTTTCTCCTTGTTATTATACTTATTTTCGACGCTCTTTGAATTAAACGTCTGCCTTCCAGAGTCCGTGAAGATTGCAGTATGCGTAAACAGCCTTTGCCTCTTCGCCGTCCGCGAGAGCGAAGGTTACCTCGGGTGCGCTGCCTGGGGTGAGAGCCTTGCGCTGACCGCCAAGGTTGGTTTCAAGGTATACCCAGGTGATGCTATGCTCTTCCGTCATGGGGTGAAGAACGGAGCCCACGACTACTTTAACGGTGTTGCCGTTTACCTCTACAACGGGGATGTGCTTTTCACGGCTTGCCTCAACAGTGCCTGCCTCAAGAGCAGTCATTTTCTGACCGCAGCAAACGAGCGGAACACCCGATGCGTGTATCATTCCTACAATGTTTCCGCATTTTTCGCAAATATAAAATCTTGTGTCTTTCATTTCATTTTTCTCCTTTTGTGGTGTTTTATTTATTTTTTATTATTTAATTTCTTCAAAATCCGAAGCGCCGTGCTTGCAGAGGGGGCAGATGAAGTCCTCGGGGAGCTCATCTCCCTCGTAAACGTATCCGCATATCTTGCAGACGTAGCCCTTCTTGCCATCGGTTTTGGGCTTCGGCTTAACGTTGTTTTGATAGTAAGTGTAGGTCATCGTTTCCTTATCGGAAAGAACTCTCGCCTCGGTTATCGAGCAGATGAACATACCGTGTGTGTCAAGATCAATATATTGCTCGACCTTGAGAGATATGAAGGAATTTATATATCTCGGAAGGAAAACGAGTCCGTTATCCGAGCGGTTAGGCTCGCAGTTTTTGAATTTATCCACGTTACGTCCGGAAACGAAGCCGAATGCCTCGAATACCTTGAAAGGCGCTTCTGTCGTGAGGCAGTTGAGGTTCATAATACCGGTCTGCTTTATTACGTGGTGCGAGTAGTTTTCCTTATTAATCGTAACGGCGATTCTGTTCGGAGAATTTGTAACCTGGGAAACGCTGTTGAGGATAAGCCCGTTATCCTTCTTACCGTCGTTTGAGGTAACTACGTAGAGTCCGTATCCGATATTGAAGAGAGCTGACATATCGTTTTTGTCAGCAAGGCTGGCGTTCGATGCGATATACTCTCTGCAAAGCTCATCGGAGAGCTGCTCGAGCTGCGCGGCGCCTGTTTCGTTGAGCGCGGAAAGAATTCTTACCGTCGTATCGGTGAAGGTTATATTTGCCGAGCCTTCAAGCATACCTCGCATTACCTTTGCCGCCATAGGCGCCCAGCTTCCGTTCTCTATAAGAGCGACTGTCCTGCTTTTGAATCCGCGCTCTGTGAGATGCTCGATAAAGCTTCTCATAGGAGGGAAAATATCCGCATTGTATGTGGTGGTAGCGAGAACGAGCTTCGAATATCTGAACGCATCCGCTACCGCTTCGGCTATATCGCATCTTGCAAGATCGTGAACTGCTATCTTGGGGCAACCTTTCTTTTCAAGCTTTTCTATAAGAGAGGTAACCGCCTTTTTCGTATTTCCGTAAATCGAGGTGTAAGCAATCACTATACCCTCGCTCTCGGGCTGATAGCTTGACCAGGTGTTATAAAGGTCTAGGTAGTAGCCGAGGTTTTCTGTGAGCACGGGACCGTGGAGAGGGCATATCCTCTCAATATCGAGAGCCGATGCTTTCTTTAAAAGATTTTGAACCTGCGCGCCGTATTTTCCGACGATTCCGATGTAATATCTTCTGGCTTCGTCCGCCCAGGGCTCGTCAGTATCGATAGCGCCGAACTTTCCGAATCCGTCAGCAGAGAAGAGAACCTTATCGTAGCTATCGTAGGTAACTATAACCTCGGGCCAGTGCACCATGGGCGCCGTAAAGAATGTAAGAGTGTGCTTACCGAGCGAGAGAGTCGAGCCCTCACCGACAATTATCTGCTTGTCCTCAAAGTCTGTGCCGAAGAAGTTTTTCATCATACCGAATGCTTTTGCTGAGGATACTATTTTCGCGTCGGGGAATGTCTTTATGAAGCTCGTTATATTTGCCGAGTGATCGGGCTCCATATGCTGAACTACGAGATAATCGGGAGATCTCTTTCCGAGCGTGTTCTGAAGATTGTCGAGCCACTCGTGCGTGAATGCCGCATCAACGCTGTCCATAACTGCGATTTTTTCATCCATTATAACGTACGAGTTATACGCCATACCGTTCGGCACCTTATACTGACCCTCGAAAAGGTCGATTTTTCTGTCGTTAACACCGACGTATTTTATATCATTGGTAATAAACATTGACTAACCTCTTTTTTTAGTTATCTAAAGATATTTTAGCACTTTGATTTCTGAAATTCAAGATGGTAAAACAAATAATCGGAAAATTACTCAAGTATTTTTCCGTCGGTGGAGATCGTGATCACCTGCCAAGGAATAAACTTTCCGCTCTGCATTAAGGCTCTTTTAACCGCGTTTTCTATTCCGCCGCAGCAGGGGACTTCCATGCGCGCCACCTTAACGCTTTTTATATTATTATTCCTTATTATTGCCGCGAGCTTTTCCGCGTAATCACCCTCGTCGAGTTTCGGGCAGCCTATGAGAGTAATATGGTTTCTCATAAAGTCGTTGTGAAAGCTTCCGTACGTATAAGCGGTGCAGTCTGCCGCGATAAGCAGATTAGCTCCGTCGAAATAAGGCGCATTGACGGGAACGAGCTTTATCTGGCATGGCCATTGCATAAGCTGACTTGGAATATTGACCTTTGCGGCGGGTGAGCTGCTCTCTCTTTTTAACGCCTTTGATTGAGTACCTTGACACTTGCAGGAAAGTTCCGTTTCTTCTTTTTTTATCTTGGCTTGCTTAACGGCTGTCTTTTCGTATGCGGGAGCTTCTCGCACCTCAAAGCTTATCGCGTTCGTCGGGCAGGCTGGGAGGCAGTCACCGAGACCGTCGCAATAGTCTTCGCGGGTGAGCCTTGCTTTTCCCCTTATCATTTCAATCGCGCCCTCGTGGCATGCCGCAGCGCACGCGCCGCAGCCGTTGCATTTATCTTCGTCTATCTTTATTATCTTTCTTTTCATATTGCTCTCCTGTTTAAAAGCATTTTCCGCTTTTGCAGTCCTCAGTGTTGCCGAATCGGTAGCAAAGCTCGTTGGGACACTCGCCCAACTCGAAGAATTCCACTATATTTCCGACCGTCGTTTCCGCTATATTTGAAAGAGCCTCTTCCGTGAGAAACGCCTGGTGAGAGGTAACTATAACGTTTGGCATCGAGATAAGTCTTGCCAGTATGTCATCCTCAAGTATGTGTCCCGATTTGTCCTCGAAGAAGAAGTCTGACTCCTCCTCGTAAACGTCAAGGCAAGCCGCGCCGACCTTACGTGATTTGATTCCCGCTAGCAGAGCCTCCGCATCTACGAGAGCGCCTCGCGAGGTATTAAGGATAACTACGCCCTTTTTGCACTTTCCAAGTGAGTTTTCGTCTATGAGGTGATAGGTATCATCCGTGAGAGGGCAGTGGAGAGAAATGATGTCGCTTTTTTCAAAAAGCTCGTCGAGCCCGACGTATCTTATTTTGTCACCGTCGGCAAGATTCGGAGCTTCAAACTTATCGTAAGCCAGAACCTTCATTCCAAAGCCGCGACAGATATCTATAAACGCTCTTCCTATTCTGCCCGTACCGACAACGCCCACGGTTTTTCCGTGAAGGTCGAAGCCCGTCATACCCGAAAGACTGAAGTTGAAGTCGCGCGTTCTGATATACGCCTTGTGTATTCTTCTTATTGAGGTAAGTAAGAGCGCCATCGTATGCTCCGCTACCGCGTATGGCGAGTAAGCGGGAACTCTCAGCACGTGTATCTTGCCGTGAGCGTATTTCATATCAACGTTATTAAAGCCCGCGCATCTGAGAGCCACGACCTTGACGCCGAGCTCTGCGAGTCTGTCTATAACCGCAGCGTTGACCGTATCGTTGACGAATACGCAAACACCGTCAAAGCCTGCCGCAAGCTCTACCGTATCCTCGTTGAGCTTCGTTTCATAATATTTAAACGTTACGCCGCGCTCGCCGCCGAATTTTTCAAAGGACGGCTTGTCGTATGGCTTCGTATCAAAGAATGCAATTTTCATTTTTTTCGTTTTTCTCCTTGCTTTTCTGAGAACATTATAGTATAATACAAACGTAAAGTATGTTGAAATTTCAACAAAACGGAGAAAAAATGAAAAAATATTTTGAAATTTTAGAAAAATGCCCGCTTTTCTCGGGCATTGATATGAAGGATATTTCGGTAATGCTCGGCTGCCTTGGCGCGAGGGTGGAGAGCTTTGACAAAAAATACACTATATTTGCGGAAGGAAAACCCGCAAAATATATAGGCATCGTTCTCTCGGGCTCGGCTCAGGTAATATCGAATGATTATTACGGAAACAGAAGCATACTGCAAAGTGTCGACCCGTCCGATCTGATAGGAGAGGCATTTGCCTGCGCCGACGTAAACGCGATACCCGTATCTGTTATAGCGAACGAGCCCTGCGAGGTGATGTTTATCGAATGCAAAAGGATACTTCATTCCTGCTCGAATGCCTGCGGCTTTCACGCGCAGATGATATTCAATCTGATGAAGGACCTGGCGAAAAAGAATATAATGTTTCACGATAGGATAGAGATAACGTCAAAGCGTTCAACGAGAGAGAAGCTTCTCGCCTATCTTATGAGCCGCGCCAGAATAGCGAACAGCGCAAGCTTCGATATCCCGTTTGACAGGCAGGAGCTTGCCGACTATCTTGAGGTTGACAGAAGCGGTCTTTCCGCAGAGATAGGCAAAATGAAAAAAGAGGGGATCATCTATTGCCGTAAAAACCATTTTGAGCTTTTGATATAGGATAAAAGCTTGCCTTGGAAATAATCGGAGAATAAACTATTCTTATAAGATAGAACAATAAAAGATAAAATTATAATGGTTATAGTAAGTCGAAATAGCATGATTTCACGCTATTTCGAAACAATATCTTTGATATTGTGCCAAATTTTTTATAAAAATTTGGACTAACCCATTGCAATGAATGTAGAGCATAATTAAATTTTTTGAAATTTAATTATGCAAAAGCCGATAAAATCGGCTTGTCGAAACGAAAATAGTCGT
>JAFQPR010000083.1 GCA_017411605.1 Clostridia bacterium | reverse complement strand
GGTGAGCTTTTGGCATTGGATTTCACATCTGTAGACATGAAAAAAAGAACAATAACTATCAAGGAAACCTGCTACGAGAGCAAGGATAAGAACGGCAGATTTGCAAAAATAACCGATACCACGAAATCTCACAGAACAAGGGTTATCCCGTTCCCTAAACAGCTTTTGCCCATCTTCAAAGAGCTGAAGGCACAGAGCAAGTCGGGGTATGTTATCGAGAACGTCAGGGGTGAGCAAATGAGTATGCGAAGCTACCAAAGAAGCTTTGAAAAGCTGATAGAAAAGCTAGGCGTTAGCAAGCTATCCTTTCACGCCCTGCGACATACGTTTGCTACAAGAGCGTTAGAAAGCGGTATGGACGTAAAAACGCTTTCGGAGATACTAGGGCACAAGTCGGCAACGGTTACACTTAACCGCTATGCACACAGTATGCTGGAGCATAAGCAAAACGCTATGGACAAGCTTGGAAATATATTTATAAAATAAAAAAAAGACAGCACTGAAGCTGTCCCCGAATATTCACCAATTATTGTAATTGATGGTTATTAACCGCCTATAATTTTAACACTTGATACATAAAAAGTCAATAGAATAATTCAAAATTCACTCAAAAATGACATAACAGATAATTTTGGAGTGCTTTTTAATAGAAAAAAGTACATCAATTACAATAATCGATGTACTTTCTTACGAACCGGAAATTCATCGATTAAAGAAAAGGAGATCAACAATGAAACGCAAAAACTTTACTTTAGTAGTTGCAAGGCTTATGCTTATTGTACTGACTCTTGCAATTACGGTTTTCAGCTTTGCAAGCTGTGATAGCTTGCCACCCGAACTGCAGGGACTATTAGGCGGTAACCCCAACGCATCGTGCGAGCACGAGTATGATAACGCTTGTGACTTCCGATGCAACAAGTGCGGAGCATCTCTCGTAGGTTTCCCTACGCACGAATATGACAACGCTTGCGATACCGAGTGTAACGAATGTGGTGCCACTCGTACGATCAAACACACTTACGTAAACGGCGTATGCAGTGTATGCGGTGCTGCCGATGAAAGCGTACCCACTTGCGAGCATACAAACGTGGAAAACTGCGTATGTAAGGATTGCGGTGCAACGGCACATACCGCTATGGAGTGGCATGCTGCTTTTCCGCCGACCTGTATAATAAACGGTTCCAATACTGACCTGTATTTTTGTAGCGACTGCGGCAAGGCATTCATGGACGAAGATGGCACGATCGAGGCTATCCACGAAGACGTTGTAATTTTCGCACAGGGACACAATTACGTTAACGGTATTTGCGATAAATGTGGAGAATCCAGTTGTAAGCATCCTAATATAGAAAATTGTGTATGCAAGGATTGCGGTGCAACGGCACATAAAAACTTCCTTTCCAATAAGCCTACGTTTGTTCCTGCGGTTGAACCGACCTGTGAACAAGGCGGAAACATTGAGTACTATGGCTGTGTAGGTTGTTTGGGATTCTTCTCTGATGCAGAGGGAAAAAACAAATTAAATCCCAGTGATGTTATAATTTCCCCATTAGGTCATAATTACGTTGACGGAGCTTGCGATAGATGCGGAGCGGTTGAGTGCAAGCATACTACCGTAGAAAACTGCGTATGCAAGGATTGCGGTGCATCTGTACATACTGACACAGAATGCATACCGTCTATGGCTCCGACCTGCGGTGATACCGGTTTCCGCTGTGATGTATATTTATGTAATGACTGCGAGAAAGCTTTTTATGATGCAGAGGCTAAAAATGAAATAACTGACGTTGCCAGTGTTATAATTCCCCCGTTAGGACATATAATAGTAGGTAGCGTTTGCGAAAGATGCGGTTCATTAAGAGGAGATAGCGGCGACAACAATGGCAATCATCCCGGTGAGCCTACTCCGTTTGAGTTAGCGTGCAGAGAGCTTGCTTCACTATACGGCCCCGATAATAAAAAAGCAACATCTTCCGACTATGAGTTAGTATCAAAGATAGTGATTGAGGGCGAAGTATTTGCGGTTACTTGGACTATCGCTAATGAAAGCATCACGGTAACCTACGATGCTGACAAAGACGTGTATATTGTTGATGTTCCGGACGAGGTAAGCAAAAATTGCTACTATTCCCTTGAGGCAGCGATATTAAATAACAGTAACGGACGCACCATTAAGTATCAGTTTATAAGATTGCTTGAGGCGACCGAAAACACAGATGGCGACGGTGATTCGTCGGTGTGCCAGCATAAGAACGCAGAATATGTGAAGGCAACACCTGATATAGCTTGTAACTATTTCGGAGTTCTCTTTGATATATACGTATGCTGTGACTGCTTGGATATCTTCTATGATGCAAAGTGCGAAAACAAAGTACCTTATGACACCGCTGTTACGATTCCCCCGAGAGGACATAAATATGTTGGTGATATCTGCGAAAAATGCGGTTTCTATATGCACGAGGGTTTGCTCCCGAGCCGTCCTTCCGAGCCTACACCATTGGAATCGGCGTGGTTCTATCTTATAGACCTTTACTACGATGATAATAAAACACCCACACCTTCCGATTACGAGCTTGTATCGAAGGTAGTTATCGAGGGCGAAGAATTTGCGGTTACCTGGACTGTCGCAAATGAAAGCATTACCGTAACCTACGATGAGGACAAAGACGTGTACGTTGTAAACGTTCCCGACGTGGTAAATGAAAAATGTTATTACTCCATTAAGGCAACAATAAGTGACGGTGAAGGAAATACCTTAAGCTGGATGTTTGCAAGAGTATTGGAAGTAACTTCGAACTAATAATGATTAAACGGTAAAACATAAGCCGGCTCGCCGGCAGGATTAATAACCTTAGGGGAATCTCGAATTAAAGCTCCCCGAACAAAATCGGGTAGAAGTGTTGTGAAATCAGTACTTCTACCCATTCTTCTATTATCTCAGGATAAATTAAAAAGGGAAGGAAAAAATTATGAAAAACTAGTTGCTCTATTGTTGACTCTTTTTATGGTAGCTTTTGTTTTTGTATAAATATAAGCTTAGTTTTTGCTTTAACTTTCGGTAAAGAAAAACTATGTCTTTGGCAAATCCTTTGGATTTTGTTCGTAATACACTGTCTGCCATATAAAGTCCTTGTAACATAAAACTTGGCGAAGCCAATCATAACTTGCTAAAGCAATCATAACTGATAACTCGTTTCGCAAAGAAAACTGAGAAGTTATGAGTTTAGAGCTATGAATTTGGCTTCGCCAAATGTTATGATATGACCGTTTCTGCGAAACGATCATAGTTGATTTTTGCTATGCAAAAATCACTCCCACTCTATCGTTCCCGTAGGCTTCGGTGTGAGATCGTAGAGAACTCTGTTTATACCTTCAACCTCGGAGGTTATTCTGTTGGTTATCTTATGGAGCACAGCGTAGGGAATTTCCTCGATAGTTGCGCTCATAGCATCTTTAGTATTTACGGCGCGGATGATAGCGGGCCAACCTTCGTAGCGGCTCTCATCCTTAACGCCAACGCTCTTGACGTCGGGGATAATTACAAAATACTGCCATACCTTCTCGGCAAGACCGCACTTGTCAAACTCATCACGAAGAATAGCGTCTGCCTCGCGGAGAGCTGCAAGTCTGTCACGCGTGATAGCGCCGAGACAACGAACGCCAAGACCGGGGCCGGGGAAGGGCTGACGGTATACCATAGCGTGAGGAAGACCGAGAGCTTCACCTACTACGCGTACCTCATCCTTGAAGAGGAGCGCGAGCGGCTCAACAAGCTCGAACTGAAGGTCCTCGGGAAGACCGCCAACGTTATGGTGCGACTTAACCGCTTTTTTACCCTCTGCCTGCTTCTGGCTTTCAAGTATATCGGGATAAATAGTACCCTGAGCGAGATATGAAATGCCCTCAAGCTTTCTTGCTTCATCTGCAAATACGTTAATAAACTCTTTTCCGATTATCTTGCGCTTGCTCTCGGGATCGGAAACACCTGCAAGAAGGTTTAAGAAGCGATCCGTTGCGTCAACGTAAATGAGGTTAACGTCCATTTGCTTTTCGAAGATCTCAACAACGTTCTCGGACTCGTTCTTACGCATAAGACCGTGGTTAACGTGAACGCAGTAGAGCTGCTTTCCGATTGCCTTTGCAAGAAGTGCGGCAACGACCGAGGAATCAACACCGCCCGAAAGAGCGAGAAGTACCTTTTTATTACCAACCTGTTCCTTGATAACCTTAACCTGTTCTTTGATAAATTCATTTGCAAGTGCTTCGTTAGTTATACGAACGAAGCTTTCGGGACGAACTAAATTCTGCATAATGTCTCCTTTGCTATTTTTTACTAATTTTTTTGATACATATATTGTACTACTTTTTTTTTGATAAATCAACAGTTTTTTTCCTGATACCAAAAGATTTTTTTGAGAATTTTTTTATAAAACTAAAGCCGTTTTTCGTCAAAATGACAAAAACATATAAACTTAAGATTTATGATTGAAAAAAAGAGAGTTTTATGATATAATTAAAATAACGTTTGCAGAGTGTATTAGGTACGGCAAAATCGAGGCTTGGAGGTTACTTTAAGGATAATCGAATTTTTTCGTTTTCGTTGAGTGATGCTTTTGCAAATAAAAATTGATAAAGAAATATATTTTACGGAGAAATAGAGTAATTATGCAAACAACAGTTAACAATAATGCTGTTTTAGGCAAAAAATATGCCGAAGCAGCTGTGGATTTTTCTAAAAGACTTCTCGGAATAGACAGCCCTACGGGCTTTACAAAAATGGCAGCAGCGTTTGTTAAAAACGAGTTTTCTGAGCTTGGTTTTGAGGCATCGCTTACCGTTAAAGGAGGCGTTCTTATTAAGCTTGGCGGTAGGGATGAGAAAAATGCAGTTCTGTTTGAAGCTCATACCGACACACTCGGCGGTATGGTTGCAGAGATAAAGGGGAACGGTAGGCTTAGATTAACCCCCCTCGGTGGTATGAGAGCAGAGAACGGCGAGGCTGAAAACGTTAAAGTATATACCCGTTCGGGTAAGGTTATCGAGGGAACGTTCCAGCTATGCAACGCTTCGGTTCACGTAAACACTGCTTATGCCGATACGAGCCGCAACTTTGATACGACCGAGGTCGTGCTTGATGAAAACGTCAGCACTGCGGCTGAAGTAAAAGAGCTTGGCATAGAGGTTGGAGATATCGTTGCATTTGACCCTAGAGTAAGGATCACCGAGTCGGGATACATAAAATCCCGTTTCCTTGACGATAAGCTTTCCTGCGGTATCCTTTACGGCTTTGCAAAGTATCTTAAGGATAACGGTATCGTACCCGAAAGATGCGTTTATATTCACGTCACTGTTTATGAAGAGGTAGGCCACGGTGGATGCGCATCCGTACCAAAAGGCGTAACAGACGTTATCAGCGTTGATATGGGGTGCATAGGCAACGGCCTTTCCTGCACCGAAAGAGATGTATCCATTTGCGCTAAGGACTCGGGGGGCCCTTATAATTACGAGCTCGTCGGCGAGCTTATCGAAGCTGCAAAGGTCGGGGGAGCATCTTATGCCGTTGACGTATATCCGAGATACGGCTCCGACGTAGAAGCAACGCTCGGCGCGGGTATTGATGCAAGACACGGTCTTATAGGCGCGGGCGTCTATGCGAGCCACGGCTATGAGAGAAGTCATATCGACGGCGTATATAATACTATTAAGGTAATAAAGGGATTCCTTAAAGTATAATATCATAATCTATTATATCCTAATAGTACTTATATTTTTATTATAAGTTTTATTGATCTCGGATTTCTGCAAAAAAAATAAATAAAAAAATAAAAAAAGTGTTGACAAGCAGAAAAATATCTGTTATAATAAATTTAGATTGAGTCCAAAAAAACAAGATTTGATCTAAAAGGAGAGAAATATGACAAAGCAAAGAGCGTTATTGCTTTCGATATTTCGCTCTGAGCTTTGTAAAGGTCAGCACAGAACGGCGGATGAACTTCTCGCTCTTGCGAGAGAGAGAATGCCGGGTATATCCAGAGCAACCGTTTACAATAATCTTCGCAGCATGGAGGAAGAGGGACTTATTCGCAGGATAACCGCTGATGGCGGAGCCGACTTCTATGATTCATCGTTCGTGCTTCACGGGCACCTGATATGTACCGTATGCCGAAGGATATCCGACGTAGAGGTGCCAACGCTTCTTGATGACTTGAAGAAGCTTTCGGGGGTTGACGTAGATTCTTATGAGCTAAAGCTAAGATACGTCTGCGACGAATGCAAGGCGGAGAACAGAGCGGTTTGAATATCGCAATATCAATTTGATAATAATAAAAACACAAACATAAAGGAGAAATTTAAAATGGAACTCAAGGGAACAAAAACCGAACAAAATCTTATGACTGCTTTTGCAGGCGAATCTCAGGCGAGAAACAAGTATACGTACTTTGCTTCCGTAGCTAAGAAGGAAGGCTACGAACAGATCGCTGCTATTTTCGAGGAAACAGCAAATAACGAGAAAGAGCACGCAAAGCTCTGGTTCAAGGCTCTCGGCGGACTTGGAACTACCGCTGCAAACCTTCTTGCCGCTGCAGAGGGAGAGAATTACGAGTGGACCGATATGTATGATACCTTCGCTAAGGAAGCTGAGGAGGAGGGCTTCAAGGCTCTTGCCGCTCAGTTCAGAATGGTAGCTGCAATCGAGAAGACTCACGAGGAGAGATATCGCAAGCTCCTTTCCAACGTAGAGATGCAGGAAGTATTTGCTAAGAGCGAAATGACTATGTGGGAGTGCCGCAACTGCGGTCACCTCGTAATGGGTATGAAGGCTCCTCTTGCTTGCCCCGTATGCGCTCATCCTCAGAGCTTCTTCGAGGTCAGAAAAGAGAACTATTGATTCGCTGGTTAATCAATATAAGACTTTTATAAAAACTGCAGAGACACTGTGGAAATTTTCCGCTTTGCCTCTGCAGTTTTTTATGGATAGTAAAATATTTAGTCTGTTTGGTTTGATTTCGGGCTCATCTTCTTTATAATCAACTGACCTAGGTAGAATAGAGCTATAAACACTGCGACGAATACAGCAAAAAGTGTCAGCGCATAGAACCAATTGATGGTAAACCAGCCGTAAGTTGAAGAAGGGAAGACACGGTAAAGGAATTTTAAAGGTGTTCCTTTATAATCGTATAAATAGAAATAGTTCGGCTCCCATCCGAATGCCACGCGAAAAGCGGAATTGCAAATAACCGCAACGACAGACGTTGTGCCAATGAAAGCAAGCGAGAATAATAAGTCCCTTTTTTTGAGCTTTGGCAAAAGGATAAACATTCCGTATAGGGCGCAGACAATAATAAAGATATGCCCCCAAACGTACGTCTGCGGACGAATCTTGAGTAGTGTGTCGTAATTTGCCAGAGCGTCTGCAAATATCATTGCCAACAACGCGGGGATCATATTAAAGCAAAAGGACGTGACGATGAGCCACTTTCTTTTCGTGATAAGCGCAAGTCCCGCAACAAGACTGCCTATGTGACATACCTGAAGAGGAATGACCTCAGGGTCCCAGCCCTGGCGTGAAAAGATATCGACGTTTCTGATTATCAGAATAAATACGGAAATAGCGCCCAGAGCTGCGCCGAGTATATATTTTGTTCTTTCGGATTTGTGCCGTACCAAAAAATATAACCCCGCAAAGATAATGATGGGTGAAAGTATATATAAATAGTGCATAAGTGACCAAAGCTTAAATGTCATAGTTGTTATCCTCAATATAAAAAGTGTTCAATACAAAAAGCGCTTAATGCTACGCGAAAACAAGGCTTACACCGCCGGCAATGCTCAAATCAGCGCAAATAATAAGAGAGCCTTCGGTGAAGCAACCGATCGGCTCTCTATTGATATTTAATCGCTCATGTGAGCAAAGTTATAAATCTTATTTAATACGATCGTCGTTATTGCTTAATCGAAATCAAATTATGTAAGATGCGAAGGGAGCTCTCGTAATCTTGGAAAGCTTCTGGAACTGCTTACCGAAGGGGTAGAGAACTATTGTAATTCTGAGAACGAGACCGAGGATCCAATAAATAAGGCTTGCGATAAATCCACCGATAACGAACCATAGAAGATTTCCGATAAAGCTTGCGCCAAAGTAAGTATCAACCGCCTTACCCATAGGCCACATATTGAATTTTGCGATCTTAAAGCATTGCTTACCGAATGGTATTCCAATAAGTGTTACGCACCATATAATTCCCGCAAGGAACCAAAGTGCGGCGCTGATACAACCAAAGGTGAAAAACCATAAAACGTTTCCAATGAATTTCATTCGAGCTTACTCCATTCAAAATTTAAAGACTTTTATACACAACAATTATATCATAATTATATTACAATTGTCAACAGGAAAATTAATAAAAAATTTAAAAAAATAAGAAAAAAACGTCAAAAAACGTCTTGCAAGAAAAAAATGTTTTTTGATCATGCACCTCTTTTCTATCGGTACTTGAAAAATTCAAAAAAAGATGATACAATGATATTTGTAGAACTTTGCGCAGTAGTATTGATTTTTAGAAAGGAACTGCTATGAAAATACTTGTTACAGACGATGAAAAAGAAATAAGAAAGATAGTAAGACTGCTCCTTGAAAGTAAAGGTCATACCGTGGTCGAAGCATCCGACGGTGAGAGTGCCGTTGCTCTCGTTACGGAAAACAGAGATATAGATCTTTGTATTATGGATATTATGATGCCAAAGCTTTCGGGTATTGATGCCGTTCGTGAGATAAGAAGCTTTTCTCCCGTACCCGTGCTTTTCCTTACCGCTAAATCGATGGATTCGGATAAGGAGAGCGCATACAGCAGCGGTGGCGACGATTATCTTGTAAAGCCGTTTGGCGGAACAGAGCTGCTTATGAAGGTTGAGGCGCTCACGCGAAGATACAATCATTATAAGGCGAAGGGGGATACGGTAGAGAACATTATTAAGCTGAGCTTCGGTATCGTGCTAAATCCCGACACCAGAGAGGTGTTCAAAAACGGTGAGTCCCTCGATATACGAGATAAGGAAATGGATCTTCTTATCTACCTTGCGACAAACAGAGGTAGAGCGATAGGCGTTGATGAGCTTTACCGCTCTGTTTGGGGTGAAATACCGTTACCTTCGTCAAGCAACACCGTAACGGTACATATGCTCAATTTAAGACGTAAGCTCGAGGACGTTCCATCATCACCTAAGGTAATAAGAACTGTTTGGGAAAAGGGATATCAAATTGATTAATCGGCTTGTAAATCAAATAAAAAAGCACACCCGATCACTTCGCTCCGGAATGCTGCTTGCCATTATTATCTCCCTTATTCTTGGATTAGGATTTGCGTTTTTTTCGAGAATGCTCATTAATAATTGGGTAGAAAAGGATTATAATTCCGCAGAGCAGAAAAAAGTGAGATACGATAAATACATCGAAGATTTGCAAACATATGTTAGCGAAAATGGACTTTCATCAACGGATACTGCTGAAATTACGCAATGGGTACATGGAAATAGAAATGTTTATCTGTTCCTTTATAAAGATAATCAGCTATTCTTTGACAGTAGTGTTGAGCAGGATAAAAACGACTCGGTACAGGATAACGGCGGTGAAGGCGAAGACAAAGGCGAAAAACCTTCAGATGAAGCAACCCCGGGTGATGGAGACGAGTCTTCTGACGGCTCCGAATCGGGAAACGGATCCGACGGCGATGATGATAAAATCGGTTCTGCCGATAAAGAAAACGGTAACGCGGCGACAAGACCGGGTGGCGGCTTCACAGTTGATTATCCTACGAGAGAAGAGATAATCGCAACGGCGGAAAAGAACGGTCTTCGTCAGCTTGAGTTATCTGACGGTACACTCTTTGTAACCCTTGCTGACTTTACGGCTTACATATATTATGACGTAGCGAATATAGCCAGCATAGTCGGTGGCGTGTTAATAATAGTCATAATTCTTATGCTTTATTTCCAGAGAATCATTTTCAAGATATCCAGACTTGCCAAAGACGTTTCCAGTGTTTACGAGGTTGATATGCATAATCCTATAAGGTACGGCAGCGGAAATGATGAAATATCAACGCTCAGCAGAAACGTTGAGCAGATGAGAAGCTCGATGATAGAGAGCCTTGAAAAGGAAAAACAAGCTATAGAGGCTAACACGGATCTTATTACTTCAATGTCGCATGATATAAGAACGCCGCTGACGGTACTTCTCGGCTATCTTGATATTATGAAAAATTCCACGGATGATACACAGATGCAGGAATATATCAAGGCATCCGAAAGCACAGCGCTTCGCTTGAAGGAATTATCCGACGATATGTTCAGATATTTCCTTGTGTTTGGCGGAAACGATTCGAGAGTTGAAATTAGCGCGTACGATGCAAAAACATTAGTCGAGCAGCTCTTTACAGAGCATATTCTTCTCCTTAGCGAGCGTGGTTATAACGTTAGAATGAACTTGTCCGATACCATCAAAGAAAACACACGGGTTTTAACTGACGCGCCAAGAATAATGAGAGTTATAGATAATCTGTTTTCGAATATTCATAAATACGCGGATCCGGAAAAGGAGATAACCGTTGATACATCAATCTCTTACGGAAAGCTCGTCTGCGTCATCAAAAACCATGTTCTGGAGAATACTGACGGTAAGGAAAGCAACCGCATAGGCCTCAAGACGTGTGAAAAAATATGCGAGTCTCTCGGTATGGGCTTCGAATATCATACTGCAGGGGGAAGAAACCAGCGAACCTTCATTGTACGTATAGATTTTCCTATCAGCCGTGACGGCGAGGAGGAAAAGAGTGATGCTTAAATTTTTTGATGCCGATGGCTTTGAGTCAGGAATATCCAAGCTGACTCCCGAGGAGATAACGATTGCTCGTGAATACGTTTGCTCCGACTTTGATTTCGGTGAATTTGAAGCAGCCTTCGCATATTTTTCGGGAGCTCTTATAATTCGCTATTATTCGGAAGATGCGGGATATCATTTTGAAGCGCCGATAGCGCTTTCGGATTCTGCAGATATTGCATCTGCATATTGCGAGATAACCGAGTATTGCAAGCGGCAAAGGATACCCGAAATCGTCATAGGTATTTCACCGAAAGAGCGGGAGCTTATGCTAAGAGGCGCCGAGCATTATAATCTCGGTGAGGATGAGGACGGAAGTCTTATGATAGAAATAGTTACCGAATGTATGCTTTTGGACGAACTTCCCGAATATCTGTCTGACGATGTTTATCTTGGTGAGTTTGCTAATGCTTATGCGGATGACTATGAGAAATTGATTAAAAATGTAAACTTAAATAGGTATTTTGGGTACAATTTAACCGATGATTTGCCAAACGGCAAAGGGATTGATTTTATTGAATTTGTCAGAAATGAATTTGAAAATAATGAATCGATGACATTTGCGGCAACGATTTTGTCAGATTTGCTTGAAAATATTTTTGTTGGAGAAGGAACATTATTTGACTTTGACGGGAGGGGAAACGCATCCGTATCCTTTAGAGTGTTGCCGGAATATCAAAGACGAGGGATAGGTAAAAAGATTTTTCTCGGTCTTGCGGGAATAGCAAATAGCATCGGTGTCCATACTTTATTCGGTGAGGTGATGAAGGGAAACGCTCCATCGCTTGCTTTGCTTCGACGTTTTGCAGATTCGGAATACGAAGAAGAGGAAAAATACGGTTTCGTTTTTAAAGTCGAAAGCATTTTGAAAATCAATTAGCACTGTTTTTTTGTTGCATTTTGTTGTATAGTATATAATAATATAAGGAAGAAAACTGTTTTTATAGGTTATTTTGCCTTTTTTTTGAAAAAAAGAAGAATTTTTTATAAAAAGACTTGACATTCTCTATTGTAGATGTTAAAATATATCGGTATTATCGGGAACTAGGGCTAGTTATGCCTTTTTGCCGATATTGATTATGCTGATATCCCATTCGGCAGGCATTTGCCGAAGAGGATTTCTATAAACACTATATCTAGAAGAAGGAGGAAAATCATGCCAACCTTTAACCAGCTCGTAAAAAAAGGTCGTAGCGACAAGGCGTACAAGTCTAAGACTCCCGTACTCCAGAGTGGATTTAACACACTCCGTAATGAAGCTACAGATAAGACCTCGCCCCAGAAGAGAGGCGTTTGCACCAAGGTTACAACTACGACACCTAAGAAGCCTAACTCGGCTCTTCGTAAGATTGCCAGAGTAAGACTTACCAACGGTATGGAAGCTACTTGCTACATTCCCGGTATCGGACATAACCTTCAGGAGCACTCTGTTGTTCTCATTCGTGGCGGCCGTGTTCGTGACCTTCCCGGTGTACGTTATCACATTATTCGTGGTACGCTTGATACCCAGGGTGTTGCTAACCGTAAGCAGAGCCGTTCCAAGTATGGAGCAAAGCGTCCGAAGAAATAATTAAAAGGTACGATTTCGGACAAAAAATGTGCTCACGTGCTGTGATATAGATGTTTAACTGATATTCGCAAAACGAGCACTAACGAATTGAAAAATATTCGAGTACCTATGATATCATAATTTAATGAAGGAGGGAAGTACAGTGCCTAGAAGAGGTCAAATTTCCAAAAGAGATGTATTGCCCGATCCGTTGTACGGTTCTAAGCTTGTAACCAAGCTTATCAACAACGTTATGTATGACGGTAAGAAGGGTGTTGCGCAGAAGATAGTTTACGACGCATTTGCAATGATCGAAGCAAAGAGCGGTGAGAACGCACTTGACGTATTCACAGCGGCTCTTGAGAATGTAATGCCCGTTCTCGAGGTTAAGGCTCGCAGAGTTGGTGGTTCAAACTATCAGGTACCTATGGAGGTACGCGCTGAGCGTAGACAGACACTTGGTCTTCGCTGGATAATCAACTATTCCAGAGCTCGTGGTGAAAACACCATGGCTGAAAGACTCGCCAACGAAATCATGGATGCTAAAGCAGGCATGGGTGGAGCTTTCAAGAAGAAGGAAGATACACACAAGATGGCAGAAGCAAACAAGGCTTTTGCTCACTACAGATTTTAATTAGTATAAAAAAGGAGGTTAAAGTTTCATGCCAAGAGAGTATTCGCTTGAAAAAACAAGAAACATCGGTATCATGGCTCACATCGATGCCGGTAAAACTACAACGACTGAACGTATCCTTTTTTATACCGGTAAAACTCACCGCATAGGTGAGACCCACGACGGTTCTGCAACGATGGACTGGATGGCGCAGGAACAGGAGAGAGGTATTACAATTACTTCCGCTGCTACTACTTGTTATTGGGTTCCCACTCAGTTCCAGAATGATGCTGAGGCTGCAAAGGCTAACAAGTACAGAATAAACATCATCGACACTCCCGGTCACGTTGACTTTACCGTTGAAGTTCAGAGATCTCTCAGAGTTCTCGACGGTTCTGTAACGGTTCTTTGCGCTAAGGGCGGTGTTGAGCCCCAGACAGAGACGGTTTGGAACCAGGCAAACGAGTATAAGGTTCCCAGAATGTGCTACATCAACAAGATGGACATTATGGGTGCGGATTTCTTCCGCGTTGTTAAAATGATCAAGGATAGACTTCGCGCGAACGCAGTTCCCGTGCAGCTTCCTATCGGAGCTGAAAGCTCATTCCGCGGTATCATCGACCTCATGGATATGAAGGCTGACGTATATTACGACGACCTTGGTAAGGATATGAGAGTTGAAGAGATTCCCGAGAACATGAAGGAGCTTGCAGAGGAATACCGTAAGAACATGATAGAGTCCATTTGCGAAACAGATGAAGAGCTTATGGAACGTTACATCATGGAAGAGGAGATCACTACCGAGGAGCTTAAGGCAGCTCTCCGTAGAGCAACTCTTGCAAACGATATTATTCCCGTTTGCTGCGGTACTTCTTATAAGAACAAGGGCGTTCAGAAGCTTCTTGATAACATTATTGAGTATATGCCCGCTCCCACCGATATCGCTTCTATCAAGGGTGTTAACCCCGAGACAGGTGAGGCAGACGAGCGTCACGCAAGTGATGATGAACCCTTCTCAGCTCTTGCATTCAAGATTATGACAGACCCGTTCGTTGGTAAGCTCTGCTTCTTCAGAGTTTATTCGGGTTCTGTTCAGAAGGGAACAGCTGTTTACAACTCTTCTAAGGATTCCGATGAAAGATTTGGTCGTATCCTTCAGATGCACGCTAATGAGAGAGCTGATATTGATGTTTGCTATGCAGGTGATATCGCAGCAGTTGTAGGCGTTAAGAATACAACTACCGGTGATACTTTCTGCGATGAGAAGCATCCTATCATTCTTGAGTCCATGGTATTCCCCGAGCCCGTTATCCGTCAGGCTATCGAGCCTAAGACTAAGGCAGGTCAGGAGAAGATGGGTATCGCTCTTGCAAAGCTTGCAGAGGAAGACCCCACGTTCAGAACCTATACCGATGATGAAACCGGTCAAACGATCATCGCCGGAATGGGTGAGCTCCACCTTGAAATTATCGTTGACAGACTTCTTCGTGAGTTCAAGGTAGAGGCTAATATCGGTGCTCCTCAGGTTGCTTACAAAGAGACCATTCGCAAGAAGGTCGACCAGGATACCAAGTATGCGCGTCAGTCAGGTGGTAAGGGTCAGTACGGTCACGTTAAGATCACTATCGAGCCTAACGAAACGGGTGCAGGCTACGAGTTCATCAACTCTGTAACCGGTGGTGCTATTCCTAAGGAATACATTCCCGCAGTTGATGCAGGTATTCAGGGCGCTATGCAGGCAGGTGTGCTTGCAGGCTACAACGTTGTTGACGTTAAGGTAACTCTTTACGACGGTTCTTACCACGAGGTTGACTCGTCCGAGATGGCATTCAAGATTGCAGGTTCTATGGCATTCAAGGAAGCTATGAGACGCGCAGATCCCGTTCTTACAGAGCTTATCATGAAGGTTTCCGTTACTACTCCCGACGACTACATGGGTGATATCATCGGTGATATCAACTCCCGCCGTGGTCAGATGGATTCTATGGAGCAGATCGCAACGGGCGTATCCAGAATTTACGCTCACGTTCCGCTTGCTCAGATGTTCGGTTACGCGACCAGCCTTCGTTCTCGTTCTCAGGGACGTGCTGTATACGTAATGGAGCCCGATGGATTCCAGGATGTTCCGAAGAATATTCAGGATGAGATCATCAAGAACAGAGCTAAATAATCAGCTTAGGTTCAACCCGTGACAACTTATGCCAGAGGTTGAAACGGTTAAAATAAAATAAAAATAATAATAAACATAAAAATCCAAGGAGGATATTTAAAATGGCAAAGGCAAAATTCGAAAGAACCAAACCCCATGTTAATATCGGTACAATCGGTCACGTTGACCACGGTAAGACCACTCTTACTGCTGCAATCACCAAGACTCTCTCCCTTATCAACGGATCTGAGTTCCTTGATTACAGCCAGATCGACAACTGCCCCGAGGAAAGAGCTCGTGGTATC